>NZ_CP117782.1:324965-649931 GCF_028657905.1 Burkholderia sp. FERM BP-3421 | reverse complement strand
GCGCTTCGCGGCCAGTTCGGCCTGGCGCATCGTGTATTCGTCGACGTTGCCCGCCGGGAAGAAGGCGCGGCTGTGGCTCACGCAGCCGATGTAGAGGCTTTCCATCACGAGCGGCGTGTAGTGCGAGCCGATGATGAACTCGGTCGAACCGCCGCCGATGTCGACCACGAGCCGCTTGCCCGCGTTCGCGGGCACCGAGTGCGCGGCGCCCGCGTAGATCAGCCGCGCCTCCTCGCGCCCCGCGATCACTTCGATCGGGAAGCCGAGCGCCGCCTGCGCCTCGCCGAGGAATTCGGCCGCGTTCTTCGCGACCCGCAGGGTATTGGTCGCGACCGCGCGCACGTGATCCGGGTGGAAATCGCGCAGCCGCTCGCCGAAACGCTTCAAGGCCTCCCAGCCGCGCTCCTGCGACGCCCGGTCGAGCAGCTTGTCGCCCGACAGCCCGGCCGCGAGCCGCACCGGCTCGCGCAACGCGTCGACAGGATAGATCTGACTGCCCGCCGGCGTCTCCTCGACCCGCCCGACAATCAGCCGGAAGCTGTTGGAGCCGAGATCGACCGCTGCCAGTAAATGCGGGGATGTAACCATCGAGAGGGCTCCGTTCTCGTCCGACCGCCGGGCGATTGCCGCGCCGGCCGTAAAAATCAAAGGCGCCATTTTAAAGCGTAGTACGCTTTCACGTGTCGCCTGACGCGAGATCCTGCGTTCCTTCATTGTATATAGCGGAAATCCGGATGAGCCCCGGTGTTTTCCGTCGTATTATTTGGCGATAAACATCAAACTGTCATCAAGACGTCATCGCACCGTGAGAATTTCCGAGCGTCCTTTCGAGTCTTCGCCTGATTTTCCGTCTTCTCTGCCGATGTCCATCCGTTACCCGCTTCTCAACCGCGAATTGGGCATCCTGGGGTTCAACGAGCGCGTGCTGGCACAGGCCGCCGATCCCCACGTTCCCCTCCTCGAACGGCTGCGCTTCATTTGCATCACCAGCAGCAACCTCGACGAATTCTTCGAGGTCCGCATGGCCGGGCTGCAAGAACAGATGCGCGACAACCCCGGCGCGGTCGCGCCCGACGGCATGTCGCTGCAGCACGTGTACGACCTCGTCGTCGAGCGGGCGCAGCGCCTCGTGCACCGCCAGTACACGCTGCTGCACGAGACCGTGCTGCCCGCCCTCGAACACGAAGGCATCTACTTCCATTCGCCCGAAAGCTGGAGCGAGGGGCAGATCGAGTGGGCGCACCGCCACTTCTTCGACGAGCTGCTGCCGGTGCTCACGCCGATCGGCCTCGATCCCGCGCATCCGTTCCCGCGCGTGCTGAACAAGAGCCTGAACTTCGTGGTCGAGCTGGAGGGCCGCGACGCGTTCGGCCGCCAGGCGGTGATGGGCATCGTGCAGGCGCCGCGCGCGCTGCCGCGCCTCGTGCGCATGCCGCAGGCGCTGTCGGGATTCCAGCACGGCTTCGTGCTGCTCAGCTCGCTGATGCAATACTTCGTCGGCGAGCTGTTCCCGAAGCTCACCGTGAAGAGCTGCAACCAGTTCCGCATCACGCGCAACAGCGAACTGTTCGTCGACGAGGACGAAATCACCAACCTGCGCGTCGCGCTGCAAGGCGAGTTGCCCGCGCGCCATCTCGGCAACGCGGTGCGGCTCGAGGTCTCGGCGGATACGCCGCCGCACCTGGTGCGACGCCTGCTCGACGAGAGCAATCTCAACGACAAGGACTGCTACCGCGTCAACGGCGCCGTCAACCTCGTGCGCCTGATGCAGTTGCCCGATCTCGTCGATCTGCCGGAACTCAAGTTCGCGCCGTTCACGCCGGCGATCCCGGCCGCGATCGCCAACGCGCCGTCGATCTTCGACGCGATCGACCACGGCGACATCCTGCTCCACCATCCGTACGAAAGCTTCCAGCCCGTGCTGGAGCTGCTGCAGCAGGCCGCCCAGGATCCGAGCGTGGTCGCGATCAAGCAGACCATCTACCGCACCGGCACCGATTCGCCGCTGATGGACGCGCTGATGGAAGCCGCGCGCAACGGCAAGGAAGTGACCGTCGTCGTCGAGCTGCTCGCGCGCTTCGACGAGGAGACCAACATCAACTGGGCGGCCCAGCTCGAGGCCGTCGGCGCGCACGTCGTGTACGGCGTGGTCGGTCACAAGTGCCACGCGAAGATGATGCTGATCGTCCGGCGCGTGACGCGCGGCGGCAAGTCGGTATTGCGCCGCTACGTGCACCTCGGCACCGGCAACTACCATCCACGCACCGCGCGCCTCTACACCGACTTCGGCCTGATGACGACCGAACCCGCGCTGTGCGAGGACGTGCACCACGTATTCCAGCAGCTGACCGGGATCGGCGGCGAGCTGAAGCTGCACGCGCTGTGGCAATCGCCGTTCACGCTGCATCCGCGCATCATCGACGGCATCCGCGCCGAAATCGCCAACGCGCGCGCCGGCAAGCGCGCGCGGATCGTCGCGAAGATGAACGCGCTGCTGGAGCCGAGCGTGATCGCCGAGCTGTACGAGGCCTCGCAGGCGGGGGTCAAGGTCGATCTGATCGTACGCGGCGTGTGCGCGCTGCAACCGGGCGTGCCGGGGCTGTCGGACAACATCACGGTGCGCTCGATCATCGGACGCTTCCTCGAACACCACCGGATCTACTATTTCCATGCGGACGGCAAGGAGCTCGTCTACCTGTCGAGCGCCGACTGGATGGACCGCAACCTGTTCCGCCGCGTCGAGGTCGCGTTCCCGATCCACGAGCGCAGGCTCAAGCGCCGCGTGATCGCCGAGGGGCTGTCGGTCTTCCTCGGCGACAATCAGTCCGCGTGGCTGATGCAGAGCGACGGCCACTATCGACGCCGCCGCGCGGGCAAGACGCCGCGCAGCGCGCAGCTCGGCCTGCTCGCGAAATTCTGCCCGTGACCGCCGACGGCCGCCGCTTCCCGCGCGCGACGCTCAGGCCGCCGGCCAGGCCATGAGCGCGGTCCGCGCCACCCCTTCCAGCTGCGCGCGCGACGCGCCGTCGCGCGCCTGGATCGACATTCCGTACAGCACCGTCACGAAATATTCCGCGAGCGCATCGACGCTCGCACCAGCCGGCAATTCACCCTCCCGCAGCGCGCGCGCGAGGTGATCGCGCAAGCGCACGACGAACGCGCGCCGCTGCTCGCGCAACAGCGCGCACGCCTCCTCGCTCGCCACCTCGCCGGGCAGCGCGCCCAGCACGACCAGACAGCCGCGCGGCCGCGCCTCGAGCGTCAGGCTCCACGCGGCCGTCATCAGCGTCCGCCCGAGCGCGTCGCGCACCGCGCCCGGCGCATCGAGCGCGTCCAGCACATGTCGGCCGTCGGTGCACAGATAACGCTCCACCACCGCCCGGAACAACGCGTCCTTGCCGCCGAACGCCGCGTACAGGCTCGGCGCGGCCACCCCCATCGCCGCCGTCAGATCGGCCATGCTGGTGGCTTCGTAGCCGCGCGCCCAGAACAGTTCCATCGCGCGCGCCAGCGCTTCATCGCGGTCGAAACGACGCGGACGTCCCCGCTCTGCCATGTCATTCCCTATTTATATAACGGTCACTAAATAAATCGATTGACGGCCTGCCAGCCGTCCCGCATCATTTTATAACGATCACTACAGAAAGGAACGATCATGTCGACCTCCGTGCTTGCCCCATCCATCGTCCAACCGCTCGTGCGCGGCCGCACGCCGCTGACCGGCAAGGTCGCGCTCGTCACCGGCGCGAGCCGCGGGATCGGCGCCGCGATCGCGCGCCGCCTCGCGGCGGACGGCGCCGACGTCGTCGTCACCTACGCCCGTTCGGCCGACGCGGCGCAGGCCGTGGTGCGCGAGATCGAGGCGCTCGGCCGGCGCGCGCTGGCCCTGCAGGCCGACGCCGCCGACGCGCGCGCGGCGGCCCGCGCGGTCGAACAGACCGTGGAGGCATTCGGCCGCCTCGACATCCTGGTCAACAACGCGGGGCTCGGCCTGATCAAGCCGTTCGAGGACATCACGTTCGACGAATTCGACGAACTCGTCGCGGTCAACGTGCGCGCCGTGTTCGCGACGACCCAGGCGGCGGCGCGCCATCTGCGCGCGGGCGGCCGCGTGATCACGATCGGCAGTTGCCTCGCGGAAGTCGTCGACAACGGCGCGGCGGCCGTCTACGCGATGACGAAGGCGGCCTTGATCGGCCTCAACAAGGGCATCGCGCGCGACCTCGGGCCGCGCGGCGTCACGGCGAACCTCGTGCATCCGGGCCCGGTCGACACCGACATGAATCCGGCCGACGGTCCGCACGCGGACTACCAGCGCGGCCGGCTCGCGCTCGGCCATTTCGGCGCGCCCGACGACGTCGCCGGCGCGGTCGCCTATCTCGCGAGCGAGGAAAGCCGCTTCATCACCGGCGCGGCGATCACGATCGACGGCGGCGCGAACATCTGACACCCGCGCGCCGGACATGAAAAAGGCGGCTCGCGCCGCCTCTTTTTCGCCGTATCGGATCGCACTCAGGCCGCGCGCCGGTTCACGATCGTGCGATGCGCGGGAAAGCGCGCGGTGAAGGTGCTGCCGCGCCCTTCCTCGCTCTGGATCAGCAGTTGCGCGTCATGCCGCTGCAGCACGTGCTTCGCGATCGCGAGCCCGAGCCCCGTGCCGCCCGTGTCGCGCGAACGGCTGCGGTCGACGCGGTAGAAGCGTTCGGTCAGGCGCGGCAGGTCGGCGGCCGGGATGCCGAGGCCGCTGTCGGTCACCGAGAACACCGCCTGCGCACCGTCGCGCCGCCATTCGACGCGGATCCTGCCGCCCTCGGGCGTGTAGCGCACCGCATTCGTGACCAGGTTGCCGAGCGCGCTGAAGATCTCCGTCTGCGCGCCTGTCACCGAGAGCGCCTCGTCGATATCGAAACTGATCTGATGATGGCCGCTCGACAGCGTGTTCGCATCTTCCCGCAGATGACCGAGCACGCCGCGCATGTCGACCACGCGATCGGCGGGCGGCTTGCTTTCGCCTTCGAGTTTCGCGAGCACCAGCAGGTCGGTCACGATCGAGCGCATGCGCGACGCCTGCTGCTCCATCATTTCCAGGTAACGCGCCCGCTCGTCCTCCGACAGGGGCAGCTCGCGCAAGGTCTCGAGGAAACCGGACAACACCGTGAGCGGCGTCTTCAACTCGTGCGACACGTTCGCGACGAAGTCGCGCCGCATCGCGTCGGTGCGTTCGAGTTCCGTGATGTCCTGCGTGAGCAGCAGCTTGCGGTTTTCCCCGTACGGGAACACCTGCACCGACAGCACGTTCTGGCGCGCGCCGCCCATTCCGCGCATCACGAGCATCTCGTCGTAATGCTGCGCGTTCAGGTAGCGGACGAAATCAGGATGCCGGACCAGGTGCGTGATGTGCTGGCGCAGATCGCGCTTCGCGTCGAGCCCGAAGTGAACCTCGGCGATCGCGTTGCACCACTCGATCTGGTCGCGGTCGTCGAGCATCGCGACGCCGTTCGGCGAGGCCTGGATCGCCTGGATGAAGCGCGAGTGCTGCTGCTCGACCTGGCGCACCTGCGCGTGCCATTGCTTGGCCAGCTTGTGCAACCGGTAATAGATTTCGCCCCAGATGCCCGGCGCGCTCGGCACCTCGCCGTAGACGGGCGCATCGAGCAGACGCCACAGGCGCTGTGTATGAAAGGTGCCGAAGAAGCTTTGCGCGACCAGCATCAGGAGCGCGAAGACCAGCGCGCTCCTGATGCCGATGAACACGCCGATCAGCGTGCTCAGCAGCGCGAGCAGCACGAGCGACACCAGAAAACGCGCCCAGATGATGTTCATGGATGGCGCTCAAGCAAGAGGAAAACTGTGTGATTCAGGCAGCGCGCGCGGCGCGCCGCGGGTGATGTCATGCGTGCTTGGCGAGCCGGTAGCCGCTGCCGCGCACGGTTTCGATCATAGCATCGCAGCCGGCCGGCTTGAGCGCCGCGCGCAGGCGCTTGATGTGCACGTCGACGGTGCGTTCCTCGACGAACACGTGATCGCCCCACACCTGATCGAGCAACTGCGTGCGGCTGTGCACGCGCTCCGGGTGCGTCATGAAGAAATGCAGCAGGCGGAACTCGGTCGGGCCGAGGTCGAGCTTGATCTCGCTGCCCTCGGCGTGCGCCGCGACCCGGTGCGTGGCGGGATCGAGGCGCAGGCCGTTGATCGACACCACGTCCTCGGTCAGCTGCGGCGCGCGGCGGCGCAGCACCGCCTTGATGCGCGCCATCAGCTCCTTCGGCGAGAACGGCTTGGTCACGTAATCGTCCGCGCCGATCTCGAGACCCAGCACCTTGTCCTGCTCGTCGCCGCGCGCGGTGAGCATGATGATCGGGATATGCTTGGTGCGCTCGTTGTTGCGCAGGTCACGCGCGAACGCGATGCCGGACTTGCCCGGCAGCATCCAGTCGAGCAGCACCAGATCCGGCAGCACGTCGCTGATCAGGTTCTGCGCCTGCTCCGCGTTGTATGCGCGAATCGGGCAATGGCCCGCGTGCTGAAGATTCACCGAGATCAATTCGGAAATCGCAGGCTCATCTTCAATGACAAGAATGTTGCTGGGCATCGGCACCTCTGTCCGTCCTTAAAGTGACGTGTTAACTGTTGGCTTCGCGGTCGAGCAGATCGCGCGGCTGGTGCCGCACGTCGGTGCCCTTCACGATGTAGATGATGAATTCGGCGATGTTCTTCGCGTGGTCGCCGATCCGCTCGATCGCCTTCGCGATGAACAGATAGTCGAGCCCGACCGAGATCGTACGCGGATCTTCCTGCATGTACGACACGAGCTTGCGCACGAACGCGCGGAATTCGAGGTCGATTTCCTTGTCGTCCTTGACGATCTGCGCGGCCGCGACCGTGTCGAGGCGCGCGAACGCGTCGAGCGCCCGACGCAGGATCGTCACGGCCATCTCGCCCGAGATCTTGATCTCGGCGATGTTCACGCTGCGCGCGACCGGCTCGTCGACGAGGCGCCGCACCCGCTTCGCGATCTTCTCCGCCTCGTCGCCCGCGCGCTCGAGGTTCGTGATCGTCTTCGAGATCGACATCAGGAGCCGCAGGTCGCGCGCGGCCGGCTGGCGGCGCGCGATGATGTTGCCGCACTCCTCGTCGATCTCGACTTCCATGTGATTGAGGCGCTCTTCCGCCGCGATCACGCGCTCGGCCGCCGCGCGGTCGAACTCGTTGAGCGCGTGCATCGCCTCCGTGATCTGCGCCTCGACGAGGCCGCCCATTTCCAGAACCTTCGACGACACCGCGTTCAGATCGGCGTCGAACTGGCTGGACAGATGTTTATCCGACATGATGTGTTCTCTCCCTCATCAACCGAAGCGGCCGGTGATGTAATCCTCGGTTTCCTTGCGCACCGGCTTGATGAAGATCTTCTCGGTCTCGCCGAACTCGATCAGTTCGCCCAGGTACATGTACGCCGTGTAGTCCGAGCAGCGCGCCGCCTGCTGCATGTTGTGCGTGACAATCACGACCGTGTAGTCGCTCTTCAGCTCCGCGATCAGTTCCTCGATGCGGCCGGTCGAGATCGGGTCGAGCGCCGAGCACGGCTCGTCGAGCAGCAGCACTTCCGGCCGGATCGCGATGCCGCGCGCGATGCACAGGCGCTGCTGCTGGCCGCCGGACAGCCCGTAGCCGCTCTGGTGAACCTTGTCCTTCACCTCGTTCCACAGCGCGGCCTTGGTCAGCGCCCACTCGACGCGGTCGTCCATCTCCGAGCGCGTGAGTTTCTCGAACATTTTCACGCCGAACGCGATGTTGTCATAGATCGACATCGGGAACGGGGTCGGCTTCTGGAACACCATGCCGATCCGCGCGCGCAGGAGCGAGATGTCGCGCGTGGTCTCGAGCAGGTTCTCGCCGTCCATCACGATCTGGCCTTCCGCGCGCTGCTCCGGATAGAGCGCGTACATCTTGTTGAAGGTGCGCAGGAGCGTCGACTTGCCGCAACCCGACGGGCCGATGAACGCGGTCACCTTGCCTTCCGGGATGCGCATGTTGATGTTCTTCAGCGCATGGAACTTGTTGTAGAAGAAGTTCAGGTTGTTGACTTCGATCTTCGCGTTGAGCGGCGCGAGCGGGCTCTCGCCCGGTTGCGCGTGGCCGCCGGCCGGCGCCGTGGCGCGATCGATGGAGTTCAGGTGGCTTTCTGCCATGTTCATCGGATTGCTCCGCCGTTACTTTTTCGAGAAGATCGAGCGCGCGAGGATATTGAGCCCCAGCACGCCGAGCGTAATCAGGAAGACGCCGGCCCAGGCGAGTGACTGCCACTCGGCGAACGGGCTCATGGCGAACTTGTAGATCGTGACCGGCAGGTTCGCGATCGGCTGGTTCATGTCGAGCGAGAAGAACTGGTTCGACAGCGCGGTGAACAGGAGCGGCGCGGTTTCGCCGGCGATCCGCGCGACCGCGAGCAGCACGCCCGTCACGATCCCGCCGATCGACGCGCGCAGCGTGATCGCCATCACCATCCGCCATTTCGGCGTGCCGAGCGCAAAGGCCGCCTCGCGCAGCGCGTTCGGCACCAGCTTCAGCATGTTCTCGGTGGTGCGGATCACGATCGGCACCTGCAGCAGCGCGAGCGCGATCACGCCGGCCCAGCCGCTGAAGCGGCCCGACTTCGCGACCACGAGCGCATACACGAACAGGCCGACGACGATCGACGGCGCGGACAGCAGGATGTCGTTGATGAAGCGCATCAGGCTCGCGAGCCAGTTCTTCTGGCCGTACTCGGCCAGATAGACGCCCGCGAGGATCCCGACCGGCGTGCCGACGAAGGTCGCGAGGCCGACCAGCATCAGGCTGCCGACGATCGCATTCGCGAGGCCGCCGCCCGCGGTGTTCGGCGCGGGAGTCGACTCGATGAACAGCGACACCGACAGGCCGCCGATGCCGAGATGCAGCGTCGTGTAGAGAATCCAGACGAGCCACACGAGGCCGAACACCATCGCGCCCAGCGAGGCCGTGAGCGCCATCGCGTTGGTCGCCTTGCGGCGGCGCTGCAGCTTCTCGCGCATCGCGTCGAGCGCCGCGCCGCGCACGCCGCCCGGCAGGTTCAGAATAGGCTCGCTCATTTCTTGCCCTCTCCTTTTTCGAGGCGCAGCAGCATCAGCTTGGAGATGGCCAGCACGATGAAGGTGATCACGAACAGGATCAGCCCGAGTTCCATCAGCGCCGAGGTATGCAGGCCCGGCGCCGCTTCCGCGAACTCGTTGGCGAGCGCGGAGGTGATGCTGTTGCCCGGCGAGTACAGCGAGATGTTGTCGAGCAGGTTGGTGTTGCCGATCACGAAGGTCACGGCCATGGTCTCGCCGAGCGCGCGGCCGAGGCCGAGCATCACGCCGCCGATCACGCCGGTCTTCGTATAGGGCAGCACGATCTTCCACATCACTTCCCAGGTCGTGCAGCCGATTCCGTAGGCCGACTCCTTGAGCAGCACCGGCGTGACCTCGAACACGTCACGCATCACCGAGGCGATGTACGGGATGATCATGATCGCGAGGATCACGCCCGCGCTCAGGATGCCGATGCCGATCGGCGGGCCCTGGAACAAGGCGCCGAGCCCCGGGATCGGGCCGAGCAGCTTGCCGATGGGCTTCTGGAAGTATTCCGCGAAGATCGGCGCGAACACGAGCAGGCCCCACATGCCGTACACGATCGACGGGATCGCGGCGAGCAGCTCGATCGCGATGCCGAGCGGACGGCGCAGCCAGACGGGCGACAGCTCGGTGAGGAACAGCGCGATGCCGAAGCTGACCGGCACCGCGATCACGAGGGCGATGAGGGACGTGACGATCGTGCCGTAGATCGGCACCAACGCCCCGTACACGTCGGAATTGGGATCCCATTCGGATTGCCAGAGGAAGGCCAGGCCGAATTTCTGGATGGTCGGCATCGACGCGATGATCAGCGAAACGATGATGCCGCCGAGCAGCAGCAGCGTGACGATCGCAGCGAGACGCGTCAGGCCGCCGAAGATGAGGTCGCCGAGCCGGCTCGGCGCGCGCTGGAGCCCTTGGCTCGTCGACGCGAGAGGAAAATCAGACATGGGAGCCTGTTATTCAGGGGCGGACGGCCTGGGCCGCCCACCGGTACCGCACACGCCGCCCGGTGAACCGGGCGGCGAACCGCTGCCGCTTACTCGGCGACCGACTTGCCTGCTGCGTCCGTCACCTTGACCTTCCACTGCTTGCGGATCTCGGTCTCGACCGCCGACGGCAGCGAGATGTAGTCGAGGTCATCCGCGGCCTTCGAGCCGTTCTTGAACGCCCAGTCGAAGAATTTCAGCGTTTCCGCGCCTTGCGCCGGCTTTTCCTGCTTCGCGTGCAGGAGCACGAAGGTCGCGCCGACCACCGGCCATGCATCCTTGCCCGGCTGGTTCGTCAGGATCTGGTAGAACGACTTCGACCAGTTCGCGCCGGCGGCCGCTGCCTTGAAGGTTTCGGTCTTCGGCTCGACCACGTTGCCCGTCGCGTTCTTCAGGTCCGTGTAGACCATGTTGTTCTTCTTCGCGTACGCCCACTCGACGTAGCCGATCGCGCCCGGCAGACGCTGCACGAAAGCCGCGACGCCGTCGTTGCCCTTGCCGCCCGTGCCGGTCGGCCAGTTGACGGTCGTGCCTTCGCCGATCTTCGACTTCCACTCTTCGTTGACCTTCGACAGGTAGTTCGTCCAGATGAAGCTCGTGCCCGAGCCGTCCGCGCGGCGCACCACCGCGATGTCGGTATCCGGCAGCTTGACCTTCGGGTTCAGCGCGGCGATCGCCGGATCGTTCCACTTCTTGATCTTGCCCAGGTAGATGTCGCCGAGCACCGGGCCCGACAGCGCGATCTCGCCGGGCTTCACGCCGGGCACGTTGATCACGGGCACCACGCCGCCGACGACGGTCGGGAACTGGAACAGGCCTTCCTTGGCCAGTTCATCGTCCTTCAGCGGTGCGTCGGAGCCGGCGAAATCGACCGTCTTCGCGATGATCTGCTTGAGACCGCCCGACGAGCCGATGCCCTGGTAGTTGATCTTCGCACCGCCGGACTGCTGGTAGTCAGCGGCCCATTTCGTGTAGATCGGCATCGCGAAGGTGCTGCCCGCGCCGGTGATGTCGGCGGCGTGCGCGGCGACCGCGAAAAGCGCGCCAGCCAGGCCGGCAAACGCGGTTTGCATCAATTTCATGAGACCTCCAGTGTGTGAGCGGATGACTACGGCACCGCGAAGATTAGGGGCTGCTCATGACGGTAATGTGACAATCGATGAAACTGGCGTGACAGTAACATGACTGTTTGAAAGGCGGCAACGCGGGAAAATGGGCGGCGATGCGCGGCTGGGCAAGCCCGCCTGTAGAGGGTAGGCGAAAAGTCACGGGACGGAAAAAAATCCCGCGGCGGGCGCCGGAGATGCGTGAAATAGAAGCCCGTGAAGCGTTGGGGATGGCCCCGCGCGGCGGGTGCTGGTGGCTGGTGGCTGGTGGCTGGTGGCTGGTGGCCGGTGCCGGTGCCGGTGCCGGTGCCGGTGCCGGTGAGCGGTGCCGGTGCCGGGTGCCGGTGCCGGTGCCGGGTGCCGGTGAGCGGTGAGCGGTGCGCGGTGCCGGTGCGCGGTGCCGGTGCGCGGTGCCGGTGCGCGGTGCCGGTGCGCGGTGCGCGGTGCGCGGTGCGCGGTGCGCGGTGCGCGGTGCGCGGTGCGCGGTGCGCGGTGCGCGGTGCCGGTGCGCGGCGCGGCTGACGCCACGCCGGATTGAGGGACTGAGCGATGCAGGATGCGCGCGCCGCCGGCGTGACGGCCGGCCCGGACCTGTCCGGGATTTTGTGGGCGGGGCATATCATGAGAGGTAAAAGTCATGGATATGCGGACAGGTCCGCCGGCCCGCGCGCTGCGCTCAGGTGGTGGCTTCGCGCACCACCTCGGCGATCGCCTCCGCATGGCGGGCCGCGGCCGCGGCATCCTCGGCCTCGACCATCACGCGCAACACGGGCTCGGTGCCCGAGGCACGGATCAGCACCCGGCCGCTGCCGGCCAGCGCCTGCTCGGCGGACGCAATCGCGTCGCGGATCGCCGCGCTGCCTTTCCAGTCCGCGCCCGGCTTCATGCGGACGTTGATCAGCTTCTGCGGAAACAACGTGACGCCGTTCAGCATCTCGGCGAGCGTCTGCCCGCTGCGCTTGAGCGCGGCCAGCACCAGCAGCGCGGAAACAATGCCGTCTCCGGTCGAATGACGATCGAGCGACAGGATATGACCCGACCCCTCCGCGCCAAGCTGCCAGCCGCGCTCGTGCAGTTGTTCGAGCACATAGCGGTCACCAACCGCCGCGCGCACGAACTGCACGCCCGCCTGTTTCAGCGCCACCTCGACGGCCAGATTCGTCATCAGCGTGCCGACCGCGCCGTCGACCCGGCCGTTGGTCGCGATCCGGTCCTTGACCAGGACGTACAGCAGCTCGTCGCCGTTGTACAGGCGGCCCGCGCCGTCAACCACCTGCAGCCGATCCGCGTCGCCGTCGAGCGCGATGCCGAGATCCGCACGGTTCGCGCGCACCGAACGCATCAGCGCGTCCGGCGCGGTCGCGCCGACGCCGTCGTTGATGTTGAAACCGTTCGGCGCGACGCCGATCGGGATCACGTCGGCGCCGAGCTCGTGAAACACGTGCGGCGCGATCTGGTAGGCCGCGCCATGCGCGCAATCGATCACGAGCTTCATGCCGCGCAGATCGAACGCCGCCGGGAACGTGCTTTTGCAGAACTCGATGTAGCGGCCGCCCGCGTCGTCGAGCCGGCGCGCCTTGCCGAGCCCGTCGGACGGCGCGCAGTCGAGCCGCTTGTCGAGCCACGCCTCGATTTCAGACTCCGTCTCGTCCGGGAGCTTGTTGCCGTCGGCCGAGAAAAACTTGATCCCATTGTCGTGGTACGGGTTGTGCGACGCGCTGATCACGACGCCCGCCGACAGGCGCAGCGCGCGCGTCAGGTATGCGACGCCCGGCGTCGGCATCGGGCCGGCCAGCATCACGTCGACGCCCGCCGCCGAGAAGCCCGCCTCCAGCGCGGCTTCAAGCATGTAGCCCGACACCCGCGTGTCCTTGCCGATCAGCACCGTCGGTCGCGCGCCGGCGGCCTGGGCGCCCGAGGCGCGCGCGAGGACCTTGCCGGCCGCGTAGCCGAGCCGCAGCACGAAATCCGGCGTGATCGGCGCCTCGCCAACCGTGCCGCGAATGCCGTCCGTACCGAAATAACGACGTCCCATAGGGAATATTCCTCCTTGTTTCGACTTAAGCGCGACGTGCGGCTTCGCGCACGGCATGCCAGATTTTCAGTGCATCGACGGTCGGCGCGACATCGTGCACCCGCACGATCGCCGCGCCCCGCTCCACCGCGCACAGCGCGGCCGCGACGCTCGCCGCGACCCGCTCCGGCGCGGGCTTGTCGATCACCGCGCCCAGCATCGACTTGCGCGACATGCCGGCGAGGATCGGGTAAGGCCGGCCGTCGGGCCGCGCGGGCGTGGTCGCGGGCAGATGCGCGAGCAAGGCGTAGTTGTGCTCGATCACCGTCTTGCCGAACCCGAAGCCCGGATCGACGCTGATGCGCTGGGCGTCGATGCCCGCCGCCTGCAGGGCCGTCGCGCGCGCCGCGAGAAAATCGCGCACCTCGCCGACCACGTCATCGTAGGCCGGTTCGCCCACCTGCATGGTCTGAGGCTCGCCGAGCATATGCATCACGCACAGCCCGCATTCACTGTCCTTCACCGCCTCGATCGCGCCCGGCTGGCGCAGCCCCCAGATATCGTTGATCAGGTCCGCGCCGGCCGCCAGCGACGCACGCATCACATCCGGCTTGTAGGTATCCACCGACAGCGGCACGCCGGCCCCGCGCAGCGCCTCGATGAGCGGGATCACGCGCGCCAGTTCCTCGTCGAGCGGCACCGGCGGCGCGCCGGGGCGGGTCGATTCGCCGCCGATGTCGAGCAGGTCCGCGCCGTCGGCCAGCATCTGCTCGGCCTGACGCAGCGCGGCGTCGCGCGCGAGATAGCGGCCGCCGTCCGAGAACGAATCCGGGGTGACGTTGAGGATGCCCATCACGAGCGGACGGGTGAAGTCGAGCGTGAAGCGGCCGCAGCGCAGCGGCGCGGGGACGAACGGGAAAGAAGATCTGGACACGGATAAGAGCGACGCGTGGTGTCGCAATGATAGTGCGGAGAAAGCAAAACGGGCCGGTGTGACAGCCACACCAGCCCGTGAATCCAGCGCGCGCCCGGTCAGGCCGGTGCGGTCGCGTTGCCCGGCTTGACTTCGGTGCCGGCGCTGCCGCCCGACGACGGATCGCTCGCGGGCGGGCTGCTCTTCGGCGAGCGCGGCGGACGACCTTCCATGATGTCGTTGATCTGATCGGCGTCGATCGTCTCCCACTCCATCAGCGCGGCCGTCATCGCCTCGACCTTGTCGCGGTTCTCGTCGAGCAGGCGACGCGCGAGGTTGTACTGCTGATCGAGCACCCGGCGGATTTCCGCGTCGACCTTCTGCTGCGTCGCCTCGGAAATCGTGCGCGTGAAGCCGCGCCCGAACGGGCTGGCGTCGTTCTCGTCGTCGACGTAGACCATCGGCCCGAGCGCATCGGTCATCCCGAAACGGGCCACCATCGCACGCGCGGTTTGCGTCGCCTTGTTGAAGTCGTCCGAGGCCCCCGTGCTGAGGAGGTCCATGAACAGCTCTTCCGCGACCCGGCCGCCGAACAGGATCGCGAGGCGATCGAGCAGGTAGTCCTTCGAATAGGTCTCGTTGTCATGCTCCGGCAGCTGCCAGGTCACGCCCAGCGCGCGACCGCGCGGGATGATCGTGACCTTGTGCACCGGATCGGCCTTCGGCAGCAGCTTCGCCACCACCGCGTGGCCCGACTCGTGGTACGCGGTGGCCCGCTTCGCTTCCTCGCGGATCACGGCCGACTTGCGCTCCGGACCCATGAAGATCTTGTCCTTCGCATCTTCGAAGTCCTGCATCTCGACGATGCGCTTGCCGCGACGCGCCGCGAACAGCGCGGCTTCGTTCACGAGGTTCGCGAGATCGGCGCCCGAGAAGCCCGGCGTGCCGCGTGCGATGACCGCCGCGTCGACGTCGTTCGAGATCGGCACCTTGCGCAGGTGCACGCGCATGATCTGCTCGCGGCCGCGGATGTCGGGCAGGCCGACATACACCTGGCGGTCGAAACGACCCGGGCGCAGCAGCGCCTTGTCGAGCACGTCGGAACGGTTGGTCGCGGCGATCACGATCACGCCCGAATTCGCCTCGAAGCCGTCCATCTCGACCAGCATCTGGTTCAAGGTCTGCTCGCGCTCGTCGTTGCCGCCGCCCATGCCGGCGCCGCGATGACGGCCGACCGCGTCGATTTCATCGATGAACACGATGCACGGCGCATGCTTCTTCGCCTGCTCGAACATGTCGCGCACACGGGCCGCGCCGACGCCGACGAACATTTCGACGAAATCGGAACCCGAGATGCTGAAGAACGGCACCTTCGCCTCGCCGGCGATCGCGCGGGCGAGCAGCGTCTTGCCGGTGCCCGGCGGGCCGACAAGCAGCACGCCGCGCGGAATCCGGCCGCCGAGCTTCTGGAATTTCTGCGGATCGCGCAGGAAGTCGACCAGTTCGGACACCTCCTCCTTCGCTTCGTCGCAGCCCGCGACGTCGGAGAAATTGACCGCGTTGTTGTTTTCGTCGATCAGACGCGCGCGCGATTTGCCGAACGAGAACGCCCCGCCCTTACCGCCGCCCTGCATCTGCCGCATCATGTAGAACCAGAAACCGATGATCAGGATCGTCGGCCCCAGATAGTAGAGCGCGGAAACGAACGCATTCGGCTCGTCGTCTGCCTTGCCGCTGACTTGCACGCCGTACTTCATCAGGTCGCCGACCATCCAGATGTCGCCGGGCGACACGATCTGGTACTTCTGGCCATCCGCGGGAGTGACGGTGAGGTTACGCCCCTGCACGATGACGTTCTTGACCTTGCCGTTCTTCGCGTCGTCCATGAACTGCGAATACGACACACCTTCCTGGACGCGGGGCTTATCGAACTGCTTGAACACCGTAAACAGCACCAGTGCGATTACCAGCCACACTGCTGCCTTGGAAAACATATTGTTGTTCAAAGCACCACTCCTTCACTCATAGACGAGCGCCTACATATTCCTTGCGGCGCTCTTCAGGCATTCTAATCCAGTCCGCAGGCCCCTGCCATAACGATTCATTACCGCCCTGATAGGCGGAACGCATGGCCGGCAAGGGCCGGGACAGGGCCTGCGGCATCACGCCCCGGTTATCGGGGATGCTTGAGATGCCGACCCAAAATAAACGTCTCGGACGATTTGTCGCGGGAAGCCTTCGGCTTGCGCGGAGCCACCGTCCTGAATTGTTGCTTGAACTTCTCGACAATCTGGCTGTAGCCACTGCCGTGGAAACACTTGACCAGCAGCGCCCCATCCGGCTTCAGATGGTTCTGCGAGAATTCAAGCGCCAGATCGCACACATGCTCGATCCGTGCCGCGTCCGCGATCGCCACCCCGGACAGATTGGGGGCCATGTCTGAAATTACAAGATCGACCTCGCGACCTTCGAGCACCGCCTCCAATTGCGCGAGCACCTCGTCCTCGCGGAAGTCGCCGAGGATGAAGTGCACGTCGGCGATCGGCTCCATCGGCAACATGTCGAGCGCGATGATCGTGCCGTCGATGCCGCCTTCGCGCGCGGCGTCGCGGTGCCTGCCCTGCGCGAGCTTGTTGCGCGCGTACTGGCTCCAGCTGCCCGGCGTGGCGCCGAGGTCGACGATGACCTGACCCGGCCGGATCAGCTTGTCCTGCTCGTCGATTTCCTTGAGCTTGTACGCGGCGCGCGCGCGATAGCCTTCCCGCTGCGCCATCTTGACGTACGGATCGTTGATGTGGTCATGCAACCAGTGCTGGTTAAAGCGATTCTTTGCCATTCGAACGAGAGATTGCTGCCAATTGCTTCGTGAAGCCGCGCTTTTGGCGGATAATACGCGTCTTATTCGCGCGACTCGCGGCCGTTTCGGGCCGAAGTCGCGATTTTACGTGGTTTCGGCGCGCCGCCGGAGAAAAGCCGTGAGGCTGATCGCCCGGCCCGCGCCCTCAGAGTGAAGTCATCCATGCCCGCCCTTTCGCTTTCCCCCGCCGAGCGCTCCGCGCTGCGGTCCCAGGCCCATGCGCTCAAGCCGGTCGTGCTGATCGGCGCCGAAGGCCTGACCGACGCCGTGCTGGCCGAGATCAAGGTCCACCTCGCCGCGCACCAGCTCATCAAGATCCGCGTGTTCGGCGACGAACGCGACGCGCGCATCGCGATCTACGACGAGGTCTGCGATCGATTGAACGCCGCGCCGATCCAGCACATCGGCAAGCTGCTCGTGATCTGGCGCCCCGAGCAGGCGGCGCCCGCGCCGACGCGCGGCCGTCGCGGCGCGCCGAGCGCCCGCGAGATCGCGCTGCAGCGCGGCGAACCGGAACAACCGGGCAAGGGCCGTGCCCCGCGCGTCGTCAAGGTGGTCAAGCAGACGCTCGACAAGCCGCTGCGCAAGCCCAAGGCACAGAAGGTCGTGGTGCGCGGCAACGAGCGCGTGACGGCGGGCGGCAACGTCAAGCGCGCCAAGAAGCGTCAGTCCAGCGCCAAGCGCCCGTTCCAGAACGACAAGTAAGCCGCTCCGGGCTCGCGGGCCCGGCCCTCAGGCCGCGGACCGCCCGCCCTGCGCGGGCAGGATCCACACGAGCCACAGCCCCAGCACGCTCTCGACCAGATAGAACAGGCTCGACACGCCGTGCAGCAGGCCGAAGCGCGCCGCATAGGCCGAATGCGCAAGATCGGTGCCCGCCTCCATCGCGGCGATCCGCAGCGCGCTCATGAACGGCTGCAGCGCGAAATAGCCGACCAGCACGCAGACCAGCATGCCCGCGACGATCCAGCGCACGCGCCGGTACGCAGCCTCGCCGCGCTGCGCGAAGCGGTTCGCGAGCATCAGCAGCAGCACGCCGCTCACGCAGCCGACATAGGCCTCGATCCGGAACAGCTGCGCCGCGACCGAGCCCGCCGTGGTGCGGTCGAGCATCGTGAACAGGACCGGCGCGACCGCATAACCGATCGTCAGCAGGCTGCCCACCCACAGCATCGACACCGCCCGGAACACGCGCGCCGAAACGACGGAGGCTGTCATCTCAGACGTAGCTGACCGAGATGATCTCGTACTCGCGCACGCCGCCCGGCGCCTGCACCGCGGCGACGTCGCCCTCGGTCTTGCCGATCAGCGCGCGTGCGATCGGCGAGCTGACCGAGATCAGGCCGTGGTCGAGATCCGCCTCGTCGTCGCCGACGATCTGGTATTTGACGGTGCTGCCCGACGCCAGGTCTTCCAGCTCGACCGTCGCGGCGAACACCACGCGCCCGTCCGCGTCGACGGCGGTCGGATCGATGACCTGCGCGGCCGACAGCTTCGATTCGATCTCGGCGATGCGGCCCTCGATGAAGCCCTGCTTTTCCTTCGCGGCGTCGTACTCGGCATTCTCGGACAGATCGCCTTGCGCACGCGCCTCGGAAATCGCATTGATGACGGCCGGCCGCTCGACCGACTTGAGACGCTGCAACTCATCGCGCAGCTGCTCCGCGCCACGTTTTGTCAACGGAATGGTGCTCATAAACGACTCAATAGCTAAAAACGGCTATAAAAAAAATCACCGCGATTAAGCGCATTTCCGATCCACCGGAAACGCCGCTTAATCGCGGCACGTGATACTGAACAGGTAACTGAAGGCTTAGTTTAGGCGAGCGTGCAGACCTTGTAAATCATAGACTTCCAGGTCCTTCAGGTAGCGCAGCCCTTCGACCGCCGCGCGCGCGCCCGACATGGTCGTATAGTACGTGACCTTGTGCGCCTGCGCGCTCATGCGGATCGAACGCGAATCGGCGATCGCCGCGCGAGTCTCGTCGACCGTCGTGAACACGAGCGCGATCTCGCCGTTCTTGATCATGTCGACGATGTGCGGACGGCCGTCCTTCACCTTGTTCACCACCTTCACCGGCACGCCGGCGGCGTCGATCGCCGCCGCGGTGCCGCGCGTCGCGACGATCGGATAGCCGAGCGCATGCAGCATGCGCGCGACCTCGACCGCCTTCGGCTTGTCCGCGTCCATCACGGTCAGCAGCACCGTGCCCGACTCCGGCAGGCGCGAACCCGCCGCGAGCTGCGACTTGAACAGCGCCTCGCCGAAGGTCCGGCCGACGCCCATCACCTCGCCCGTCGAACGCATCTCCGGCCCGAGCACCGGATCGACGGTCGGGAACTTGATGAACGGGAACACCGCTTCCTTCACGCTGAAGTACGGCGGCACCACTTCCTTCGTCACGCCCTGCTGCGCGAGCGTCTGGCCCACCATCGCGCGGGCCGCGATCTTCGCGAGCGGCAGGCTGGTCGCCTTCGACACGTACGGCACCGTGCGCGACGCGCGCGGATTCACTTCGAGCACGTAGATGACGTCCTGCTTCGAACCGTCCGCCTGCGGCACCTGCTGGATCGCGAACTGCACGTTCATCAGGCCGACCACGTTCAGCGCCTTCGCCATCGCGCCCGTCTGGCGCTTCAGTTCGTCGACCGTCCCGGCCGACAGCGAGTACGGCGGCAGCGAGCACGCGGAGTCGCCCGAGTGCACGCCCGCCTGCTCGATGTGCTCCATCACGCCGCCGATGAACACGGCGTCGCCGTCGCAGATGCAGTCGACGTCGCACTCGATCGCATCGTTCAGGAAGCGGTCGAGCAGCACCGGCGAATCGTTCGACACCTTGACCGCCTCGCGCATGTAGCGCTCGAGGTCGCGCGGCTCGTGGACGATCTCCATCGCGCGGCCGCCCAGCACGTACGACGGACGCACCACGAGCGGATAACCGATCTCGTCGGCGAGCTTGAGCGCTTCGTCTTCCGCGCGCGCGGTGCGGTTCGGCGGCTGGCGCAGGCCCAGGTCATGCAGCAGCTTCTGGAAACGCTCGCGGTCTTCCGCCGCGTCGATCATGTCGGGCGAGGTGCCGACGATCGGCACGCCGTGCGCCTCGAGATCGAGCGCGAGCTTGAGCGGCGTCTGGCCGCCGTACTGCACGATCACGCCGAGCGGCTTTTCCTTGTCGACGATCTCGAGCACGTCCTCGAGCGTCAGCGGCTCGAAATACAGGCGGTCCGACGTGTCGTAGTCGGTCGACACGGTTTCCGGATTGCAGTTGACCATGATGGTCTCGTAGCCGTCCTCGCGCATCGCGAGCGCCGCGTGCACGCAGCAGTAGTCGAACTCGATGCCCTGGCCGATCCGGTTCGGGCCGCCGCCCAGCACCATGATCTTCTTGTTGGTGGTCGGCTGCGCCTCGCACTCCTCCTCGTAGGTCGAGTACATGTAGGCGGTCTTGGTCGCGAACTCGGCCGCGCAGGTGTCGACGCGCTTGTACACCGGGCGCACGTTCAGTTCGAGCCGGCGCGCGCGCACGTCGGCCGGGCTCACGCCGAGCAGCTTCGCGAGGCGGCGGTCCGAGAAGCCGCTCTGTTTCAGGAAGTGCAGCTCGGGCTTGGTCAGGCTCGCGA
Source organism: Burkholderia sp. FERM BP-3421 (assembly GCF_028657905.1). NCBI lineage: Bacteria > Pseudomonadati > Pseudomonadota > Betaproteobacteria > Burkholderiales > Burkholderiaceae > Burkholderia > Burkholderia sp. FERM BP-3421. Next base: position 629,300 of record NZ_CP117782.1, on the reverse strand, counting down.
GCGTGCGGCCCGCCAGCGCCCGCTCCTTCAGCACGATCTGTTCGATCTGCGCGAGGAACCACGGGTCGATCCTGGTCTCCGCGAAAATCTGCTCGCGCGACATCCCCGAGCGGAACGCATCGCCGACGTACCAGATCCGGTCCGGACCCGGCTCGCCGATCTCGCGGATGATCTCGTCGCGGCTCACGGTCTTCTCGTCGAGCCCGTCGACGCCGACCTCGAGGCCGCGCAGCGCCTTCTGGAACGACTCCTGGAACGTGCGGCCGATCGCCATCACCTCGCCGACCGACTTCATCTGCGTCGTCAGGCGCGAATCGGCCTCGCGGAACTTCTCGAACGCGAAGCGCGGGATCTTCGTCACGACGTAATCGATCGTCGGCTCGAACGAGGCCGGCGTCTGGCCGCCCGTGATCTCGTTCTTCAGTTCGTCGAGCGTGTAGCCGACGGCGAGCTTCGCCGCGACCTTCGCGATCGGGAAGCCGGTCGCCTTCGACGCGAGCGCCGACGAGCGCGACACGCGCGGATTCATCTCGATCACGACCATGCGGCCGTCGTCCGGGTTGATCGCGAACTGCACGTTCGACCCGCCGGTGTCGACGCCGATCTCGCGCAGCACCGCGAGCGAGGCGTTGCGCAGCACCTGGTATTCCTTGTCGGTCAGCGTCTGCGCGGGCGCGACGGTGATCGAATCGCCGGTGTGCACGCCCATCGGATCGAGGTTCTCGATCGAGCAGACGATGATGCAGTTGTCGGCGCGGTCGCGCACGACTTCCATCTCGTATTCCTTCCAGCCGAGCAGCGACTCTTCGATCAGCAGCTCGCGGGTCGGCGAGAGATCGAGGCCGCGCTTGCAGATCTCCTCGAATTCCTCGCGGTTGTAGGCGATGCCGCCGCCCGAGCCGCCCAGCGTGAAGGACGGACGGATCACCGCCGGGTAGCCGCCGCCGCCCGTCGCGACCGCGATCTCGGCCTGCACCTTGAGCGCTTCCTCCATCGAATGCGCGATGCCCGACTTGGCCGAACCGAGGCCGATCTTGGTCATCGCGTCCTTGAACTTCTGGCGGTCTTCCGCCTTGTCGATCGCTTCCGGCGACGCGCCGATCAGCTCGACCTTGTACTTTTCCAGCACGCCGTGGTGATGCAGGTCGAGCGCGCAGTTGAGCGCGGTCTGGCCGCCCATCGTCGGCAGGATCGCGTCCGGGCGCTCCTTCGCGATGATCCGCTCGACCACTTCCCAGGTGATCGGCTCGATGTAGGTGACATCGGCCGTGTTCGGGTCGGTCATGATCGTCGCCGGGTTGCTGTTGACGAGGATGACCTTGTAGCCCTCCTCACGCAACGCCTTGCATGCCTGCGCGCCCGAGTAGTCGAACTCGCACGCCTGGCCGATGATGATCGGGCCGGCGCCGATGATGAGGATGCTGTTGATGTCTGTGCGTTTTGGCATGGCTCTAGGAATCAAAAAATAATCGTTAATGCACGGGTCCGCCGGCCGCGCTCAGCTCATCGTCGCGAGTGCGAGCTTCACGCTGAAGCCGATGAACAGGCCGCCCACGCCGCTGGCCGCGCCGGCCGCGAGCTTGCGGCGGCGGCGGAAATGCGCGGCGAGGCGTGCGCCCGTGAAGATCAGCGTGCTCAGGTACAGGAAGCTCGTGAGCTGCGCGATCGCGCCCAGCACGACGAACGGCAGCACCGGATGCGGGAACGCCGGGTCGACGAACTGGATGAAGAACGAGATGAAGAACAGGATCGCCTTCGGATTCAGGAGACTCACGATCAGGGCCTTGCGGAACGGCCGCTCGCCGTCGACCGCCGGTGCGTTCGCCGCGGCCGCCTCGGCGGCCGCCGGCTGGCGCAGCTTGCGCCACGCGCCGCGCAGCATCGCGATGCCGATGTACAGCAGGTACGCGGCGCCGCCGTACTTGACCACCGAGAACAGCAGCGGATTGGCCTTCAGCAGCGACGCGACGCCCGCCGCGGACAGCACCATCAGCACCGCGTCGCCGACGAACACGCCGCACGCGGCCCGATAGCCCGCCTTCACGCCGCGCTGCGCGGCGAGCGACAGCACGTACATCGAATTGGGGCCGGGCAGCAGGATGATGAACACCACCCCGACCACGTAGGTCCAGAAATCGGTGATGCCGAGGGCGTGTCCGAACATGCGAATCTCCTTGCCGGTCTCAGGCGCTGCGGGCCTTCGCCGCGTCCATCAACGCGGTGAAGCGGTCGAACAGGTAGCCGATGTCGTGCGGCCCGGGCGATGCTTCCGGGTGCCCCTGGAAGCAGAACGCCGGCTTGTCGGTCAGCTCGAAGCCCTGCAGCGTGCCATCGAACAGCGACACGTGCGTCGCGCGCGCATTGGCCGGCAGCGTGTCGGCGTCCACCGCGAAACCGTGGTTCTGCGACGTGATCACGACGCGGCCGTCGCCGAGGTCCTTCACCGGGTGGTTCGCGCCGTGGTGGCCGGTCTTCATCTTGAGGGTCTTGGCGCCGACCGCGAGCCCCATGATCTGGTGGCCCAGGCAGATGCCGAAGGTCGGCACGCCGCGCTCGATGAACTCCTTCGCCGCCGCGATCGCGTAGTCGCACGGCTCCGGGTCGCCCGGGCCGTTCGACAGGAAAACGCCGTCCGGATTGAGCGCGAGCGCCTCGGCCGCGCTCGCCTGCGCGGGCAGCACGGTGACGTGGCAGCCGCGTTCGGCCAGCATCCGCAGGATGTTGTACTTGACGCCGAAGTCATACGCGACGACCCGGTAGCGCGGCGCTTCCTGCATGCCGTAGCCGCTGCCGAGACGCCATTCGGTCTGCTTCCATTCGAACGACTTGGTGGTCGACACGACCTTCGCGAGATCCATGCCCGCGAGGCCCGGGAACGAGCGCGCGAGCGCGATCGCCTTCGCCTCGTCATCCGAGCCCGTCAGAATGCAGCCGTTCTGCGCGCCCTTGTCGCGCAGCACGCGGGTCAGCTTGCGGGTGTCGAGCCCGGCGATCGCGACCACGCCTTCGTCGCGCAGGTAGTCGCCGAGCGTGCGCCCCATGCGGAAGTTCGACGCGAGCGCAGGCAGATCGCGCACGATCAGGCCGGCGGCATGGACTTTCGTGGCCTCGACATCCTCGGCGTTGACGCCGACGTTGCCGATGTGCGGATAGGTCAGCGTGACGATCTGGCGCGCGTAGCTGGGATCCGTGAGGATTTCCTGATAGCCGGTGATGGCCGTGTTGAACACGACTTCACCGATCGTGTGGCCGGCCGCGCCGATCGAATAGCCACGAAAGACCGTGCCGTCGGCAAGTGCGAGCAAAGCGGGAGAAAAAGACGGCAACACGGGAGGCTCCTTGGGGAACACCCTTGCTGCCGCCCTATCGATCCTGCCGCGTGCGCCGCCGCGCACAATGGCGCGCGGGCGCTTGCTGGACGCGGCTCGCGGGTGGCGCGCAGCCGACGCGGCGCGCAGGCTGTCGCGGCAGCACCGGCTCAAGCGGCGTGCGGCGGAATGAACGAGAAGATGAAGGTAGGCGCTAGGGTGCGAGGTTGATTAGCACAAACTTTCAAATTATAGCTTGAACCCGCCCTTCCCTTCAATCTCGATCCGCGTGAACCGGCCATCCACCCGCCGCGGATCGATACTCCCCTTTTTGTCCGGCCGGCGGATCAGCCCGCCTGCGCGCCCCGCTTCGCGAGCGCGCGGCTCGGCAGCACGTACCAGATGGCGCTTGCCACCTGCAGCGCGACCAGCACGCTCCATGCGGTCAGGTGCGCGGCCGCAGGGTAATGGCCGTCATGCACCGGCCACTGCGACAGCAGCGCGCCCACGCCCACCTGGAACGCGAAGATCAGCACGAAGATCACGAGCGTGAGCGTGGTGTTCGTGCGGCCGATCAGGTGTGCGGGAAAGTGCTCGGCCATGATCGCGTAACTGAGGATGCCGACTCCGCCGAACACGCCGTAGGCCGCCCACAGCAGCGCGGCGGGCAGCGGCGCGCGCAGCATGATCGCGAGCTGGGTGGCGACGAACAGCGCCATGCCGATCCCGCAGAACGCGTACACCGACACGCCGCGCCGTTCGAGGCTGCGCGCCGCCGCGCCGAAGCCGACGCAGCCCGCCATCATCGCGAGCCCGAGCACCGACACGAGCGCCGCCGCGCCATGCGTGTCGAAGCCCATCACGTCACGCAGGAACGGCCCGACCCACAGCGACTGCATCGCATAGAACACCCCCTGCGTGACGACCGAGAACGACGCGATCTTCCAGAACGCCGCGCTCTGCAGGATGTGCCAGGTGCCCTTGAACTGGCTCGCCACGCTCGCCTGCTGATGGGACGGCGGCGTCTCGGGCGCGAGCGTCCACAGCAGCCCGGCGACCGCGAGCGTCAGCAGGCCGAGCCCGCCGCACACCAGACGCCAACCGGCGAAACCGAGCAGCCAGGTCAGCGGCGAGCCGACCGCGACGCCGCCGAGGCCGCCCACCGCCATCACGAGCCCGTTCACGAGCGGCAGCCGCGCAACCGGGAAATGCTGCGCGAGCGCCTTGAACGCCGCCCCGAGGCACACCGACACGCCCACCCCGATCAGCAGCCGGCCGGCCATCATCACGCCGAGGCTGTGCGCGGCGCCGAACACCCATACGCCCGCGGCCGCGAACAGCAGCATCCCCGCGCTGACGCGGCGCGGACCGTAATGATCGAGCAGCACGCCCGCCGGAATCTGCGCGCCCGCGAAGCCCAGGAAATAAAGGCTCGTCAGCAACCCGAGGTCGGTCGCGGACAAGCCGAGATCGTGCGTGATCAGCGGCGCGAAGCCGAGATTCACGCCGCGGAAAACGTAAGAAATGAAATAACCGATCGCGAACAACGCGAACACGCGAAACTGAACCGAAGACATGCCCCCTACCCCTCTACCGGCCGCCCGACCCGCAGGCGGCGCACCAACAAAAACGCCGCCACGAAAGTGACGGCGCATCGGTGCGGATGATAGTCGATCGGCCGGCGCACGGACGAATGCCCCCGCGCCCGGTGCGACCGTTTCGCACTACTTCTTCTTTGTCTTGTTGCTCGCGGTCTTGGTCGAGTGGGCGGGCGCGGCCTTGCCGGCGGCGCGCGCGGGCGCCTTCGCGGCCGGCGCGGCCGACTTGCGACCGCGCACCGCCTTGCCGCCCGTATGCAGGCTCGCCTTCTCGATACGGCCGCCCGCCACCGCGGTTGCGATCCGCTCGGGGCCCGGCTCGGCCGGCACCGCGCGCCCGACCGGCACGTGCAGCACCATCGTCTGGCCCGGCATCACGATCGCGCGGTGCGTGCGGTTCCACGCGCGCAACTGCGCGACCGACACGCCGTAGCGGCCCGCGAGCGCTTCCATCGACTGCTTGCGACGCACGCGGATCAGCATCTTGCGCGTATCCGGCACGTCGGGCTCCATCGCCAGCGCGCCGTTCTCGGCGACGTCGGCGCTGATGTCCTCGTCGTCGTCGTCGCTGCGCGGCACGACGATCGTCGAGCCCGGCTTCAGGCGCATGCCGGCCGGAATCCGGTTCACCGACATCAGCGTGTCGGCGTCGACGCCGATCTTCTCGGCGATCGCGGCCGGGCGCGCACGCTCGGTCACGGTATAGGTGGTCCACGACGACAGCGCGCCGTCATAGCCCTTCAGGTTCTTCTCGAACGCGGCCGCGTTGTCGAACGGCAGCAGGATCTGCGGCTCGGTCGCACCGAGGATCACCGGCTTCGAGAACGACGGATTGAGCGATTTGAACTCGTCGAGCGTCAGGTTCGCGAGCTTCGCGGCCACCTTCACGTCGATGTCGCGCGCGGTGGTCACGGTGACGAAGTACGGGTGGTTCGGGATGTCCGGCAGCGCCAGCCCGTATTGCTGAGGATTCGCGATGATGTTCTTCACCGCCTGCAGCTTCGGCACGTAGTTGCGTGTCTCGTTCGGCATCCGCAGGCTCTGGTAGTCGGTCGGCAGGCCGGCCGCCTGGTTGCGCGCGATCGCCCGCTGCACGTTGCCCTCGCCCCAGTTGTACGCGGCCAGCGCGAGATACCAGTCGCCGAACATGTCATGCAGGCGCGACAGGTAGTCGAGCGCGGCGCTCGTCGACGCGAGCACGTCGCGCCGCTCGTCCTGCCACATGTTCTGCTTCAGGTTGTAGGTGCGCCCGGTGCCCGGGATGAACTGCCACATCCCCGCCGCCTTCGCGACCGACAGCGCCTGCGGGTTGTACGCCGATTCGATGAACGGCAGCAGCGCAAGCTCGGTCGGCATGTGCCGCGCCTCCAGCTCCTCGACGATGTGGTACAGGTATTTCTGCGACCGCTCGGTCATCCGCTGCACGTAGTCGGGACGCTGCGTGTACCAGGTGGTCTGCATGTCGACCAGATCGGTCTGCAGGTCCGGCATCTGGAAACCGCGGCGGATCCGCGCCCACAGATCGGTGTCGGCGGTCGTCAGGTCGACGACGGACTGCTTGTCGACGTCGACGGTCTCCTTGGCGGTCGCGGACTTGCGGAGGAAATTCGAGGCGGCTTGCGGATCGGAAGCGGCGGCGGGACTTTGGGCCGTGGGCCCCGGGCTCGCGCACGCGGCGAGCATGAGGACCAGGAGCGCACTGAGGATAAATCGCATGAAAAAATCTCGGCTTCCAACGGCTGGAAATTGCAGGCGATAGTACGGAAGTGCGCCGTTCACGTCAATAAAAACGCCGAAAAACCCAATAAATCCTGTATTTGGGGCCGATTCTGGAGATTCGGGATGAGCTTCGGCCCGCCCGCCCCCGTTCATCGGAATCGGTTCTTCCACGCCCGCATCAGCGTGAAAGCCGCCAATCGATCCGGCACTGTTTCATGCAATTCCGCTTCGAGCGCGGCGCGGATCGCCGGGCTGTCGGCGCGCAGGAACGGATTCACCGCCCGCTCGTGCGCGATCGTCGTCGGCAGCGTCGGCACGCCGCGCGCGCGGCGCGCCTGCGCGTCGTCGCGCCAGGCGGCGAGCGCGGCGTTGTCCGGCTCGCAGGCGAGCGCGAAGCGGATGTTCGACAGCGTATATTCGTGCGCGCAGTGCACCTCGGTCGCGCCGGGCAGCGCGGCGAGCGCATCGAGCGACGCGAGCATCTGCGCGGGCGTGCCCTCGAACAGTCGGCCGCAGCCGCACGAGAACAAGGTGTCGCCGCAGAACACGTGCGGCGTGCCTACGTGCGGCGTGCGGCGCGCGTCGTCCGCGCGCTGGTAGTACGCCACGTGGCCGCTCGTGTGGCCCGGCACGTCGAGCACCTCGAGGTGCAGCGCGGGCGCCTCGATGCGTACCGCGTCGCCGCCCGCGACGCGCTGCGTGAGATGCGCGATCGCCTCGCCGGCCGGGCCGTAGACGGCCAGCGGCAAGTCGTCCGGCTGGCTCGCGAGCAGATCGGCGACGCCGCCGACATGGTCGGCATGGTGGTGCGTGAGTAAAATAGCGGTCAGCCGCCAGCCCCGCTCGCCGAGACAGCGGCGAACCGGGCCGGCTTCGCCCGGATCGACGGCGACCGCGTTGCGGCCGTCCGACACGAGCCAGATGTAGTTGTCCTCGAATGCCGGCACCGGCACGTATTCCAGCTCGTTCATGGGGCGCGCAACCATTGATATGTCTGACCGTCCAATTATAGACTGGCCCGCCTGGACCGCATCCCCGCCGGGCCGCTACGTGCTCGACTGGGAACAGGCGCAGCTCGACCGCATCGTCTCCGACGTGTTCGGCTTCCACGCGCTCCAGCTCGGCCTGCCGCAGCTCGACGCCCTGCGCGAGAACCGCATGCCGGGGCGCGCGCTCGTGCTCGACCCGGCGAGCGGCGCGAGCGCGCCGTTCCACCCGCCCTGGGCGCGCGAGGCGCACGGCGCCACGCACGCGCCGGCGGGACGCAGCACGGTGTGGAGCGACCTGCTCGACCTGCCGTTCGAATCGCAGAGCGTCGACCTGATCGTGATGCCGCACACGCTCGAATTCACCGCGGATCCGCACCGCCTGCTGCGCGAGGCGGAGCGCGTGCTGATGCCGGAAGGCCAGCTCGTGATCACCGGCTTCAATTCGCTGAGCCTGTGGGGCGCGCGCCAGTCGTTCGGCCGCATGGCGAACCGGCCGTTCGTGCCGGCCACCTGCGACCAGATCGCGTTCATCCGGCTCAAGGACTGGATCAAGCTGCTCGGCTTCGACCTCGAACGCGGCCGCTTCGGCTGCTACCGGCCGCCCCTCGCCACCGACCAGTGGCTCGCCCGCTACGCCTTCATGGAAGCCGCGGGCGACCGCTGGTGGCCGATCTTCGGCGCGGTCTACATGGTGACCGCGATCAAGCGCGTGCGCGGCATGCGCCTCGTCGGCCCGCTCAGGGTCAAGAAACCCGTGCTCGCCGCCGGCCTGTCGCCCGCGGCAAGCCCCACCACCCATCAAGAACATTCATGACCCAGCAAATCATCGACATTTACACCGACGGCGCCTGCAAGGGCAATCCCGGCCCTGGCGGCTGGGGTGCGCTGCTGCGCTACGGCGACCAGGAAAAGGAACTGTTCGGCGGCGAGCCCAACACCACCAACAACCGGATGGAACTGATGGGCGTGATCGCCGCGCTCGAGGCGCTCAAGCGCCCGTGCAAGCTGGTCGTCCACACCGATTCGCAGTATGTGCAGAAAGGCATCAGCGAATGGATCCACGGCTGGAAGAAGAAAGGCTGGGTGACGGCCGCGAAGGCGCCCGTCAAGAACGCCGACCTCTGGAAGCGCCTCGACGCGCTCGTCGCGCAGCACGAGGTCGAATGGCGCTGGGTCAAGGGCCACGCCGGCCACCCGGAGAACGAGCGCGCCGACGCGCTCGCGAACCAGGGCGTCGCGTCGCTCGCCCAGGCCTGACCCGCCGCACCCACCCGTTTCGTTTCTCCGCCCCACCCGACTCACGTTTCACCGACATGCGCCAGATTATTCTCGACACCGAAACCACCGGCCTCAACGCCCGCACCGGCGACCGCATCATCGAAATCGGCTGCGTCGAACTGTTGAACCGGCGCCTCACCGGCAACAACCTGCACTTCTACGTGAACCCGGAGCGCGACAGCGATCCCGGCGCGCTCGCGGTGCACGGGCTCACGACCGAATTCCTGCGCGACAAGCCGAAGTTCGCCGAGATCGCGAACGCGTTGCGCGACTTCGTGCAAGGCGCCGAGCTGATCATCCACAACGCGCCCTTCGATCTGGGCTTCCTCGACGCCGAGTTCTCGCTGCTCGGCCTGCCCGCGTTCACCGCGCATTGCGGCGGCGTGATCGACACGCTCGTGCAGGCCAAGTCGATGTTCCCCGGCAAGCGCAACTCGCTCGACGCGCTGTGCGACCGCTTCGACATCAGCAACGCGCACCGCACGCTGCACGGCGCGCTGCTCGACTCGGAACTGCTCGCCGAGGTGTATCTCGCGATGACGCGCGGCCAGGAAAGCCTCGTGATCGACATGCTCGGCGACGGCGGCCCGGGCGACGCCGCGGGCGACACGCCGCGCGTCACGTTCAGCACCCTCGACCTGCCCGTGCTCGCCGCGAGCGCGGACGAGCAGGCCGCGCATCAGGCCCAGCTCGACGATCTCGACAAGTCGGTCAAGGGCACCTGCGTCTGGCGGCAGTGAGGCCGCCGCGGCCGCGCGGGCCGCGCTAGACGCGCGGCTGCAGCGCGATCACCGCCATCCCGGCGAGCGCGAGCACCGCGCCCGCCGCATCCCAGCGCGACAGCGGCACGCCGTCCACCACCCGCAGCCACAGCAGCGCAACCGCGATATAGACGCCGCCGTACGCAGCGTAAGTGCGGCCGGCCGCCGCCGGATGCAGCGTCAGCAGCCACGCGAACAGCGCGAGCGACAGCGCGGCCGGCGCCAGCAGCCATGCCGACCGCCCCGACTTCAGCACGAGCCAGGGCAGGTAGCAGCCGACGATCTCGGCAAGCGCGGTGACGGCGAACAACGCGGCGATTTTGAGCAGGGCAATCATGGGCGGGCAGCGGCCGGTAAGCGGTGAAAAAGGCCGCGCACCGGCGGCGAATCCAGCCCGCGATTATGCCGCCGGATCCCCGCCGGATCAGGGCTTCCCGCCCAATTTGCACGATCATCCGTCATCGTGCTATCATGTCGCCTGTTTCAACATTCAATTTCCGTCATTTATTTCGGTCGCCGCGCCGCCCGGGCTATCCCGCTCCGGTCGCTCCGTCCGACATATCGAGCACAAGCGCGCCCCTCGGGTCGCCCGCTTCGTTTCAACGCCCTTCGTGGGCATCGCCGGTCGCGCCCCGCGCCACACCGGCTTGCCGCCTGTTCCGCACGGCGGCAGCGTCATTCTCGAGTGCTTTTTCGCGACGGCCCGGCGCCCGCGAGGTTTCGACCTTTTTCTGGATTAAACGCTTAACGGCGTGATCCGCGCACCCCGGCCCCCGCTCGCGAAACCGCACTTTCGGCAAACCGTGGCGAACCGCGCCCGCCTCACCGCGCGCTTCGACCGCAGTCACAGGAGCTTTCAACCTTGACCGCTACACACGCCAGCCCGTCAGCTGCCTCTTCCTCCTCCGTGAACGGCGACGCGCCGCTCGCCGTCGACGACATCACCGTCGTCGATCAAAGCCTTCTCAAGCGCTCCGTCAGCGCCATGGCCATCGGCAACGCGATGGAATGGTTCGACTTCGGCGTCTACAGCTACATCGCCGTCACGCTCGGCCAGGTGTTCTTCCCGTCCAGCAGCCCCTCCGCGCAGCTGCTCGCGACCTTCGGCACGTTCGCCGCCGCCTTCCTCGTGCGCCCGCTCGGCGGCATGGTGTTCGGCCCGCTCGGCGACCGCATCGGCCGCCAGCGCGTGCTCGCGATGACCATGATCATGATGGCCCTCGGCACCTTCGCGATCGGCCTGATCCCGAGCTACGCGTCGATCGGCATCATGGCGCCCGTGCTGCTACTCGTCGCCCGCCTCGTGCAGGGCTTCTCGACGGGCGGCGAGTACGGCGGCGCCGCGACCTTCATCGCCGAATTCTCGACCGACAAGCGCCGCGGCTTCATGGGCAGCTTCCTCGAGTTCGGCACGCTGATCGGCTACGTGATGGGCGCAGGCGTGGTCGCGCTGCTGACCGCCGCGCTGTCGCACGACGCGCTGCTGTCGTGGGGCTGGCGCGTGCCGTTCCTGATCGCCGGCCCGCTCGGCCTGATCGGGCTCTACATCCGCATGAAGCTCGAGGAGACGCCCGCGTTCAAGCGCCAGGCGGAAGCCCGCGAGGCCCAGGACAAGGCGCTGCCCAAGACCCGCTTCCGCGAGACGCTGCTGCGCAACTGGCGCGCGCTGCTGCTGTGCGTCGGCCTCGTGCTGATCTTCAACGTGACCGACTACATGGCGTTGTCGTACCTGCCGAGCTATCTGTCGTCGACGCTGCATTTCAACGAGACGCACGGCCTCGTGCTGGTGCTGATCGTGATGGTGCTGATGATGCCGATGACGCTCGCCGCCGGCCGCCTGTCCGACCGCGTCGGCCGCAAGCCCGTCATGCTGGCCGGCTGCCTCGGCCTCCTCGCGCTGTCGATCCCGGCGCTCATGCTGATCCTCACGGGCGACATGCTGTCGGTGTTCGGCGGCCTCCTGATCATCGGCGCGCTGCTGTCGTGCTTCACCGGCGTGATGCCGTCCGCGCTGCCCGCGCTGTTCCCGACCGAAATCCGCTACGGCGCGCTCGCGATCGGCTTCAACCTGTCGGTGTCGCTGTTCGGCGGCACCACGCCGCTCGTCACAGCGTGGCTCGTGGACAGCACCGGCAACCTGATGATGCCCGCCTACTATCTGATGGGCGCGGCCGTGATCGGCGTGATCTCGGTGCTGGCGCTGCCCGAGACCGCCCGCCAGCCGCTCATGGGTTCGCCGCCCGCCGTGGCGTCGCGACGCGAGGCGCATGCGCTCGTGCGCGCGCTCAACGACGACGCGACCGACGACCGCGCGTACGCGCACGTGTCCACCGCCCGCGCCTGACGCCCGCCGGCCCGCTCATGAAAAAACCCCACGCCGTGAACGGCGTGGGGTTTTTGTTTGCGCGGGCGACCTGTATGCCGGCCGGCGTCGATTCAATGCGCTGCGTTCGGGCAATGCAGCCCCGAGACCAGCGAACGCGAACGCTCGACCGCGACCCGCGCGCCCTTGGCGGCGACCGCGAAGCCCACCTGACCCAGGTTGAAATCGTGCGTGACCATCAGTTGCATCAGGGACACCATCGGCAACACCACGGACGGGTGGTAAAGGCGGGCTTCGATCAAGGTCTTCATGGCGGGCTCCAGCGGACAGCGGCGTGACGTTGGAGTGAATTCTAAGAATCCGCGCGCGCGGGATAAACCACGCGCGCATGAAGTCACTTGTCGGGGCAGCCGAACAATCCGTGGCCGTCGTGCGAAGGCCCGCCCAAGGACGCCCGGCGCCCGGATGCCCGGCGCCCGGATACTCAGTCGAGCGGGCTCTCCACGAACGCCGGCAGAGCTTCCGCACGCGCCGAGAACGCAGCCAGCGCCGGATATCGGGCTGGATCGAAGCGCGCGAGATCCGGGAAATGCGCCGCGACGTACTGCGTGAAGCGCCACGCCACCGCCACCGTCACGTCCGCCTGCAGGATGCGCTCGCCGATCAGCCAGCCCGGGCGGCCCGAGACGCGCGTCTCCAGTTCGCCGTAAGCCGCCTCGACCTGGCCCAGCACCCGATCGAGCCAGGGTTGATGCTGTTTCTCGCCCGGCCGCTGGCTGTGCTCGTAGACCACCTGGACCGTCTTTTCCGCCGCGGCGAGCGCCAGGCCCGTCAGCTCGAGCGCGCGCACCCGCAGCGCCAGTTCCTCCGGCATCAGGCGCCGCTCCGGCGCGACCAGCCGATCGAAATAGTCGACGATCAGCGACGAGTCCAGCAGCATCGCGCCGTCATCGAGCAGCAGGGTCGGCGCCTTCACGACCGGGCTCAGCGCCTTATATTCATCAATCTGACGGAACACCGACACCGACCGGTGCTCGAAAGGCAACGCCAGCAACTTCGCCGAGATCGCGGCGCGGCGCACGTAGGGTGAATCCAGCATGCCAATCAGCTTCATCGCTCAAGTCTCCGTCTGTCAGGAATGCGCCCACTGTAGCAGCCTCCTTCCTTACAGCGAAACGTAACAATCACGGCATTCATCTCGCCGACACCCGCTGTCACGCATTCGTTATTGTTTCCGTCAGGTCAACGCAAAGTCAGCGTATTTTTTCCGGCGAAATGATTTTCCAATCAAATTAAACACCGTGCAAATTTCTATCGATTTCATACTAGACACCCGAGTATCTTGAAACTAACATGGGCTCGCCTGTCGTAACGAAGTCCGCAGCAAGCATTTCAACCACACGCAGCGCTCATCCGATAAGGAATCCACATCATGTCCAATCCATTTGATGACAAGGATGGTACGTTTATCGTGATCGTCAATAAGGAGGGCCAACATTCGCTATGGCCTGAATTCATTGAGACGCCTGCTGGCTGGAATCATGCTTTCGGACCGCAGGCGCGCCATGCGTGCCTCGAATTCGTCGATCAAAACTGGACCGACATGCGGCCGCGCTCGCTCATCGAAGCCGAGACAGCATCCGCACTCTAAGCCCTGTCGCCTACGCCGGAATGCATGAATCCGCTGTCATGCAATTCTCATCCGAGCGACATATCGCTTAAATATATCGTTTCGATATAAGCATTTACTTTTAATTGCGATCCCGCAAAACGGGATCAGTCCCGGCCGGTAAACCCCTGCCGGTCGGTCAGTGCGCGCGTTCAATTCAATGACATCCATTGCCTTGAATGCGCGCACTCTTTCGACGCGCCCGCCGCGCTGCGCCGCCTCATGGCCGGCCGCATCCGGCCCGATGCGCCGGACCACGCGCGAACACCGGTTTATGCAGCACTCGGAGAATCTATGACGCACCTGCATTGCGATGCACGGCGACCGAAGCGATCCACCGAACCTCAGTGCTGGAGGCGCTGCGCGCCATCGCCGCACTAACAACAGCAGCCCGGCCCGCGCGGAAGCCGCTGCACGGCATGCCATGCGCAGCCCATCGCGACACCGCAGCAGGTCGTCGCACCTGACGCATTCCCGGGACGAAGCGCCCCCGCGACGCTCGGTCGGCCGCCTCGCCCCGCCCCCACCCGTTCCAGTCAACCGATTGCCGTATCGCACTGCAGCGCCCCTTCCGGCGCCGCACGCACGCGCCACCACCGTATTCCATTTCCGGGAGCAGTTTCATGAGCCACGAGACATTCCTGCCGCTGTCGGCCCCGCAACTCGAAATGTGGTTCGCCCAGGAGCTTGACCCGGACAACCCGCATTACGACAGCCCGTGCTATGTCGATATCCGCGGCCCCATCAATGCGCTCCGCTTCGAAACTGCGTTACGGCACTGCGTCGACCAGGTCGACGCGCTGCACCTGCGCTTCGTGCGCGACGTGGACGGCCCGCGCCAGTATTTCGAGCACCCGGACCTGCCGTACGCGTTCGTCGACGTGTCCGCCGCGCCGGACCCGTTCGCGACGGCCCACGAACGCATGGCGGCCGCCTGCGCGCGCCCGCTCGACCTGCTCGCGGGCCCCGCCTTCGAGCATGTGCTGTTCCGGCTCGCGGCGGACCACTACGTCTGGTTCCACCGCTATCACCACGTTCTCGTGGACGGTCTGGGTCTCGCGCGGCTGACCGAACAAGTCGCGGCGCACTATAACGCGCGCGACGCGCAGGCCCCCGATACGCCCCCGCCGCTCGCCTCGCTGCTCGATGAAGATCGCCACTACCGCGAATCCGCGCGGCTCGCGCGCGATGCGGACTATTGGCGCGATTACCTCGCGCAGGCCGGAGACGCACTCACCGCAAGCGGGCCGCCCTCCGAATCCAGCGAGTTTCACCGCCGCCGCGTGACCGTGTCGCCCGAACTCGCCGAGCGAATCCTGGCCGCGGAACGTTCAACCGGCGTGAGCTGGACCCGGCTCGTCACCGCGGCGATCATCGGCTACTTCCACAAGGCCGCGAACGTGGCCGACATGTTGTTCGATTTCGCGCTCTTCGGGCGGGACCGGGCGACGTCATCGGTGGTAGGCATGACCTCGAACGTCGTGCCGCTGCACAGCGCGCTGGGCCACGGCACGACGCTGCATGATCTCGCCCGCACGCTCGGCGGCCATATCTCCCGGCACTTGGCGCACCAGCATTTCCGCGGCAAAGACCTGCATCTCGCGAACAGGCTCGCCAAGACTTTCGGTCCGCGCGTCAACATCATGCCGTTTTTCGACACGGTCCGGTTTGACGGCGCGCCCGGCCATATCAACCTGTTCTCGACCGGGCCGGTACCCGATCGAGCCATCACGTTCTATGGCCGCCTTGGCCACGCCGCCTGCGTGATCAACTTCGAGGGGAACGTCGAATACTTCGACAGCGATGAACTCGGCGCGCAACATGCGCGGCTGATGCGCTTCATCGACGCCGCGATGGCCGATCCGAACGCGCCGCTCGCGCAGATCGACATGCTGTCCGACGGCGAGCGGGACCGCGTCGTGCGGGAGTGGAATGACACGGCTCACGATCTGCCCGGCACGACGCTTCACGTACTGGTCGAGCAGCAAGCGGAGAAGTCCGCTGATGCCGTGGCAGCCGTATTCGAGAATCAGTCGCTCAGCTATCGGGAACTCAACGCACGCGCCAATCAGTTGGCGCGCATGCTCGTTGCCTCGGGGATCGGACCGGAATCCGTCGTCGCCGTCGCCATTCCGCGTTCGCTCGATCTCATCGTCTCGCTGCTCGCCGTCGTCAAGGCCGGGGCGGCCTATCTGCCGCTCGATACCGACTATCCCGCCGAACGCCTCGCCTTCATGCTTCGCGACGCCAAGCCCGCCGCACTCATCTCGCGCGGCGACGTGCTCGCCCTGCTGCCTGAAACCGGATCGATTCCTGTCTTGCAGATCGATGGAGACGCCCTTCTCGCGCAGTTGGACACGCAGCCCGACCATAACCTCGACAACCATGCTCGCGTCGCGCCGCTTTCGGTACTGCATCCGGCATATGTGATCTATACCTCGGGGTCGACAGGGACTCCCAAGGGCGCTGCCAACACCCATGTCGGGATCGTCAACCGGCTGCTCTGGATGCAGCATGCCTATCAACTCCAGCGCGATGACGCGGTACTTCAGAAAACACCTTCCAGCTTCGACGTTTCCGTCTGGGAATTCTTCTGGCCGTTGATCGCCGGTGCCCGCATCGTCTTTGCTCGTCCTGATGGACATCGCGATCCCGCCTATCTCGCTACGCTCATTCAGCAGCAACGCATCACCACCGCGCACTTCGTGCCCTCCATGCTCGAAGCCTTCCTGCTTGAGCCTGACGCCGCTCAATGCGGAAACACGCTGCGCCGTATCGTCTGCAGCGGTGAAGCCCTCTCCACTGATCTCGCCAAGCGCGCTCATGCCACTCTCGGCACGCCGCTGCACAACCTTTACGGCCCGACCGAGGCCGCTGTCGACGTCTCCTACTGGGCTTATCGTTCTGATGAGGTGATTGGCAACGCCGCACCCATCGGCGCACCGATCTGGAATCTCCAGCTTTACATCCTCGATGAGGCGCTGCGTCCCGTGCCGCCGGGTGTGCCCGGTGAACTCTATCTCGCCGGCGTGGGCCTCGCCCGTGGCTATCTGAACCGCTTCTCGCTCACCTCCGAACGTTTCGTCGCCAATCCGTTCACCCCGGGCGAACGCATGTACCGCTCCGGCGATCTCGCACGCTGGCGGCATGACGGTCAGATCGAATACCTCGGCCGGACCGACCATCAGGTCAAGATCCGCGGCTTCCGCATCGAACTCGGTGAAATCGAGGCGCGCCTCGTCGACCATGAGGCCGTGCGCGAAGCCGTGGTCGTCGCCGCGGGTTCCGATACGGACAAACGTCTGGTCGCCTATGTCGTCGCACCTGCCCAAGCGTTCTCGGATGAACATGCGTCCGAACACGACGCGGCCCAAGCAATGATGAACGCACTGCGCGCGCACCTCGCCGAACGCCTGCCCGAGCACATGGTGCCCGCAGCGTTCATCCGCCTCGATGCGTTCCCGCTCACCCCCAACGGCAAGCTCGATCGCAAGGCACTCCCTGCTCCCGACCAGGATGCCTTCGTCCGACAGGGCTACGAGGCACCGCAAAGCGAAGTCGAAACTTTCCTTGCCGACATCTGGAGCGACCTCCTCGGTATCGACAAGGTCAGCCGCCACGACAGCTTCTTCGCTCTTGGCGGTCACTCGCTCCTCGCCGTCAAGCTGATCGAGCGCATGCGACAGCACGGCCTCAGCCTGTCGATCCGCGATCTGTTCCGCGCCCCAACCCTCGTCGCGCTCGCCCAGACCCTCGGCCAGCACCGCGAAATCGAAGTCCCGGCCAACCGCATCACCGCCGGCATCACCGCGATCACCCCGGACCTGCTGCCCCTCATCGACCTCACCCAGGCCGACATCGACCGCATCGTCGCCCAGGTTCCCGGCGGCATCGCCAACATCCAGGACATTTACGCCCTTTCCCCGCTGCAAGACGGCATCCTGTTCCACCATCTGCTCGCCTCGGAAGGCGACCCGTACCTGATCCTGATTCAACACGCGTTCGACAACCGCACGTTGCTCGATCGCTATCTCGGCGCGGTCCAGCACGTCGTCGACCGGCATGACATCCTGCGCACCGCGTTCGTCTGGGAAGGGCTTTCCACGCCGGCGCAGGTGGTCTGGCGGCATGCCGAACTGTCGATCCAGGAACTGAGCCTCGATCCCGCCGACGGCCCAATCCCCGCGCAGCTCGCCGCGCGCTTCGATCCGCGCTGCCATCGCATCAACCTGGGCGAAGCGCCGCTGCTGCGCTTCGCGATCGCCCAGGATGCCGACGGCCGTTGGATCCTCCAACAGCAACTCCATCACCTGATCGGCGACCACTCCACATCCGAACTCCTCAACCGCGAGGTATGGGACCGGCTGGAGCGGCCCGACCACGTTCCGCCGCAAGCACAGCCGTTCCGTCATCTGATCGCCCAGGCGCGCTCCGGCCTCCGCGACGACGATCACGCACGCTTCTTCCAAACAATGCTCGCCGAGATCGACGAGCCGACGCTGCCGTTCGGCCTTTCCGAGGTGCTGAACGACGGACCTGAGATCGGCGAAGCAAGGACGACCCTGCCGCAGGCGGTGAGCGATCGTCTGCGCGCGCAGGCCAAACGGCTCGGCGTCAGCCTCGCGAGCCTGTGTCATCTCGCCTGGGCCCAGGTCCTCGCCCGCACGAGCGGCCAACAGCAGGTCGTGTTCGGAACGGTGCTGTTCGGGCGCATGCAGGCCGGCGGCGGCGATCAGGCAATGGGCATTTTCATCAATACCCTGCCGATCCGCATCGATCTCGACAATGCGCCGGTCGAAGCCAGCGTCCGCCTGACCCACACCCGGCTCGCCGATCTGCTCGCGCACGAGCATGCATCGCTCGCGCTCGCCCAGCAGTGCAGCAGCGTACCGGCCGGATCGCCGCTCTTCAGCGCGCTGCTCAACTATCGGCACCACGCGGCAGCGGCGCAGGACAGCGCGACGCTGCAAGGCGTCGAGCATATCCACACCATCGAGCGCACCAACTATCCCGTCACGCTCTCGATCGACGATCACGGCCACGCGTTGAGCCTGTTCGCCCAGGTCAGTCAGCCGGTCGAGGCCGCGCGCGTCTGTCGGTACATGGCGCAGGCGCTGGAAAGCCTCGTCGATGCGCTCGATGCACCAGCGGTCCAGCCTGTCAGGCTGCTGGACGTGCTGCCGGAGGACGAGCGGCAACTGGTCGTGCGGAAGTGGAACGAGACCCGGCAGCCGGTGCCGGAAACGACGCTGTGCGCACTGGTCGAACAACAGGTCGAGCGTTCGCCCGATGCCGTGGCGGCCGGGTTTGAAGCCCAGTCGCTCAGCTATCGGGAACTCAACGCACGCGCCAATCAGCTCGCCCGCGTGCTGGTCGCGGCAGGCATCGGGCCCGAGGCCATCGTGGCCGTGGCGATTCCGCGTTCGCTCGATCTCATCGTCTCGCTGCTCGCCGTCGTCAAGGCCGGGGCGGCTTATCTGCCGCTCGACACCGACTATCCGGTCGAACGTCTCGCCTTCATGCTCGGCGACGCCAAGCCCGCCGCTTTACTCTCGCGCAGCGACGTCGCGCGCAAGCTGCCGGATGCCGGGGCCGCTCCGGTCATGCTGCTCGACGACGTGGAATGGCTGGCTCATCTGCGTAGCCAGTCCGACCGGAATCTGGATGACGGGGATCGGAGTGCGCCGCTTTCGGTGTTGCATCCCGCCTATGTGATCTATACCTCGGGGTCGACAGGGACTCCCAAGGGCGCTGCCAATACCCATGCCGGGATCGTCAATCGGCTGCTCTGGATGCAGCATGCCTATCAACTCCAGCGCGATGACGCGGTACTTCAGAAAACACCTTCCAGCTTCGACGTTTCCGTCTGGGAATTCTTCTGGCCGCTGATCGCCGGTGCCCGCATCGTCTTTGCTCGTCCTGATGGACATCGCGATCCCGCCTATCTCGCTACGCTCATTCAGCAGCAACGCATCACCACCGCGCACTTCGTGCCCTCCATGCTCGAAGCATTCCTGCTTGAGCCTGACGCCGCTCAATGCGGAAACACGCTGCGCCGTATCGTCTGCAGCGGTGAAGCCCTCTCCGCCGATCTCGCCAAGCGCGCTCATGCCACTCTCGGCACGCCGCTGCACAACCTTTACGGCCCGACCGAGGCCGCCGTCGACGTCTCCTACTGGGCTTATCGTTCTGAGGATGTAATTGGCAACGCCGCCCCCATCGGTGCACCGATCTGGAATCTCCAGCTTTACATCCTCGATGAGGCGCTTCGTCCCGTGCCGCCGGGTGTGCCCGGTGAACTCTATCTCGCCGGCGTGGGCCTCGCCCGTGGCTATCTGAACCGCTTCTCGCTCACCTCCGAGCGTTTCGTCGCCAATCCGTTCACCTCGGGCGAACGCATGTACCGCTCCGGCGATCTCGCACGCTGGCGGCATGACGGTCAGATCGAATACCTCGGCCGGACTGACCATCAGGTCAAGATCCGCGGTTTCCGCATCGAACTCGGTGAAATCGAAGCGCGCCTCGTCGACCATGAGGCTGTACGGGAGGCCGTGGTCGTCGCCGCGGGTTCCGATGCGGACAAACGTCTGGTTGCTTATGTCGTCGCCCCTGCGCACGCATTCTCTGACGAACACGCTTCGCAACAGGAAGCCGCCCAAGCGATGATGAGCGTGCTGCGCGCCCATCTCGCCGAACGTCTGCCCGAGCACATGGTGCCCGCTGCATTCATTCGTCTCGATGCCTTCCCGCTCACCCCCAACGGCAAGCTCGATCGCAAGGCACTCCCCACCCCCGATCAGGATGCCTTCGTCCGACAGGATTACGAAGCACCGCAAGGCGAAGTCGAAACCACCCTCGCCGACATCTGGAGCGACCTCCTCGGTATCGACAAGGTCAGCCGCCACGACAGCTTCTTCGCTCTTGGCGGTCACTCGCTCCTCGCCGTCAAGCTGATCGAGCGCATGCGACAGCGCGGCCTCAGCCTGTCGATCCGCGATCTGTTCCGCACCCCAACCCTAGTCGCGCTCGCCCGAACCCTCGGCCAGCACCGCGAAATCGAAGTCCCGGCCAACCGCATCACCGCGGACGCCACCGCGATCACCCCGGACCTGCTGCCCCTCATCGATCTCGCCCAGGCCGACATCGATCGCATCGTCGCCCAGGTCCCCGGCGGCATCGCCAACATCCAGGACATCTATGCCCTCTCTCCCCTGCAAGACGGCATCCTGTTCCACCACCTGCTCACCACCGAAGGCGACCCATACCTGCTGACCGAGCAGATCGCCTTTACCAGCCGCGCCTTGCTCGATCGCTATCTCGGCGCGGTCCAGCGCGTCGTCGACCGGCATGACATCCTGCGCACCGCATTCGTCTGGGAAGGGCTCTCCACACCGGCCCAGATCGTCTGGCGCAACGCACGGCTGTCCGTCGAGGAATGCCGTTTCGATCCGACCAACGGTCCGATCGCCACGCAACTGGCCACGCGCTTCGACCCGCGTCATTACCGCATCGACCTCACCCAGGCACCGCTGCTGCGCTTCGCCATCGCCGAGGATGTCGACGGCCGCTGGATCCTTCAGCAACTGCTGCACCACCTGATCGGCGACCATTCGACGCTCGACATCCTGAATGCGGAAGTGCGCGCGCTGCTGTCTCATCCCGATCAGCCGTTGCCGGATACCCAGCCGTTCCGCAACCTGATCGCCCAGGTTCGCCTCGGCGCCAAGGCGGAAGAGCACGCGCGCTTCTTCCAGTCGATGCTGGACGGGATCGATGAACCCACCCTGCCGTTCGGCCTCGCAGAAGTCCATCGCGACGGCTCCCAGGTCACCGAATACCGCGAACGCCTGCCGCAATCCCTCAACGATCGGCTGCGCGCGCAGGCCAAACGGCTCGGCGTCAGTCTCGCGAGCCTCTGCCATCTCGCCTGGGCCCAGGTCCTCTCGCGCGCCAGCGGCCGCGACCAAGTCGTGTTCGGCACCGTGTTGTTCGGCCGCATGCAGGCCGGCGCGGGTGCCGATCGCGCCATGGGCCTGTTCATCAACACCTTGCCGATCCGTATCGATCTCGACGACATGTCGGTCGAAGCCTGCGTCCGTGCGGCTCATGCGCGCCTCGCCGATCTGCTCGCACACGAGCATGCCTCGCTCGCGCTCGCTCAGCGGTGCAGCAACATTCCCGCCGGCACGCCGCTTTTCAACGCGCTGCTCAACTACCGCCACGGCGATACGTCGTCTTCGGCGGAAAACCCGATCGACGGCATGGAAACGCTCCTCACCAAGGAGCGCACCAACTATCCGATCGCGCTCTCGGTCGACGACTACGGTCAGGCCTCCTTGGGCCTTGCCGCCCAAGCGGCCCAACCGCTCGACGCGAAACGCCTGTTCCGCTATATGGCGCAGGCGCTCGCGAGCCTGGCCGATGCACTCGAATTCCAGGGCGACCTGCCGGCTCGGGAGCTCGACGTGCTCCCTGCCGACGAGCGCGCTTTGCTGCTGGCGTCGTGGAACGAGACCCGTCGGGACTATCCGGTCGGGCACGCCGTCCATCATCTGTTCGAACAGCAGGCCAAGCGCACGCCGGAAGCGCACGCCGTCCGCTTCGGCGACGTGGCCCTGACCTATGGCGATCTCAATGCGCGTGCCAATCGTCTCGCGCATCATCTGATCAAGCTTGGCGCATGGATCGATACGCCGGTGGCCGTCTGTCTCGAGCGCTCACCCGCGATGGTGGTCGGCCTGCTCGCCGTCCTCAAGGCGGGCGCGGCATATCTGCCGCTCGATCCCGCCTATCCGGCCGAGCGGCTCGCCCATATCCTCGACGACGCCAATCCGAGTATTGTCCTCGCCGACGAAGCCGGACGGCTCGCGATCGGAACGCATGCGCTCGCCAAGCGCGCCATCATCGATCCGACGGCGGCATCGCTCGACTCGTCCATCACGCTGAATCCGGATAGCGCGAACGAGCCGCCTGTCACGCTTGCGCTCAGCCCGTTGAGCGACTATCCGGATCACGATCCGGTTGTCGATGCGCTGAACGACCGGCACCTGGCCTATGTGATCTATACCTCGGGGTCCACTGGCGTGCCCAAGGGCGTGATGGTCGAACATCACAATCTGGTCAACCTCTGCCACTGGCATATCGATGCCTTCGCGCTTCGGTCCGGATCGGCTTCGGCCATGACGGCCGGCGTGGCGTTCGACGCCACCACCTGGGAACTCTGGCCCAGCCTCCTCTCCGGCGGCACCCTCGTCCTGCCTCCGGTGCATGCCGCTCGCGATCCGATCGCCCTGCTCGACTGGTGGCAACAGCAGCAACTCGACGTCTCCTTCCTCGTCACCTCGCTCGCCGTCATGGCGATCGACCGCAAGCAGTTACCGCCCAATCTCCGCTATCTGCTCATCGGCGGTGAACGTTTCCCGGGGGGTGTCGAGGCGCTTCCCGATGGCCTCACCCTGGTCAACAACTATGGCCCGACTGAAGCCACCGTCGTGGCAACCTCTGGCGTGTTGCCTGTCGATGCCGATGTCCCGCATATCGGCCGACCGATTCACAACGCCACCGCGTACCTGCTCGATGCGCATTTGCGTCCCGTCCCGCTCGGCGTTGTCGGTGAACTCTATGTCGGCGGGGCCGGTGTCGCGCGCGGCTATCTGCACCGACCGGACCTCACCAGCGAACGCTTCATCGACGATCCGTTCAGCAATCGGCCCGGCGCTCGTCTTTATAAAACCGGCGACCTCGCACGCTATCTGCCCGACGGAAACCTCGAATTCCTTGGTCGCAACGATCATCAAGTCAAGATTCGCGGCTTCCGTATCGAACTCGGCGAAATCGAGTCGCGGCTTGCCGAACATGCTGGTGTTCGCGAAGCTGCCGTTCTGACTCACGGTACCGAAGGCAATCTCCGGCTGGTCGCTTATGTCGTTGCCGATGCCAATGCATTCGACGGGGAAGATGCGACCGGCGAAAACGTCAGCGATCGGATCAACGGGAAAGATGCGTCTGTTGATCGGGCCATCGCCAGCCAACTGCGAACCTATCTGACCGAACGCCTGCCCGAGTACATGGTCCCGGCTGCCTTCGTCCGTCTCGATGCCTTCCCGCTCACCCCTAATGGCAAGCTCGATCGCAAGGCGCTCCCTGCGCCTGATCAGGATGCCTTTGTTCGACAAGATTACGAGGCGCCATTGGGTGAGGTGGAAACGACCCTCGCAGGCATCTGGAGTGAACTGCTCGGCATCGAACGCGTCAGCCGCCACGACAGCTTCTTTGCCCTCGGCGGCCACTCACTGCTCGCCGTCAAGCTGATCGAGCGCATGCGCCAGCGCGGCCTCAGCCTCGCCGTTCGCGACCTGTTCCAGGCACCAACCCTCGTCGCCCTCGCCCAGACCCTCGGCCAGCACCGCGAGATCGAGGTCCCGGCCAACCGCATCACCGCGGACACCACCGCGATCACCTCCGATCTGCTGCCCCTCATCGACCTCACCCAGCCCGACATCGACCGCATCGTCGATCAGATCCCCGGCGGTATTGCCAACATCCAGGACATCTACGCGCTGTCGCCGCTGCAGGACGGCATCCTGTTCCACCACCTGCTCGCCACCGAGGGCGATCCCTATCTGCTCGTCGCGCAGCTGGCGTTCGACAGCCGAGCGCGGCTCGACTGCTATCTCGACGCCGTCCAGAAGGTAGTCGATCGGCATGACATCCTGCGCACCGCGTTCGTTTGGGAAGAACTGTCCGCACCGGCGCAAATCGTCTGGCGGCACGCGAAACTGTCGATCATCGAGCTGGCCTTCGATCCCGCGAACGGCCCGGTATCCGGGCAACTCGCGGCGCGCTTCGATCCGCGTCATCACCGGATCAATCTCGCCCAAGCCCCGCTGCTGCACTTCGCGATCGCGCAGGACAGCGATGGTCGCTGGATCCTCCAGCAACTGCTGCATCATCTGATCGGCGATCACTCGACGCTTGACGTTCTGAACGCGGAAGTCCGGATACTGATGAACGATCCGACCCACCCGCTCCCCGCAGCCCAGCCATTCCGCAATCTGGTTGCGCAAGCACGCCTCGGCGTCACTGAAGAGGCGCACGTGCGTTTCTTCACCTCGATGCTCGCCGAGATCCATGAGCCGACGCTGCCGTTCGGTCTCGCCGAAGTCCATCGCGATGGTTCGCAGGTTCACGAGACTCACGTAGCGTTGCCGACTGTCCTGAACGATCGTCTGCGTGCGCAAGCCAAGCACATCGGCGTCAGCCTCGCCAGCCTGTTCCATCTCGCCTGGGCCCAAGTACTCGCGCGTACCAGCGGCCAGGATCGTGTCGTGTTCGGCACCGTGCTGTTCGGCCGCATGCAGGCCGGCGACGGTGCGGACCGCACGATGGGCCTGTTCATCAATACCCTGCCGATTCGCATCGATCTCGACGACATATCGGTCAAAGCCAGCATACGTGCTGTTCATGCGCGTCTCGCCGATCTGCTCGCGCACGAGCATGCCTCGCTCGCGCTCGCCCAGCGATGCAGCAGCGTCCCGGCCGGATCGCCGCTCTTCAGCACGCTGCTCAACTACCGGCACAACGCCTCGCAGGAATCGGCGAATGCTTGGTACAACGATGTTGAAGTGCTCGGCGGACAAGAACGCACCAATTACCCGCTGGCGATGTCCGTGGAGGATTACGGCCATGCGCTCGGGCTGACGCTCCAAGCCGTCGAACCGCTCGACGGGGCGCGTATCTGCGGGTATCTGGCGCAGGCTCTGGAGAGTGTGGTCGACGCACTCGAAGCACAATCCCCGGTGGCAGTTCGGCACATCGAAGTGCTGCCCGCCAGCGAACGGGCGCTGTTGTGCGAAGCCTGGAATGAGACCCGGCGCGATTATCCGATCAAGACCACCGTACAGCGGCATTTCGAGCAGCAGGTCGAACTCACGCCTTCGGCTGTTGCGGTGCGGTTCGGTGATATCACGCTCAGTTATGGCGAGTTGAATGCGCGTGCCAATCGGCTCGCGCATCATTTGATCGAGCTTGGTGCTGGCCTGGATATGCCCGTCGCGGTGTGTGTTGAGCGTACGCCCGCCATGATTGTTGGCGTACTCGCGATTCTTAAAGCGGGGGCGGCTTATCTCCCGCTCGATCCTGCCTACCCCGCTGACCGGCTCGCGCACATTCTCGATGACGCCAATCCTGCTATCGTCCTCGCCGATACCGCCGGCATCGCCGCTATCGGCGATGCGCCGCTCGCCAACCGGGCTGTCCTCGATCCCAATGAGGCGCTGGTCGACGAAAGTATCGTCCTCCATGCCGGGCAAGCTTCCGAACTCAACATCCTGCTCAAGCTTTCCGCCTATCCGACAACCAACCCGGTGGTCGATGGGCTGAACGACCGGCATCTGGCCTATGTGATCTATACCTCGGGGTCCACCGGTGTGCCTAAAGGCGTGATGGTCGAACATCACAATCTGGTCAACCTCTGCCACTGGCATATCGATGCCTTCGCGCTTCGGTCCGGATCGACTTCGGCCATGACGGCCGGCGTGGCGTTCGATGCCACCACCTGGGAACTCTGGCCCAGCCTCCTCTCGGGCGGCACCCTCGTCCTGCCTCCGGTGCATGCCGCTCGCGATCCGATCGCCCTGCTCGATTGGTGGCAACAGCAGCAACTCGACGTCTCCTTCCTCGTCACCTCGCTCGCCGTCATGGCGATCGACCGCAAGCAGTTACCGCCCAATCTCCGCTATCTGCTCATCGGCGGTGAACGTTTCCCGGGGGGCGTTAATGCATTGCCTGACGGCCTCACGCTGGTCAACAACTATGGCCCGACTGAAGCCACCGTCGTGGCAACCTCTGGCGTGTTGCCCATCGATGCCGATGTCCCGCATATCGGCCGACCGATTCACAACGCCACCGCGTACCTGCTCGATGCGCATTTGCGCCCCGTCCCGCTCGGCGTTGTCGGTGAACTCTATGTCGGTGGGGCCGGTGTCGCGCGCGGCTATCTGAACCGACCGGACCTTACCAGCGAACGCTTTATCGACGATCCGTTCAGCAATCGGCCCGGCGCTCGTCTTTATAAAACCGGCGACCTAGCGCGCTACCTCCCCGACGGCAACCTCGAATTCCTCGGTCGCAACGACCATCAGGTCAAGATTCGTGGCTTCCGCATCGAACTCGGCGAAATCGAATCACGGCTTGCCGAGCATCCGGAGATCCGCGAAGCCGCCGTTCTGGCACTGGGTCAGGACAGCGACTTGCGACTGGCCGCTTATGTTGTCGCGAATGCTGCCGTATTCGATGGGAAAGATGTGTCTGGTGAAACCGTCGATGGCCGTGCCGATGGGGAAGATGCGTCCGATCGGACCATCATCGACCAGTTGCACACCTATCTAGCCGAACGGCTGCCCGACTACATGGTGCCGGCTGCCTTCGTTCGGCTCGATGCCTTCCCGCTCACCCCTAATGGCAAGCTCGATCGCAAGGCGCTCCCCGCTCCTGATCAGGATGCCTTCGTCCGACAGGATTACGAGGCACCATCGGGTGAAGTGGAAACGACTATCGCCGGCATCTGGAGCGAACTGCTCGGCATCGAACGCGTCAGCCGCCACGACAGCTTCTTTGCTCTTGGCGGCCACTCGCTTCTCGCCGTCCGTCTCATGAGCCGTATCGCCGCGATCGGTGCAAACCTGCCGCTCGCCTCCCTCTTCGCCGCACCTTCTCTCGCCGCATTCGCCGACGTCGTTTCGCAGCAGCTTCACACCGCACCCCTCGATTTGCCCACCATCGAATCGGTGTCCCGCGATCAGCCTCTTCCGCTCTCCTTCGCCCAGCAGCGTCTCTGGTTCCTCGCTCAACTCGATCCGGGCAGTCACGCCTACAACATCCCCTTCGCCATCGATCTTCATGGCGAACTCGATACGCATGCATGGCATGACGCGCTTAACGCACTCTTCGACCGGCATGAAGCCTTGCGTTCCGTATTCGTCTCCGTCGACGGGCAACCACAGGTCCAACTGCTCCCCGCCGGGTCAGGTGTGCCGCTTCGCCAGCACGTCTTGTCCGGAGACAATGTCGAAGAACAGGCCCTCCGCCTGCAACACGAGGAAGCTCAAACACCGTTCGACCTCGAACACGGCCCGCTCATTCGCGCCCGCCTGATCCGCTTCAACGCGCACCATCATCAGTTCCTGCTCACCCAGCACCACATCGTCTCCGACGGCTGGTCCTTTGGCATTCTGCTTGGTGAGCTCAGCGCGCTCTACGCCGCCGCTGTCGAGAACCGACCCGCCGACCTGCCCGCCCTCGTCATCCAGTACCCCGACTACGCCGCATGGCAGCGTCAATGGCTCGCCGGCGAACGGCTCGCCGAGCAAAGCGAGTTCTGGCGCAGCAACCTCGCCGGCGCGCCTGTTCGCGTCGAACTCCCCACCGACCGGCCCCGCCCGTCTCAGCAGTCCTATGCCGGTGCAACCGTTCCCCTGCATATCGATGCCGAACTCACCCGCGCGCTGCGGCAGTTCTCGCAACAGCAGCAGGCCACGCTCTTCATGACTGTCCTTGCCGCATGGAGCGCTGTCCTCTCACGCCTCTCCGGACAATCCGACATCGTCATCGGCTCGCCTTCCGCCAATCGCGGGCGCGCCGAGATCGAACCGCTCGTCGGCTTCTTCGTCAACACCCTCGCGCTGCGCATCGATCTCGATGGTCTGCCTTCGCCTGCCGAGCTCGTCCAGCGTGTCCGCCGCGTCGCGCTCGATGCCCAGCAACATCAGGATCTTCCTTTCGAACAGGTCGTCGAAATCGCCCAACCGCCAAGGCACCTCGATCACACTCCGCTCTTCCAGGTCATGTTCTCCTGGCAGAACAATGAGGTCGGCAACTGGCAGTTGCCCGGTATCGCCTCCGCGCTGGTTCCGATCGAGCACCGGATCATCAAGTTCGACCTTGAACTCGATTTGGGTGAAGTCG
Source organism: Burkholderia sp. FERM BP-3421 (assembly GCF_028657905.1). NCBI lineage: Bacteria > Pseudomonadati > Pseudomonadota > Betaproteobacteria > Burkholderiales > Burkholderiaceae > Burkholderia > Burkholderia sp. FERM BP-3421. The sequence continues at coordinate 600,691 of NZ_CP117782.1, read as the reverse complement.
ATGGCCAGATCGCCGGCGTCATCAACTACGCTACCGCGCTCTTCGATCAGACCACGATCGAACGTCATGCCGACTATCTCGTCGCCATGCTCAAGGCGTTTGCCGATACATCAGCCTTTATGCCGCTGAACCGTATCGACATCCTCTCCAAGCAAGAACGTCAATTGGTTCTTGGAGAATGGAACAACACCAGACAAGCACTGCCTGAAACGACGTTGGAAGCGCTGGTCGAACAACAGGTCGAAAAATCGCCTGACGCGATTGCCGCCGTGTTCGACGATCAGGCGTTGACGTACCGGCAGCTCAACGCCCGCGCCAATCAGCTGGCTCGCATGCTCGTTGCCTCGGGGATCGGACCGGAATCCGTCGTTGCCGTCGCCATTCCGCGTTCGCTCGATCTCATCGTTTCGCTGCTCGCCGTCGTCAAGGCCGGGGCGGCTTATCTGCCGCTCGATACCGACTATCCCGCCGAACGCCTCGCCTTCATGCTTCGCGACGCCAAGCCCGCCGCACTCATCTCGCGCGGCGACGTGCTCGCCCTGCTGCCCGAAACCGGATCGATTCCTGTCTTGCAGATCGATGGAGACGCCCTTCTCGCGCAGTTGGACACGCAGCCCGACCATAACCTCGACAACCATGCTCGCGTCGCGCCGCTTTCGATACTGCATCCGGCCTATGTGATCTATACATCGGGGTCGACAGGGACTCCCAAGGGCGCTGCCAATACCCATGCCGGGATCGTCAACCGGCTGTTCTGGATGCAGCATGCCTATCAACTCCAGCGCGATGACGCGGTACTTCAGAAAACACCTTCCAGCTTCGACGTTTCCGTCTGGGAATTCTTCTGGCCGTTGATCGCTGGCGCTCGCATCGTCTTTGCTCGTCCTGATGGACATCGCGATCCCGCCTATCTCGCTACGCTCATTCAGCAGCAACGCATCACCACCGCGCACTTCGTGCCTTCCATGCTCGAAGCATTCCTGCTTGAGCCTGACGCCGCTCAATGCGGAAACACGCTGCGCCGTATCGTCTGCAGCGGTGAAGCCCTCTCCGCCGATCTCGCCAAGCGCGCTCATGCCACTCTCGGCACGCCGCTGCACAACCTTTACGGCCCGACCGAGGCCGCCGTCGACGTTTCCTACTGGGCTTATCGTTCCGACGAGGTGATTGGCAACGCCGCCCCCATCGGTGCACCGATCTGGAATCTCCAGCTTTACATCCTCGATGAGGCGCTGCGTCCCGTGCCGCCGGGTGTACCCGGTGAACTCTATCTCGCCGGCGCGGGCCTCGCCCGTGGCTATCTGAACCGCTTCTCGCTCACCTCCGAACGCTTCGTTGCGAATCCGTTCACCTCGGGCGAACGCATGTACCGCTCCGGCGATCTCGCACGCTGGCGGCATGACGGTCAGATCGAATACCTCGGCCGGACCGACCATCAGGTCAAGATCCGCGGTTTCCGCATCGAACTCGGTGAAATCGAGGCGCGCCTCGTCGACCATGAGGCCGTGCGCGAAGCCGTGGTCGTCGCCGCGGGTTCCGATGCGGACAAACGCCTGGTCGCTTATATCGTCGCCCCCGCGCACGCATTCTCTGACGAACACGCTTCGCAACAGGAAGCCGCCCAAGCGATGATGAGCGTGCTGCGCGCCCATCTCGCCGAACGTCTGCCCGAGCACATGGTGCCCGCTGCATTCATTCGTCTCGACGCGTTCCCGCTCACCCCCAACGGCAAGCTCGATCGCAAGGCACTCCCTGCCCCCGACCAGGAAGCCTTCGTCCGACAGGATTACGAAGCACCATCGGGTGAAGTGGAAACGACTATCGCCGACATCTGGAGCGAACTCCTCGGTATCGACAAGGTCAGTCGCCACGACAGCTTCTTCGCTCTCGGCGGTCACTCGCTCCTCGCCGTCAAGCTGATCGAACGCATGCGCCAGCGTGGCCTCAGCCTGTCGATCCGCGATCTGTTCCGCACCCCAACCCTAGTCGCGCTCGCCCGAACCCTCGGCCAGCACCGCGAGATCGAAGTCCCGGCCAACCGCATCACCCCTGAAACCACCGCGATCACCCCGGACCTGCTGCCCCTCATCGACCTCACCCAGGCCGACATCAACCACATCGTCGCCCAGGTCCCCGGCGGCATCGCCAACATCCAGGACATCTATGCCCTCTCCCCGCTGCAAGACGGCATCCTGTTCCACCACCTGATGTCTACCGAAGGCGACCCGTACCTGCTGTCGATACAAGCCGCCTTCGACAACCGTCCACTCCTCGACCGCTATCTCACGGCCGTTCAACAGGTTGTCGACCGCCACGACATCCTCCGAACCGCGCTCGTCTGGGAAGGTCTTTCGATACCGGCTCAGGTCGTCTGGCGCAATGCACGACTGTCCGTCGAGGAATGCCGCTTCGATCCGATCAATGGCCCGATCGCCACGCAACTGACCGCGCGCTTCGACCCACGTCATCACCGCATCGACCTGACCCGCGCCCCGTTGCTGCGCTTCGCGATCGCCGAGGACACCGACGGCCGCTGGATTCTCCAGCTGCTCCTACATCATCTGGTCGGCGACCACTCCACGCTCGATGTACTGAATGCGGAGGTTCAAGCCCTGCTGCACGATCCCGATCTGCACCTTCCCGAAGCGCAGCCGTTCCGCAATCTGATTGCGCAAATCCGTCTGGGCATCAGGACCGAGGAACACACACGCTTCTTCCAGTCGATGCTGGCCGGGATCGATGAACCTACCCTGCCGTTCGGCCTCGCGGAAGTCCATCGCGACGGATCGCAGATCAGCGAAGCCCAATTGACTCTGCCTCCGGCGTTGAACAACCGGCTGCGTGCACAAACCAAACGGCTCGGCGTCAGCCTCGCGAGCCTGTGTCATCTCGCCTGGGCTCAGGTCCTCGCCCGTACCACCGGCCGCCAGCACATCGTGTTCGGAACCGTGTTGTTCGGTCGCATGCAGGCCGGCGACGGCGCCGATCGCACCATGGGACTTTTCATCAACACCTTGCCGATCCGCCTCGATCTCGACGACGCATCGGTCGAAGTCGGCATCCGTGAGGCTCACACCCGGCTTGCCGATCTGCTTGCACACGAGCATGCGTCGCTCGCGCTCGTCCAACAGTGCAGCAGCATCCCCGCCGGATCGCCGCTCTTCAGTGCGCTGCTCAACTATCGGCATAACGATTCGTCCACGCACGATTCGCATGCGATCGAAGGCATCGAATTTCTCCATGCCGAGGAACGCACGAATTATCCGATCACGCTCTCCGTCGATGATCATGGGAATGCGCTGGGGCTCATTGCCCAGGTCAGTCAACCGATCGATGCGGAACGCATCTGTCGGTATATGGCGCAGGCGCTCGAGAGTCTCGTCGAGGCGCTCGACAATCGATCCAATCGCGCTGTTCGCTTACTCGATATGTTGCCTGATGATGAACGTCAGCTTGTCGTACAGGAGTGGAACAGCACGACGCAGGAAATACCGCATGTGACGCTTCATGAGCTGGTCGAGCAGCAAGCGGAGAAGTCCGCTGATGCCGTGGCAGCCGTATTCGAGAATCAGTCGCTCAGCTATCGGGAACTCAACGCACGCGCCAATCAGTTGGCGCGCATGCTCGTTGCCTCGGGGATCGGGCCGGAATCCGTCGTTGCCGTCGCCATTCCGCGTTCGCTCGATCTCATCGTTTCGCTGCTCGCCGTCGTCAAGGCCGGGGCGGCTTATCTGCCGCTCGATACCGACTATCCCGCCGAACGCCTCGCCTTCATGCTTCGCGACGCCAAGCCCGCCGCGCTCATCTCGCGCGGCGACGTGCTCGCCCTGCTGCCCGAAACCGGATCGATTCCTGTCTTGCAGATCGATGGAGACGCCCTTCTCGCGCAGTTGGACACGCAGCCCGACCATAACCTCGACAACCATGCTCGCGTCGCGCCGCTTTCGGTGCTGCATCCGGCATATGTGATCTATACCTCGGGGTCGACAGGGACTCCCAAGGGCGCTGCCAACACCCATGTCGGGATCGTCAACCGGCTGCTCTGGATGCAGCATGCCTATCAACTCCAGAGCGATGACGCGGTACTTCAGAAAACACCTTCCAGCTTCGACGTTTCCGTCTGGGAATTCTTCTGGCCGTTGATCGCCGGTGCCCGCATCATCTTTGCTCGTCCTGATGGACATCGCGATCCCGCCTATCTCGCTACGCTCATTCAGCAGCAACGCATCACCACCGCGCACTTCGTGCCTTCCATGCTCGAAGCATTCCTGCTTGAGCCTGACGCCGCTCAATGCGGAAACACGCTGCGCCGTATCGTCTGCAGCGGTGAAGCCCTCTCCGCCGATCTCGCCAAGCGCGCTCATGCCACTCTCGGCACGCCGCTGCACAACCTTTACGGCCCGACCGAGGCCGCCGTCGACGTCTCCTACTGGGCTTATCGTTCTGAGGAGGTGATTGGCAACGCCGCACCCATCGGCGCACCGATCTGGAATCTCCAGCTTTACATCCTCGATGAGGCGCTTCGTCCCGTGCCGCCGGGTGTACCTGGTGAACTCTATCTCGCCGGTGTGGGCCTCGCCCGTGGCTATCTGAACCGCTTCTCGCTCACCTCCGAACGTTTCGTCGCCAATCCGTTCACCCCGGGCGAACGCATGTATCGTTCCGGCGATCTCGCACGCTGGCGGCATGACGGTCAGATCGAATACCTCGGCCGGACCGATCATCAGGTCAAGATCCGCGGCTTCCGCATCGAACTCGGTGAAATCGAAGCGCGCCTCGTCGACCATGACGCTGTACGGGAGGCCGTGGTCGTCGCCGCGGGTTCCGATGCGGACAAACGTCTGGTTGCTTATGTCGTCGCCCCCGCGCACGCATTCGCTGACGAACACGCTTCACAACAGGAAGCCGCCCAAGCGATGATGAGCGTGCTGCGCGCGCACCTCGCCGAACGTCTGCCCGAGCACATGGTGCCCGCTGCATTCATTCGTCTCGACGCGTTCCCGCTCACCCCCAACGGCAAGCTCGATCGCAAGGCACTCCCTACCCCCGATCAGGATGCCTTCGTCCGACAAGATTACGAGGCGCCATTGGGTGAGGTGGAAACGACTATCGCCGCTATCTGGAGCGAACTGCTCGGCATCGAACGCGTCAGTCGCCACGACAGCTTCTTTGCTCTTGGCGGTCACTCGCTTCTCGCCGTCCGTCTCATGAGCCGTATCGCCGCGATCGGCGCAAACCTGCCGCTCGCCTCCCTCTTCGCCGCACCTTCTCTCGCCGCATTCGCCGACGTCGTTTCTCAACAGCTTCGCACCGCACCTCTCGACCTGCCCGCCATCGAATCGGTGTCCCGCGATCAGCCTCTGCCGCTCTCCTTCGCCCAGCAGCGTCTCTGGTTCCTCGCTCAACTCGATCCGGGCAGCCACGCCTACAACATCCCCTTCGCCATCGATCTGCACGGCGAACTCGATACGCACGCATGGCATGACGCGCTTAACGCACTCTTCGACCGGCATGAAGCCTTGCGCTCCGTATTCGTCTCCGTCGACGGGCAACCACAGGTCCAACTGCTCCCCGCCGGGTCAGGTGTGCCGCTTCGCCAGCACGTCCTGTCAGAAGGCAATGTCGAAGAACAGACCCTCCACCTGCAACACGAGGAAGCTCAAACCCCGTTCGACCTCGAACACGGTCCGCTCATTCGCGCCCGTCTGATCCGCTTCAACGCGCACCATCACCAGTTCCTGCTCACCCAGCACCACATCGTCTCCGACGGCTGGTCTTTTGGCATTCTGCTTGGCGAACTCAGCGCGCTCTACGCCGCCGCTGTCGAGAACCGACCCGCCGACCTGCCCGCCCTCGCCATCCAGTACCCCGACTACGCCGCATGGCAGCGTCAATGGCTCGCCGGCGAACGGCTCGCCGAGCAAAGCGAGTTCTGGCGCAGCAACCTCGCCGGCGCGCCTGTTCGCATAGAACTCCCCACCGACCGGCCCCGCCCGCCCCAGCAGTCCTATGCCGGCGCGACCGTTCCCCTGCATATCGATGCCGAACTCACCCGCGCGCTGCGGCAGTTCTCGCAACAGCAGCAGGCCACGCTCTTCATGACTGTCCTTGCCGCGTGGAGCGCTGTCCTCTCACGGCTCTCCGGACAGGCCGACATCGTCATCGGCTCGCCTTCCGCCAATCGCGGGCGCGCCGAGATCGAACCGCTCGTCGGCTTCTTCGTCAACACCCTCGCGCTGCGCATCGATCTCGATGGTCTGCCTTCGCCCGCCGAACTCGTCCAGCGCGTCCGCCGCATCGCGCTCGATGCCCAGCAACATCAGGACCTGCCTTTCGAACAGGTCGTCGAAATCGCCCAACCGCCAAGGCACCTCGATCACACCCCGCTCTTCCAGGTGATGTTCGCCTGGCAGAACAACGAGATCGGCAACTGGCAGTTGCCTGGTATCACCGCCGCGCCGGTTTCGATCGAGCACCGGATCGTCAAGTTCGACCTCGAACTCAATCTGAGCGAGGCCGATGGCCAGATCGTCGGTGTCATCAACTACGCGACCGCACTCTTCGATCGGACCACAATCGAACGCCATGCCGGCTATCTCATCGCCATGCTCAATGCGTTTGTTCTTGAGCAGGCAACGCCGACGGCTCAGATCGAGATTCTCGGAAACCACGAGCGCACGCAGCTGCTCGAAACATGGAACCAGACACGGCGCGACTATCCCACCCAAATCTGTACGCATCGATTGGTGGAGGAGCGCGCCGAACAGATGCCATTGGCTATCGCCGTGCGGTTTGGAGATGTCGCGCTCAGTTATGGCGAGTTGAATGCGCGTGCCAATCGGCTCGCGCATCATTTGATCGAGCTTGGCGCGCGCCTGGATATGCCGGTTGCTGTTTGTGTCGAGCGCGCGCCCGCCATGATTGTTGGCGTACTCGCCATTCTTAAAGCCGGGGCGGCTTATCTCCCGCTCGATCCCGCCTACCCCGCTGACCGGCTCGCGCACATTCTCGATGACGCCAATCCTGCTATCGTCCTCGCAGATACCGCTGGCCTCGCTGCTATCGGCGATGCGCCGCTCGCCAACCGGGCTGTCCTCGATCCCAATGAGGCGCTTGTCGACGAAAGTATCGTCCTCCATGCCGGGCAAGCTTCCGAACTCAACATCCTGCTCAAGCTTTCCGCTTATCCGACGACCAACCCGGTGGTCGATGGGCTGAACGACCGGAATCTGGCCTATGTGATCTATACCTCGGGGTCTACCGGTGTGCCCAAGGGCGTGATGGTCGAACATCACAATCTGGTCAACCTCTGTTACTGGCATATCGATGCCTTCGCGCTTCGGTCCGGATCGGCTTCGGCCATGACGGCCGGCGTGGCGTTCGATGCCACCACCTGGGAACTCTGGCCCAGCCTCCTCTCCGGCGGCACCCTCGTCCTGCCTCCGGTGCATGCCGCTCGCGATCCGATTGCCCTGCTCGACTGGTGGCAGCAGCAGCAACTCGACGTCTCCTTCCTCGTCACCTCGCTCGCCGTCATGGCGATCGATCGCAAGCAGTTACCGCCCAATCTCCGCTATCTGCTCATCGGCGGTGAACGTTTCCCGGGAGGTGTTAATGCATTGCCTGACGGCCTCACGCTGGTCAACAACTATGGCCCGACTGAAGCCACCGTCGTGGCAACTTCCGGTGTGTTGCCTATCGATGCCGAGGTCCCGCATATCGGCCGGCCGATTCACAACGCCACCGCGTACCTGCTCGATGCGCATTTGCGCCCCGTCCCGCTCGGCGTTGTCGGTGAACTCTATGTCGGTGGGGCCGGTGTCGCGCGCGGCTATCTGAACCGACCGGACCTTACCAGCGAACGCTTTATCGACGATCCGTTCAGCAATCGGCCCGGCGCTCGTCTTTATAAAACCGGCGACCTCGCACGCTATCTGCCCGACGGTAACCTCGAATTCCTCGGCCGTAACGACCATCAGGTCAAGATTCGTGGCTTCCGTATCGAACTCGGCGAAATCGAGTCGCGGCTTGCCGAACATACCGGTGTTCGAGAAGCGGCTGTTCTGACTCATGGCACCGAAGGCAATCTCCGGCTGGTCGCTTATGTCGTTGCCAATGCCAATGCATTCGACAGGGAAGATGCGTCCATTGACCGGGCCATCGCCAGCCAACTGCGAATCTATCTGGCCGAACGCCTGCCCGAGTACATGGTCCCGGCTGCCTTCGTCCGTCTCGATGCCTTCCCGCTCACCCCTAATGGCAAGCTCGATCGCAAGGCACTCCCTGCGCCTGATCAGGATGCCTTCGTCCGACAGGATTACGAGGCACCGCAAGGCGAAATCGAAACTACTCTCGCCGAAATCTGGAGCGACTTGCTCGGCATCGAACGCGTCAGCCGCCACGACAGCTTCTTTGCCCTCGGCGGCCACTCACTGCTCGCCGTCAAGCTGATCGAGCGCATGCGCCAGCGCGGCCTCAGCCTCGCCGTTCGCGACCTGTTCCAGGCACCAACCCTCGTCGCCCTCGCCCAGACCCTCGGCCAACACCGCGAGATCGAGGTCCCGGCCAATCGCATCACCGCGGACACCACCGCGATCACCCCCGATCTGCTGCCCCTCATCGACCTCACCCAGGCCGACATCGACCGTATCGTCGCCCATGTCCCCGGCGGTATCTCGAACATCCAGGACATCTACGCGCTATCGCCGCTGCAGGACGGCATCCTGTTCCACCACCTGCTCGCCACCGAGGGCGATCCCTACCTGCTCGTCGCGCAACTGGCGTTCGACAGCCGAGCACGGCTCGACCGCTTTCTCGACGCCGTCCAGAAGGTAGTCGATCGGCATGACATCCTGCGCACCGCGTTCTTCTGGGAAGGCTTGTCCATCCCCGCCCAGGTGGTCTTACGCCATGCATCACTCACCGTCGACGAACTGTCGTTCAATCCGGCCGAGGGTTCTGTCAGCGACCAGTTCGCTGCACGCTTCGACCCTCATCACCATCGGATCGACCTGTCCCAGGCGCCATTGCTCCGCATTGCGATCGCCCGGGACAGCGATGGTCGCTGGATCCTCCATCAGCAGATGCATCACCTGATCGGCGATCACTCGACGCTCGATATTCTGTTCAACGAGATTCAGGTTCAGCTCCGCGATCCCGAACACACTCTTTCGCCGCCGCAACCATTTCGCAACCTGGTTGCGCAGGCGCGTCTCGGCATGACTGAGGAACAACATGCGCGATTCTTCTCGTCGATGCTCGCTGACCTCGATGAACCAACCCATCCGTTCGGTCTTTCTGAAGTTCATCGCGACGGAACCCGGGTCCGCGAAGCGCATCGACTGCTGCCGCAGGCATTGAATGATCGGTTGCGCGTGCAGGCCAAACGCGCCGGCGTGAGCCTCGCCAGCCTGTGTCACCTTGCGTGGGCACAAGTACTCGCACGCACCAGCGGTCAGAATCGCGTCGTGTTCGGCACCGTGTTGTTCGGCCGCATGCAGGCCGGCGACGGCGCGGACCGCACGATGGGCCTGTTCATCAATACCCTGCCGATTCGCATCGATCTCGACCACATATCGGTCGAAGCCAGCATACGTGCTGCTCATGCGCGTCTCGCCGATCTGCTCGCGCACGAGCATGCCTCACTTGCACTTGCGCAACGGTGTAGCGGTGTCCCGGCCGGGTCACCGCTCTTCAGTTCGCTGCTGAACTACCGTCATAACACACCGACCTCGGATGAGCAGGCTGCATTGGAAGGTGTCGAATTCCTGCAAGGAAAGGAGCGCACCAATTATCCGCTCGTGCTTTCCGTCGAAGATTTCGGAGAAGCGCTCGGGCTGACCCTCCAGGTCGTCGAACCGCTCAATGGCGCGCGCATCTGCGGGTATATGGCGCAGGCGCTGGAGAGCATTGCAGACGCGCTCGAAGCGAAGTCCACGATCGCGGTTCGACAGATCGAGGTTATGCCTCCGGAAGAGCACGCGCTGTTGTGTACCGTGTGGAATGAAACCCGGCACGATTATCCGACTGGCGCCACCGTGCAGCGCTTGGTCGAGCAGCAGGTCGAACTCACGCCTTCGGCTGTTGCGGTGCGGTTCGGTGATATCACGCTCAGTTATGGCGAGTTGAATGCGCGTGCCAATCGGCTCGCGCATCATTTGATCGAGCTTGGCGCTGGCCTGGATATGCCGGTTGCTGTTTGTGTCGAGCGCGCGCCCGCCATGATTGTTGGAGTACTCGCGATTCTTAAAGCCGGGGCGGCTTATCTCCCGCTCGATCCCGCTTACCCCGCTGACCGGCTCGCGCACATTCTCGATGACGCCAATCCTGCTATCGTCCTCGCAGATACCGCCGGCCTCGCTGCTATCGGCGATGCGCCGCTCGCCAACCGGGCTGTCCTCGATCCCAATGAGGCGCTGGTCGACGAAAGTATCGTCCTCCATGCCGGGCAAGCTTCCGAACTCAACATCCTGCTCAAGCTTTCCGCTTATCCGACGACCAACCCGGTGGTCGATGGGCTGAGCGACCGGAATCTGGCCTATGTGATCTATACCTCGGGGTCTACCGGTGTGCCCAAGGGCGTGATGGTCGAACATCACAATCTGGTCAACCTCTGTTACTGGCATATCGATGCCTTCGCGCTTCGGTCCGGATCGGCTTCGGCCATGACGGCCGGCGTGGCGTTCGATGCCACTACCTGGGAACTCTGGCCCAGCCTCCTCTCCGGCGGCGCCCTCGTCCTGCCCCCGGTACATGCCGCTCGCGATCCGATTGCCCTGCTCGACTGGTGGCAACAGCAGCAACTCGACGTCTCCTTCCTCGTCACCTCGCTCGCCGTCATGGCGATCGACCGCAAGCAGTTACCGCCCAATCTCCGCTATCTGCTCATCGGCGGTGAACGTTTCCCGGGTGGCGTTAATGCATTGCCTGACGGCCTCACGCTGGTCAACAACTATGGCCCGACTGAAGCCACCGTCGTGGCAACCTCTGGCGTGTTGCCTGTCGATGCCGATGTCCCGCATATCGGCCGACCGATTCACAACGCCACCGCGTACCTGCTCGATGCGCATTTGCGTCCCGTCCCGCTCGGCGTTGTCGGTGAACTCTATGTCGGCGGGGCCGGTGTCGCTCGCGGCTATCTGAACCGCCCCGACCTCACCAGCGAACGCTTCATCGACGATCCGTTCAGCAACCAGCCCGGCGCTCGTCTTTATAAAACCGGCGACCTCGCGCGCTACCTCCCCGACGGCAACCTCGAATTCCTCGGTCGCAACGATCATCAAGTCAAGATCCGTGGCTTCCGCATCGAACTCGGTGAAATCGAGTCGCGGCTTGCCGAACATACCGGTGTTCGAGAAGCGGCTGTTCTGACTCATGGCACCGAAGGCAATCTCCGGCTGGTCGCTTACGTCGTTGCCGATGCCAATGCATTCGACAGGGAAGATGCGTCCGGCGAAAACGTCAGCGATCGGATCAACGGGAAAGATGCGTCCGTTGATCGAGCCGTCGCCAGCCAACTGAAAACCTATCTGGCCGCACGTCTGCCCGAGTACATGGTGCCCGCTGCCTTCGTGCGTCTCGACGCCTTCCCGCTCACCCCCAACGGCAAGCTCGATCGCAAGGCGCTCCCTGCCCCCGACCAGGATGCCTTCGTCCGACAAGATTACGAAGCACCGTCGGGTGAAGTGGAAACGACTATCGCCGGCATCTGGAGCGAACTGCTCGGCATCGAACGCGTCAGCCGCCACGACAGCTTCTTCGCCCTCGGCGGCCACTCGCTCCTCGCCGTCCGTCTCATGAGCCGCGTCGCCGCGATCGGCGCAAACCTGCCGCTCGCTTCGCTCTTCGCCGCACCTTCTCTCGCCGCATTCGCCGACGTCGTTTCTCAACAGCTTCACACCGCACCTCTCGACCTGCCCGCCATCGAATCGGTGTCCCGCGATCAGCCTCTGCCGCTTTCATTCGCCCAGCAGCGTCTCTGGTTCCTCGCTCAACTCGATCCGAACAGTCACGCCTACAACATCCCCTTCGCCATCGATCTGCACGGTGAACTCGATACGCACGCATGGCATGACGCGCTTAACGCACTCTTCGACCGGCACGAAGCCTTGCGTTCCGTATTCGTCTCCGTCGACGGGCAACCGCAGGTCCAACTGCTCCCCGCCGGGTCAGGTGTGCCGCTTCGCCATCACGTCCTGTCTGGAGACAATATCGATGAACAAGCGCAACAGGCTCTCCGCCTGCAACACGAGGAAGCCCGGACCCCGTTCGACCTCGAACACGGTCCGCTCATTCGCGCCCGCCTGATCCGCTTCAACGCGCACCATCATCAGTTCCTGCTCACCCAGCACCACATCGTCTCCGACGGCTGGTCCTTTGGCATTCTGCTTGGCGAACTCAGCGCGCTCTACGCCGCCGCTGTCGAGAACCGACCCGCCGACCTGCCCGCCCTCGCCATCCAGTACCCCGACTACGCCGCATGGCAGCGTCAATGGCTCGCCGGCGAACGGCTTGCCGAGCAAAGCGAGTTCTGGCGCAGCAACCTCGCCGGCGCGCCTGTTCGCATAGAACTCCCCACCGACCGGCCCCGCCCGCCCCAGCAGTCCTATGCCGGTGCAACCGTTCCCCTGCATATCGATGCCGAACTCACCCGCGCGCTGCGGCAGTTCTCGCAACAGCAGCAGGCCACGCTCTTCATGACTGTCCTCGCCGCGTGGAGCGCTGTCCTCTCCCGGCTCTCCGGACAATCCGACATCGTCATCGGCTCGCCTTCCGCCAATCGCGGGCGCGCCGAGATCGAACCGCTCGTCGGCTTCTTCGTCAACACCCTCGCGCTGCGCATCGATCTCGATGGTCTGCCTTCGCCTGCCGAACTCGTCCAGCGCGTCCGCCACGTCGCGCTCGATGCCCAGCAACATCAGGACCTGCCTTTCGAGCAAGTCGTCGAAATCGTCCAACCGCCACGACACCTCGATCACACCCCGCTCTTCCAGGTCATGTTCTCCTGGCAGAACAATGAGGTCGGCAACTGGCAGTTGCCCGGTATCGCCTCCGCGCTGGTTCCGATCGAGCACCGGATCATCAAGTTCGACCTTGAACTCGATTTGGGTGAAGTCGATGGCCAGATCGCCGGCGTCATCAACTACGCTACCGCGCTCTTCGAGCGGGCCACGATCGAACGCCATGCCGACTATCTCGTCGCCATGCTCAAGGCGTTTGCCGATACATCAGCCTTTATGCCGCTGAACCGTATCGACATCCTCTCCAAACAAGAACGTCAATTGGTTCTTGGAGAATGGAACAACACCAGACAAGCACTGCCTGAAACGACGTTGGAAGCGCTGGTCGAACAGCAGGTCGAAAAATCGCCTGACGCGATTGCCGCCGTGTTCGACGACCAGGCGTTGACGTACCGGCAACTCAACGCGCGCGCCAATCAGCTGGCTCGCATGCTCGTTGCCTCGGGGATCGGACCGGAATCCGTCGTCGCCGTCGCCATTCCGCGTTCGCTCGATCTCATCGTCTCGCTGCTCGCCGTCGTCAAGGCCGGGGCGGCTTATCTGCCGCTCGATACCGACTATCCGGTCGAACGTCTCGCCTTCATGCTCGGCGACGCCAAGCCTGCCGCTTTACTCTCGCGCAGCGACGTCGCGCGCAAGCTGCCGGATGCCGGGGCCACTCCAGTCATGCTGCTCGACGACGTGGAATGGCTGGCTCATCTGCGTAGCCAATCCGACCGGAATCTGGATGACGGGGATCGGAGTGCGCCGCTTTCGGTGTTGCATCCCGCCTATGTGATCTATACCTCGGGATCGACAGGCACTCCCAAGGGCGCTGCCAATACCCATGCCGGGATCGTCAACCGGCTGTTCTGGATGCAGCATGCCTATCAACTCCAGAGCGATGACGCGGTACTTCAGAAAACACCTTCCAGCTTCGACGTTTCCGTCTGGGAATTCTTCTGGCCGCTGATCGCCGGTGCCCGCATCGTCTTTGCTCGTCCTGATGGACATCGCGATCCCGCCTATCTCGCCGAACTCATTCAGCAACAACGCATCACCACCGCGCACTTCGTGCCTTCCATGCTCGAAGCATTCCTGCTTGAGCCTGACGCCGCTCAATGCGGAAACACGCTGCGCCGTATCGTCTGCAGCGGTGAAGCCCTCTCCGCCGATCTCGCCAAGCGCGCTCATGCCACTCTCGGCACGCCGCTGCACAACCTTTACGGCCCGACCGAGGCCGCCGTCGACGTCTCCTACTGGGCTTATCGTTCCGACGAGGTAATTGGCAACGCCGCCCCCATCGGTGCACCGATCTGGAATCTCCAGCTTTACATCCTCGATGAGGCGCTGCGTCCCGTGCCGCCGGGTGTGCCCGGCGAGTTGTACCTCGCCGGCGCCGGTCTCGCCCGTGGCTATCTGAACCGCTTCTCGCTCACCTCCGAACGCTTCGTTGCGAACCCGTTCACTTCGGGCGAACGCATGTATCGCTCCGGCGATCTCGCACGCTGGCGGCATGACGGTCAGATCGAATACCTCGGCCGGACCGACCATCAGGTCAAGATCCGCGGCTTCCGCATCGAACTCGGTGAAATCGAAGCGCGCCTCGTCGACCATGAGGCCGTGCGCGAAGCCGTGGTCGTCGCCGCGGGTTCCGATGCGGGCAAACGTCTGGTCGCCTATGTCGTCGCCCCCGCGCACGCATTCGCTGACTCGCAACAGGAAGCCGCGCAAGCAATGATGAGCGCACTGCGCGCGCACCTCGCCGAACGTCTGCCCGAGCACATGGTGCCCGCAGCGTTCATCCGCCTCGATGCGTTCCCGCTCACCCCCAACGGCAAGCTCGATCGCAAGGCACTCCCTGCCCCCGACCAGGAAGCCTTCGTCCGACAGGATTACGAAGCACCATCGGGTGAAGTGGAAACGACTATCGCCGACATCTGGAGCGACCTCCTCGGTATCGACAAGGTCAGCCGCCACGACAGCTTCTTCGCTCTCGGCGGTCACTCGCTCCTCGCCGTCAAACTCATCGAACGCATGCGCCAGCGTGGCCTCAGCCTGTCGATCCGCGATCTGTTCCGCACGCCTACGGTCGTCGCGCTCGCCCAGACACTCGGCCAGCACCGCGAGATCGAAGTCCCGGCCAACCACATCACCCCTGAAACCACCGCGATCACCCCGGACCTGCTGCCCCTCATCGACCTCACCCAGGCCGACATCGATCGCATCGTCGCCCAGGTCCCCGGCGGCATCGCCAACATCCAGGACATCTATGCCCTCTCCCCGCTGCAAGACGGCATCCTGTTCCACCACCTGATGTCTACCGAAGGCGACCCGTACCTGCTGTCGATACAAGCCGCCTTCGACAACCGTCCACTCCTCGACCGCTATCTCACGGCCGTTCAACAGGTTGTCGACCGCCACGACATCCTCCGAACCGCGCTCGTCTGGGAAGGTCTTTCGATACCGGCTCAGGTCGTCTGGCGCAATGCACGACTGTCCGTCGAGGAATGCCGCTTCGATCCGATCAATGGTCCGACCGCCACGCAACTGACCGCGCGCTTCGACCCACGTCATCACCGCATCGACCTGACCCGCGCCCCGTTGCTGCGCTTCGCGATCGCCGAGGACACCGACGGCCGCTGGATTCTCCAGCACCAACTCCATCATCTGATCGGCGATCACTCGACGCTCGAAACGATGAATGCCGAAGTGCAGATCCTGCTTGCCGGCCAAGGCGAGGCCCTGTCTCAACCGCTGCCGTTCCGGAATCTCATCGCACAGGCCCGCCTTGGCATCAGCGAGGAGGCGCATGTGCGCTTCTTCAGCACAATGCTGCGCGACATCGATGAGCCGACCCTGCCGTTTGGTCTCGCCGAAGTCCATCGCGACGGATCGCAAATCAACGAAGCGCATGTCGCGTTGTCCAGTGCCATCAACGACCGTTTGCGCGCGCACGCCAAGCATCTGGGAGTCAGCCTCGCAAGCCTCTTCCATCTCGCCTGGGCGCAGGTGCTCGCGCGTACCAGCGGCAGGGATAGCGTCGTGTTCGGCACCGTGCTGTTCGGCCGCATGCAGGCCGGCGACGGCGCCGACCGAACCATGGGCCTGTTCATCAACACCTTGCCGATTCGCCTCGACTTCGACGACTCATCCATCGAAGCCGGGATACGCACCGCGCACGCTCGGCTCGCCGATCTGCTCGCGCATGAGCATGCATCGCTTGCCCTCGCGCAACGGTGCAGCAGCGTTCCCGCCGGATCACCGCTCTTCAGTACGCTGCTCAATTACCGACATAATGCCGCCCTGACAACCGAACATGCACCGCTGGGTGGTGTCGAAGTCCTCAACGCGCAAGAGCGCACCAACTACCCGTTGGTGATGTCCGTGGAAGATTACGGAAACGCGCTCGGGCTCACCTTGCAGGTAGCTGAAACGCTCGATGCCGCGCGTATCTGCGGGTATATGACCCAGGCGCTGGAGAGCATTGCCGACGCGATCGAAGCGAAGTCCACGATCTCGGTTCGGCAGATCGAGGTTATGCCTCCGGAAGAGCACGCGCTGTTGTGTACCGTGTGGAATGAAACCCGGCACGATTATCCGACTGGCGCCACCGTGCAGCGCTTGGTCGAGCAGCAGGCTGAACGGACGCCTTCGGCTATCGCCGTGTGGTTCGGAGATGTCGCGCTCAGTTATGGCGAGTTGAATGCGCGCGCCAATCGGCTCGCCCATCATTTGATCGAAGTTGGCGCTGGCCTGGATACGCCCGTCGCGGTGTGTGTTGAGCGCACGCCCGCCATGATTGTTGGCGTACTCGCGATTCTTAAAGCCGGAGCGGCTTATCTCCCGCTCGATCCCGCCTACCCCGCTGACCGGCTCGCGCACATTCTCGATGACGCCAATCCTGCTATCGTCCTCGCAGATACCGCTGGCCTCGCTGCTATAGGCGATGCGCCGCTCGCCAACCGGGCTGTCCTCGATCCCAATGAAGCGCTGGTCGACGAAAGTATCGTCCTCCATGCCGGGCAAGCTTCCGAACTCAACATCCTGCTCAAGCTTTCCGCTTATCCGACGACCAACCCGGTGGTCGATGGGCTGAGCGACCGGAATCTGGCCTATGTGATCTATACCTCGGGGTCTACCGGTGTGCCCAAGGGCGTGATGGTCGAACATCACAATCTGGTCAACCTCTGTTACTGGCATATCGATGCCTTCCCGCTTCGGTCCGGATCGGCTTCGGCCATGACGGCCGGCGTGGCGTTCGACGCCACCACCTGGGAACTCTGGCCCAGCCTCCTCTCCGGCGGCACCCTCGTCCTGCCTCCGGTGCATGCCGCTCGCGATCCGATTGCCCTGCTCGACTGGTGGCAGCAGCAGCAACTCGACGTCTCCTTCCTCGTCACCTCGCTCGCCGTCATGGCGATCGATCGCAAGCAGTTACCGCCCAATCTCCGCTATCTGCTCATCGGCGGAGAACGTTTCCCGGGAGGTGTTAATGCATTGCCTGACGGCCTCACGCTGGTCAACAACTATGGCCCGACTGAAGCCACCGTCGTGGCAACTTCCGGTGTGTTGCCTATCGATGCCGAGGTCCCGCATATCGGCCGACCGATTCACAACGCCACCGCGTACCTGCTCGATGCGCATTTGCGCCCCGTCCCGCTCGGCGTTGTCGGTGAACTCTATGTCGGTGGGGCCGGTGTCGCGCGCGGCTATCTGAACCGACCGGACCTTACCAGCGAACGCTTTATCGACGATCCGTTCAGCAATCGGCCCGGCGCTCGTCTTTATAAAACCGGCGACCTCGCACGCTATCTGCCCGACGGTAACCTCGAATTCCTCGGCCGTAACGACCATCAGGTCAAGATTCGTGGCTTCCGTATCGAACTCGGCGAAATCGAGTCGCGGCTTGCCGAACATCCGGAGATCCGTGAAGCCGCCGTTCTGGCACTGGGTCAGGACAGCGACTTGAGACTGGTCGCTTACGTTGTCGCGGAAACTACCGCATTCGACAGGGAAGATGCGTTCGGCGAAAACGTCAGCGATCGGATCGACGGGGAAGATGCGTCCGTTGATCGGGCCATCGCCAGCCAACTGAGAATCTATCTGGCAGAGCGTCTGCCCGACTACATGGTCCCGGCTGCCTTCGTTCGTCTCGACGCCTTCCCGCTCACCCCCAATGGCAAGCTCGATCGCAAGGCGCTCCCTGCCCCCGACCAGGATGCCTTCGTCCGACAGGATTACGAAGCACCGTCGGGTGAAGTGGAAACGACTATCGCCGGCATCTGGAGCGAACTGCTCGGCATCGAACGCGTCAGCCGTCACGACAGCTTCTTCGCTCTTGGCGGTCACTCGCTTCTCGCCGTCCGTCTCATGAGCCGCGTCGCCGCGATCGGTGCAAACCTGCCGCTCGCCTCCCTCTTCGCCGCACCTTCTCTCGCCGCATTCGCCGACGTCGTTTCTCAACAGCTTCGCACCGCACCCCTCGACCTGCCCGCCATCGAATCGGTGTCCCGCGATCAGCCTTTGCCGCTTTCATTCGCCCAGCAGCGTCTCTGGTTCCTCGCTCAACTCGATCCGAACAGTCACGCCTACAACATCCCCTTCGCCATCGATCTGCACGGTGAACTCGATACGCACGCATGGCATGACGCGCTTAACGCACTCTTCGACCGGCACGAAGCCTTGCGTTCCGTATTCGTCTCCGTCGACGGGCAACCGCAGGTCCAACTGCTCCCCGCCGGGTCAGGTGTGCCGCTTCGCCATCACGTCCTGTCTGGAGACAATATCGATGAACAAGCGCAACAGGCTCTCCGCCTGCAACACGAGGAAGCCCGGACCCCGTTCGACCTCGAACACGGTCCGCTCATTCGCGCCAGATTGATCCGCTTCAACGCGCACCATCACCAGTTCCTGCTCACCCAGCACCACATCGTCTCCGACGGCTGGTCTTTTGGCATTCTGCTTGGCGAACTCAGCGCGCTCTACGCCGCCGCTGTCGAGAACCGACCCGCCGACCTGCCCGCCCTCGCCATCCAGTACCCCGACTACGCCGCATGGCAGCGTCAATGGCTCGCCGGCGAACGGCTTGCCGAGCAAAGCGAGTTCTGGCGCAACGCCCTCGCCGGCGCGCCTGTTCGCATCGAACTCCCCACCGACCGGCCCCGCCCGTCTCAGCAGTCCTATGCCGGTGCAACCGTTCCTCTGCATATCGATGCCGAACTCACCCGCGCGCTGCGGCAGTTCTCGCAACAGCAGCAGGCCACGCTCTTCATGACTGTCCTCGCCGCGTGGAGCGCTGTCCTCTCCCGGCTCTCCGGACAATCCGACATCGTCATCGGCTCACCTTCCGCCAATCGCGGGCGCGCCGAGATCGAACCGCTCGTCGGCTTCTTCGTCAACACCCTCGCGCTGCGCATCGATCTCGATGGTCTGCCTTCGCCCGCCGAACTCGTCCAGCGCGTCCGCCGCATCGCGCTCGATGCCCAGCAACATCAGGACCTGCCTTTCGAACAGGTCGTCGAAATCGCCCAACCGCCAAGGCACCTCGATCACACCCCGCTCTTCCAGGTGATGTTCGCCTGGCAGAACAACGAGATCGGCAACTGGCAGTTGCCTGGTATCACCGCCGCGCCGGTTTCGATCGAGCACCGGATCGTCAAGTTCGACCTCGAACTCAATTTGAACGAGGTCGATGGCCAGATCGTCGGTGTCATCAACTACGCGACCGCGCTCTTCGAGCAGACCACCATCGAACGTCATGCCGGCTATCTCGTCGCCATGCTCAGGGCGTTTGTTCATGAGCAGGCAACGTCGACGGCTCAGATCGAGATCCTCGGAAACCACGAGCGCACGCAGCTGCTCGAAACATGGAACCAGACACGGCGCGACTATCCCACCCAAATCTGTACGCATCGATTGGTGGAGGAGCGCGCCGAACAGATGCCATTGGCTATCGCCGTGCGGTTTGGAGACACCACGCTCAGTTATGGCGAGTTGAATGCGCGCGCCAATCGGCTCGCGCATCATTTGATCGAGCTTGGCGCTGGCCTGGATATGCCGGTTGCTGTTTGTGTCGAGCGCGCGCCCGCCATGATTGTTGGCGTACTCGCGATTCTTAAAGCCGGGGCGGCTTATCTCCCGCTCGATCCCGCCTACCCCGCTGACCGGCTCGCGCACATTCTCGATGACGCCAATCCTGCTATCGTCCTCGCAGATACCGCCGGCATCGCCGCTATCGGCGATGCGCCGCTCGCCAACCGGGCTGTCCTCGATCCCAATGAGGCGCTGGTCGACGAAAGTATCGTCCTCCATGCCGGGCAAGCTTCCGAACTCAACATCCTGCTCAAGCTTTCCGCTTATCCGACGACCAACCCGGTGGTCGATGGGCTGAGCGACCGGAATCTGGCCTATGTGATCTATACCTCGGGGTCTACCGGTGTGCCCAAGGGCGTGATGGTCGAACATCACAATCTGGTCAACCTCTGTTACTGGCATATCGATGCCTTCGCGCTTCGGTCCGGATCGGCTTCGGCCATGACGGCCGGCGTGGCGTTCGATGCCACCACCTGGGAACTCTGGCCCAGCCTCCTCTCCGGCGGCACCCTCGTCCTGCCTCCGGTGCATGCCGCTCGCGATCCAATCGCCCTGCTCGATTGGTGGCAACAGCAGCAACTCGACGTCTCCTTCCTCGTCACCTCGCTCGCCGTCATGGCGATCGACCGCAAGCAGTTACCGCCCAATCTCCGCTATCTGCTCATCGGCGGTGAACGTTTCCCGGGGGGTGTCGAGGCGCTTCCCGATGGCCTCACCCTGGTCAACAACTATGGCCCGACTGAAGCAACCGTCGTGGCAACCTCTGGCGTGTTGCCCGTCGATGCCGAGGTCCCGCATATCGGCCGACCGATTCACAACGCCACCGCGTACCTGCTCGATGCTCACCTTCGCCCCGTCCCGCTCGGTGTCGCTGGTGAACTGTATGTCGGTGGGGCCGGTGTCGCACGCGGTTATCTGAACCGACCGGACCTCACCAGCGAACGCTTCATCGACGACCCGTTCAGTAATCGGCCCGGCGCTCGTCTTTATAAAACCGGCGACCTCGCACGCTATCTGCCCGACGGTAACCTCGAATTCCTCGGTCGCAACGACCATCAGGTCAAGATTCGTGGCTTCCGCATCGAACTCGGCGAAATCGAATCACGGCTTGCCGAGCATCCGGAGATCCGCGAAGCCGCCGTTCTGGCGCTGGGCCAGGACAGCGACTTGCGACTGGTCGCTTACGTCGTCGCGGAAGCTGCCGCCTTCGGCGGGGAAGATACGCCCGACGAAAGCACAGATCCGTCCGTCGCCAGCCAACTGAAAACCTATCTGGCCGCACGTCTGCCCGACTACATGGTGCCCGCTGCCTTCGTGCGGCTCGATACCTTCCCGCTCACCCCTAACGGCAAGCTCGATCGCAAGGCACTCCCTGCTCCTGATCAGGATGCCTTTGTTCGACAAGATTACGAGGCGCCATTGGGTGAAGTGGAAACGACTATCGCCGGCATCTGGAGCGAACTGCTCGGCATCGAACGCGTCAGCCGCCACGACAGCTTCTTTGCTCTTGGCGGCCACTCGCTTCTCGCCGTCCGTCTCATGAGCCGTATCGCCGCGATCGGCGCAAACCTGCCGCTCGCCTCCCTCTTCGCCGCACCTTCTCTCGCCGCATTCGCCGACGTCGTTTCTCAACAGCTTCGCACCGCATCCCTCGACCTGCCCACCATCGAATCGGTGTCCCGCGATCAGCCTCTGCCGCTTTCATTCGCCCAGCAGCGCCTCTGGTTCCTCGCTCAACTCGATCCGGGCAGCCACGCCTACAACATCCCCTTCGCCATCGATCTTCATGGCGAACTCGATACGCATGCATGGCATGACGCGCTTAACGCACTCTTCGACCGGCATGAAGCCTTGCGTTCCGTATTCGTCTCCGTCGACGGGCAACCACAGGTCCAACTGCTCCCCGCCGGGTCAGGTGTGCCGCTTCGCCAGCACGTCTTGTCCGGAGACAATGTCGAAGAACAGGCCCTCCGCCTGCAACACGAGGAAGCTCAAACACCGTTCGACCTCGAACACGGCCCGCTCATTCGCGCCCGCCTGATCCGCTTCAACGCGCATCATCATCAGTTCCTGCTCACCCAGCACCACATCGTCTCCGACGGCTGGTCTTTTGGCATTCTGCTTGGCGAACTCAGCGCGCTCTACGCCGCCGCTGTCGAGAACCGACCCGCCAACCTGCCCGCCCTCGCCATCCAGTACCCCGACTACGCCGCATGGCAGCGTCAATGGCTCGCCGGCGAACGGCTCGCCGAGCAAAGCGAGTTCTGGCGCAGCAACCTCGCCGGCGCGCCTGTTCGCATAGAACTCCCCATCGACCGGCCCCGCCCGCCCCAGCAGTCCTATGCCGGTGCAACCGTTCCCCTGCATATCGATGCCGAACTCACCCGCGCGCTGCGGCAGTTCTCGCAACAGCAGCAGGCCACGCTCTTCATGACTGTCCTTGCCGCATGGAGCGCTGTCCTCTCCCGCCTCTCCGGACAATCCGACATCGTCATCGGCTCGCCTTCCGCCAATCGCGGACACGCCGAGATCGAACCGCTCGTCGGCTTCTTCGTCAACACCCTCGCGCTGCGCATCGATCTCGACGGCCTGCCTTCGCCCGCCGAACTCGTCCAGCGTGTCCGCCGCGTCGCGCTCGATGCCCAGCAACATCAGGACCTGCCTTTCGAACAGGTCGTCGAAATCGTCCAACCGCAACGACACCTCGATCACACTCCGCTCTTCCAGGTCATGTTCTCCTGGCAGAACAATGAGGTCGGCAACTGGCAGTTGCCCGGCGTCGTTACCACGCTGGTTCCGGTCGAGCATCAGATCATCAAGTTCGACCTTGAACTCAATATGGGTGAGGCCGATGGCCAGATCCTCGGTGTCATCCACTACGCGACCGCACTCTTCGATCGGACCACGATCGAACGTCATGCCGGCTATCTCGTCGCCATGCTCAAGGCGTTTGTCGAAACATCAGCCGCTATACCGCTGAACCGTATCGACATCCTCTCCAAGCAAGAACGCCAATTGGTTCTTGGGGAATGGAACAACACCAGCCAGGCGCTGCCAGAAACGACGCTGGAAGCGCTGGTCGAACAACAGGTCGAAAAATCGCCTGACGCGATTGCCGCCGTGTTCGACGATCAGGCGTTGACGTACCGGCAGCTCAACGCCCGCGCCAATCAGCTGACGCGCATGCTCGTTGCCTCGGGGATCGGACCGGAATCCGTCGTTGCCGTCGCCATTCCGCGTTCGCTCGATCTCATCGTCTCGCTGCTCGCCGTCGTCAAGGCCGGGGCGGCTTATCTGCCGCTCGATACCGACTATCCCGCCGAACGCCTCGCCTTCATGCTTCGCGACGCCAAGCCCGCCGCACTCATCTCGCGCGGCGACGTGCTCGCCCTGCTGCCCGAAACCGGATCGATTCCTGTCTTGCAGATCGATGGAGACGCCCTTCTCGCGCAGTTGGACACGCAGCCCGACCATAACCTCGACAACCGTGCTCGCGTCGCGCCGCTTTCGGTACTGCATCCCGCCTATGTGATCTATACCTCGGGGTCGACAGGGACTCCCAAGGGCGCTGCCAATACCCATGCCGGGATCGTCAACCGGCTGCTCTGGATGCAGCACGCCTATCAACTCCAGGGCGATGACGCGGTGCTTCAGAAAACACCTTCCAGCTTCGACGTTTCCGTCTGGGAATTCTTCTGGCCGCTGATCGCCGGTGCCCGCATCGTCTTTGCTCGTCCTGATGGACATCGCGATCCCGCCTATCTCGCTACGCTCATTCAGCAGCAACGCATCACCACCGCGCACTTCGTGCCTTCCATGCTCGAAGCATTCCTGCTTGAGCCTGACGCCGCTCAATGCGGAAACACGCTGCGCCGTATCGTCTGCAGCGGTGAAGCCCTCTCCGCCGATCTCGCCAAGCGCGCTCATGCCACTCTCGGCACGCCGCTGCACAACCTTTACGGCCCGACCGAGGCCGCCGTCGACGTCTCCTACTGGGCTTATCGTTCTGATGAGGTGATTGGCAACGCCGCACCCATCGGCGCACCGATCTGGAATCTCCAGCTTTACATCCTCGATGAGGCGCTTCGTCCCGTGCCGCCGGGTGTGCCCGGCGAGTTGTACCTCGCCGGCGTGGGCCTCGCCCGTGGCTATCTGAACCGCTTCTCGCTCACCTCCGAACGCTTCGTTGCGAACCCGTTCACCTCGGGCGAACGCATGTACCGCTCCGGCGATCTCGCACGCTGGCGGCATGACGGTCAGATCGAATACCTCGGCCGGACCGATCATCAGGTCAAGATCCGCGGCTTCCGCATCGAACTCGGTGAAATCGAAGCGCGCCTCGTCGACCATGAGGCCGTGCGCGAAGCCGTGGTCGTCGCCGCGGGTTCCGATGCGGACAAACGTCTGGTCGCCTATGTCGTCGCACCTGCCCAAGCATTCTCGGATGAACATGCGTCCGAACACGACGCGGCCCAAGCGATGATGAGCGCACTGCGCGCACACCTCGCCGAACGCCTGCCCGAGCACATGGTGCCCGCTGCATTCATTCGTCTCGATGCCTTCCCGCTCACCCCCAACGGCAAGCTCGATCGCAAGGCACTCCCCACCCCCGATCAGGATGCCTTCGTCCGACAGGATTACGAAGCACCGCAAGGCGAAGTCGAAACCACCCTCGCCGACATCTGGAGCGACCTCCTCGGTATCGACAAGGTCAGCCGCCACGACAGCTTCTTCGCTCTCGGCGGTCACTCGCTCCTCGCCGTCAAACTCATCGAACGCATGCGCCAGCGTGGCCTCAGCCTGTCGATCCGCGATCTGTTCCGCACGCCTACGGTCATCGCGCTCGCCCAGACCCTCGGCCAGCACCGTGAGATCGAAGTCCCGGCCAACCGCATCACCCCTGAAACCACCGCGATCACCCCGGATCTGCTGCCTCTCATCGACCTCACCCAGGCCGACATCGACCACATCATCGCCCAGGTCCCCGGCGGCATCGCCAACATCCAGGAAATCTACGCCCTTTCCCCGCTGCAAGACGGCATCCTGTTCCACCACCTGATGTCTACCGAAGGCGACCCGTACCTGCTGACCAGCCAAATCGCCTTTGCCACCCGCGACCTGCTCGACCGCTACCTCGACGCCATCCAGCAGGTTGCCGACCGCCACGACATTCTCCGCACCATCTTCGCCTGGCAAGAGCTGTCCACACCGGCCCAGATCGTCCTGCGCCACGCGAAGCTGCCCATCGAGGAATACCGCTTCGATCCGGAACACGGCCCCATCGTCCATCAGCTGGCGCAGCGCGTTGACCCGCGTCATCATCGCATCGACCTGACCCGCGCGCCGCTGCTGCAATTCGCGATTGCCCAGGACACCAGCGGCCGCTGGATTCTCCAGATGCTCCTGCACCATCTGGCCGGTGACCACTCCACGCTCGAAATAATAAACGCCGAAGTCGACGCAATTCTCTCCGGCCGCCACGACACCTTGCTTCGCACCGTGCCATTCCGCAACCTCGTGGCACAGGCGCGATTCGGCATCAGCGAAGCAGCGCACACCCGCTTCTTCACCACGATGCTGGCCGGCATCGACGAGCCGACCCTGCCCTTCGGCCTCGCCGAAGTCCACCGCGACGGCTCGCAGATCAGCGAGGCCCATCTGCCCCTGCCGCGCTCGCTGAGCGACCGTCTGCGCGCCCAAGCCAAGCGCGTGGGCGTCAGCCTTGCGAGCCTCTGTCACCTCGCCTGGGCGCAGGTGCTCGCGCGCACCAGCGGACAGCATCAGGTCGTATTCGGCACCGTGCTATTCGGCCGCATGCAGGCGGGTGACGGCTCGGATCGCGCGATGGGCCTGTTCATCAACACCCTGCCGATTCGCCTGGATCTCGACGACACACCGATCGAAGCCAGTGTGCGCACCGCGCATGCGCGGCTCGCGGACCTGCTCGTGCATGAACACGCGTCACTCGCGCTCGCGCAGCGCTGCAGCGGCATTCCGGCCGGCTCTCCGCTGTTCAGCGCGCTGCTGAACTATCGACACAGTGCGCCGCATCCCCTGCATCAGGTCGCTTCCACCGAGGTCGAATCGCTCGGCAGCGAGGAGCGGACCAACTATCCGCTCACTTTCTCGATCGACGACTTCGGCGACGCGCTCGGCCTAACCGCCCAGGTCGTCGCGCCGCTCGACGCCGCACGCATCTGCGGCTACATGATGCAGGCCCTGCACAGTCTCGCCGAGGCGCTGGAAACGAACCCGGCGCTCCCGGCGCGTCAGTTGAACATCCTGCCGTCCGACGAGCGCAGGCTGCTGCTCGACACCTGGAATGCCGTCGGTGCGCACGACACGTCCGCCGCCAGCCTGCCGCAACTGTTCGAGGCCCAGGTCGCGCGCGCGCCGTCCGCGCCCGCCCTCGTATGCGGCAGTCGCACGCTGAGCTACGCGGAGCTGAATATCCATGCCAATCGCCTCGCACATCGCCTGATCCGCCTCGGCGTGCGTCCGGACACCCTGGTCGGGATCTGTGTCGAGCGCAGCGTGGCCACCGTTGTCGGCCTGCTCGCGATCCTGAAGGCCGGCGGCGCTTACGTTCCGCTCGATCCGGCCTACTCCGGCGAGCGCCTCGCGCATATCGTCGAGGACGCCGCCCCTCGCCTGCTGATCGCCGATGCGGCGGGACGCGCCGCGCTCGGTGACGCAACGCTTGCCCCGCTGACTGTGCTCGACCCGAACGAAACCCTGGATGAGCCAGCGGACAACCCCGTCGCGACCGATCTGGCCGCGCATCACCTGGCCTACGTCATCTATACGTCGGGCTCCACCGGCAAGCCGAAAGGCGTGATGGTCGAGCATCGCAACGTGACGCGCCTGTTCGACGCCACTCACCCCTGGTACGGTTTCGACGCGAACGACACGTGGTGCCTGTTCCACTCGTTCGCCTTCGATTTTTCCGTCTGGGAGATGTGGGGCGCGCTGCGCTACGGCGGCAAGCTCGTGATCGTGCCGCATGCGATCGCCCGTTCGCCGCAGGATTTCCACCAGTTGGTATGCGAACAACGTGTCACCGTGCTCAACCAGACGCCGAGCGCCTTCCGCACCTTCATCGCCAGCCAGTCGCACAGCACGCTGCGCGACCGGCTGCGCTACGTGATCTTCGGCGGCGAAGCGTTGGAACCCACGATGCTGCAGGCGTGGTACGCGACCCGCGACGAGTGTGCGCCGCAACTCGTCAATATGTACGGGATCACGGAAACCACCGTGCACGTCACCTACCGGCCGCTCCTGCAACACGACAGCCTCGCCGCGAGCAGCCCCATCGGCGAACGGATTCCCGACCTGCGGATCTATGTGCTCGATCCGTCCGGCGAGCCCGCGCCGATCGGCGCGATCGGCGAGATGTTCGTGGGCGGCGCGGGCGTCGCGCGCGGCTACCTCAGCCGTCCCGAACTGAATGCGGAGCGCTTCCTGGCCGACCCGTTCAGCCCGCTGCCCGGCGCCCGTCTGTACAAAACCGGCGACCTCGCGCGCTTTCTGCCCGACGGGACACTGGAATTCCTGGGCCGTAACGACCAGCAAGTCAAGATCCGCGGCTTTCGGATCGAACCCGGAGAAATCGAGGCGCGCCTCGTGGAGCACGGGATGGTGCGCGAGGCCGTGGTGCTCGCGGTCGGCGCGGATGCGGACAAGCGACTCGTGGCGTATTTCATCGCAGATGCCGCCGCACCCGGCGACACACCCACCACAGCCGCGCTGCGCGCGCACCTGATCGAGCGTCTGCCGGAATACATGGTGCCTGCCGCGTTCGTTCAGCTCGATGCGTTCCCGCTGACACCGAATGGCAAGCTCGACCGCAAGGCGCTCCCCGCTCCCGATCAGGATGCCTTCGAACGCCAGGTCTACGAGGCCCCGCAAGGCGACATCGAAATCGCCCTTGCCCGCATCTGGAGCGAGTTGCTCGGCATCGACGCGATCAGCCGCCACGACAGTTTCTTCGCCCTCGGTGGTCACTCGCTGCTTGCCGTCAAGCTGATCGAGCGCATGCGTCAGCGCGGATTGAGTCTCGCGATCCGCGACCTGTTCCAGGCGCCCACGCTTGCCGCGCTCGCGCAAAGCCTGGGCGGACATCGCGAGATCGAGGTTCCGGTGAATCGCATTACGCCCGAAACCCGCGCCATTACGCCCGACCTGCTCCCGCTCATCGACCTCACCCAGGCCGACATCGATCGCATCGTCGAACGGGTGCCCGGCGGGGTATCGAACATCCAGGATATCTATGCCCTGTCGCCACTGCAGGACGGCATCCTGTTCCATCATCTGCTGTCGACCGACGGCGATCCTTACCTGGTCGTCGGCCAACTCGCGTTCGAGACGCGCGACCTGCTCGACCGTTATCTGAATGCCGTACAGAAGGTGGTCGATCGTCACGACATTCTGAGAACCGCGTTTGTGTGGGAAGGCGTGTCGACGCCCGCGCAGGTGGTTTGGCGTAACGCGAGGTTATCCGTCGAGGAATGCCGTCTCGATTCGGCCCACGGTCCGATCGCCGCGCAGCTCGCCGCGCGCTTCGACCCGCATCACTATCGCGTCGATCTGACGCAGGCGCCGCTGCTGCGCTTCGCGGTGACCGACAACACGGATGGCCGCTGGATTCTTCAACTGCTGCTGCATCACCTGATCGGCGATCATTCGACGCTCGACATCCTGAATCAGGAAGTGCAGGCGTTGCTGCTGGATCCGGACCAAGCGCTGCCCGACGCTCAGCCATTCCGCAATCTCGTGGCGCAGGCGCGGCTCGGGACCAGTGAAGCGGAACACATGCGGTTCTTCACGTCGATGCTTGCCGGCATCGACGAGCCCACGCTGCCGTTCGGCCTTTCGGAAGTGCATCGCGACGGCGCGCGTGTCCGCGAAACCCAGCTGATGCTGCCGACGGTGTTGAACCAGCGGCTGCGCGCGCAGGCGAAACGGGCCAATGTCAGCCTCGCAAGCCTGTGCCATCTTGCCTGGGCCCAGGTGCTCTCGCGCACCAGCGGCCGCGATCAGGTCGTGTTCGGCACGGTGCTGTTCGGCCGCATGCAGGCCGGCGACGGCGCGGACCGGGCGATGGGCCTGTTCATCAATACGCTGCCGATCCGGCTTGATCTCGACGACACGCCGGTCGAGGCGAGCGTGCGAGCCGCGCATGCTCGCCTCGCGGATCTGCTTGCGCACGAACATGCGTCACTCGCGCTCGCGCAGCGGTGCAGCAGCGTGCCCGCCGAATCGCCGCTGTTCAGCGCGCTGCTGAACTATCGGCACAATGCAACCGATTCACTCAATCCGATTGCCTTCGACGGGATCTCGCTCGGGCATGCCGAGGAGCGCACTACCTATCCGCTCGTGCTGTCGGTCGAGGATTTCGGGCAGGCGCTCGGGCTGACCTTGCAGGCCATCGAGGCGCTGGATGCGGAGCGTGTTTGCCGCTACATGGCGCAGGCGCTCGAAAGTCTGGCCGACGCGCTGGAATACGGATCGGGAGTGGCGGTGCGCAGCCTGGAGGTGCAGCCGGCTGCGGAGCGGGCGCTGCTGCTCGATGAGTGGAATCGCACGCGTCGCGATCACCCGACTGGCGCCACCGTGCAGCGCTTGGTCGAGCAGCAGGCTGAACGGACGCCTTCGGCTATCGCCGTACGGTTTGGAGATGTCGCGCTCAGTTATGGCGAATTGAATGCGCGTGCCAATCGGCTCGCGCATCATCTGATCGAGCTTGGCGCTCGCCTGGATATGCCGGTTGCTGTTTGTGTCGAGCGCGCGCCCGCCATGATTGTTGGCGTACTCGCGATTCTTAAAGCCGGGGCGGCTTATCTCCCGCTCGATCCGGCTTACCCCGCTGACCGGCTCGCGCACATTCTCGATGACGCCAATCCTGCTATCGTCCTCGCAGATACCGCCGGCCTCGCTGCTATCGGCGATGCGCCGCTCGCCAACCGGGCTGTCCTCGATCCCAATGAGGCGCTTGTCGACGAAAGTATCGTCCTCCATGCCGGGCAAGCTTCCGAACTCAACATCCTGCTCAAGCTTTCCGCCTATCCGACGACCAACCCGGTGGTCGATGGGCTGAACGACCGGAATCTGGCCTATGTGATCTATACCTCGGGGTCCACCGGTGTGCCTAAAGGCGTGATGGTCGAACATCAAAATCTGGTCAACCTCTGCCACTGGCATATCGATGCCTTCGCGCTTCGGTCCGGATCGACTTCGGCCATGACGGCCGGCGTGGCGTTCGATGCCACCACCTGGGAACTCTGGCCCAGCCTCCTCTCCGGCGGCACCCTCGTCCTGCCTCCGGTGCATGCCGCTCGCGATCCGATTGCCCTGCTCGACTGGTGGCAGCAGCAGCAACTCGACGTCTCCTTCCTCGTCACCTCGCTCGCCGTCATGGCGATCGACCGCAAGCAGTTACCGCCCAATCTCCGCTATCTGCTCATCGGCGGTGAACGTTTCCCGGGGGGTGTCGAGGCGCTTCCCGATGGCCTCACCCTGGTCAACAACTATGGCCCGACTGAAGCAACCGTCGTGGCAACCTCTGGCGTGTTGCCCGTCGATGCCGAGGTCCCGCATATCGGCCGACCGATTCACAACGCCACCGCGTACCTGCTCGATGCGCATTTGCGTCCTGTCCCGCTCGGTGTGGCCGGTGAACTCTATGTCGGCGGGGCCGGTGTCGCGCGCGGCTATCTGAACCGACCGGACCTCACCAGCGAACGCTTCATCGACGACCCGTTCAGTAATCGGCCCGGCGCTCGTCTTTATAAAACCGGCGACCTCGCACGCTATCTGCCCGACGGCAACCTCGAATTCCTCGGCCGTAACGACCATCAGGTCAAGATCCGTGGCTTCCGCATCGAACTCGGTGAAATCGAATCACGGCTTGCCGAACATACCGGTGTTCGCGAAGCGGCTGTTCTGACTCATGGCACCGAAGGCAATCTCCGACTGGTCGCTTACGTCGTTGCCGATGCCAATGCATTCGACAGGGAAGATGCGTCCAGCGAAAACGTCAGCGATCGGATCAACGGGAAAGATGCGTCCGTTGATCTGGCCATCGCCAGCCAACTGAGAATCTATCTGACCGAACGCCTGCCCGACTACATGGTCCCGGCTGCCTTCGTTCGTCTCGATGCCTTCCCGCTCACCCCCAATGGCAAGCTCGATCGCAAGGCGCTCCCCGCTCCTGATCAGGATGCCTTCGTCCGACAGGATTACGAGGCACCATCGGGTGAAGTGGAAACGACTATCGCCGGCATCTGGAGCGAACTGCTCGGCATCGAACGCGTCAGCCGCCACGACAGCTTCTTCGCCCTCGGCGGCCACTCGCTCCTCGCCGTCCGTCTCATGAGCCGCGTCGCCGCGATCGGCGCAAACCTGCCGCTCGCTTCGCTCTTCGCCGCACCTTCTCTCGCCGCATTCGCCGACGTCGTTTCTCAACAGCTTCACACCGCACCTCTCGACCTGCCCGCCATCGAATCGGTGTCCCGCGATCAGCCTCTGCCGCTCTCCTTCGCCCAGCAGCGTCTCTGGTTCCTCGCTCAACTCGATCCGAACAGCCACGCCTACAACATCCCCTTCGCCATCGATCTGCACGGCGAACTCAATACGCACGCATGGCATGACGCGCTTAACGCACTCTTCGACCGGCACGAAGCCTTGCGTTCCGTATTCGTCTCCGTCGACGGGCAACCACAGGTCCAACTGCTCCCCACCGGGTCAGGTGTGCCGCTTCGCCAGCACGTCTTGTCCGGAGGCAATGTCGAAGAACAGGCCCTCCACCTGCAACACGAGGAAGCTCAAACCCCGTTCGACCTCGAACACGGTCCGCTTATCCGCGCCCGCCTGATCCGCTTCAACGCGCACCATCATCAGTTCCTGCTCACCCAGCACCACATCGTCTCCGACGGCTGGTCCTTTGGCATTCTGCTTGGCGAACTCAGTGCGCTCTACGCCGCCGCCGTCGAAAATCGACCCGCCGACCTGCCCGCCCTCGCCATCCAGTACCCCGACTACGCCGCATGGCAGCGTCAATGGCTCGCCGGCGACCGGCTTTCCGAGCAAAGCGAGTTCTGGCGCAGCAACCTCGCCGGCGCGCCTGTTCGCGTCGAACTCCCCACCGACCGGCCCCGCCCGCCCCAGCAGTCCTATGCCGGCGCAACCGTTCCCCTGCATATCGATGCCGAACTCACCCGCGCGCTGCGGCAGTTCTCGCAACAGCAGCAGGCCACGCTCTTCATGACTGTCCTTGCCGCGTGGAGCGCTGTCCTCTCACGCCTCTCCGGACAGGCCGACATCGTCATCGGCTCGCCTTCCGCCAATCGCGGGCGCGCCGAGATCGAACCGCTCGTCGGCTTCTTCGTCAACACCCTCGCGCTGCGCATCGATCTCGATGGTCTGCCTTCGCCTGCCGAACTCGTCCAGCGCGTCCGCCACGTCGCGCTCGATGCCCAGCAACATCAGGACCTGCCTTTCGAACAGGTCGTCGAAATCGTCCAACCGCCACGACACCTCGATCACACCCCGCTCTTCCAGGTGATGTTCGCCTGGCAGAACAACGAGGTCGGCAACTGGCAACTGCCCGGCATCGCCTCCACGCTGGTTCCAGTCGAACATCAGATCGTCAAGTTCGACCTCGAGCTCAATCTGAGCGAGGCCGATGGCCAGATCATCGGGGGCATCAACTACGCTACCGCGCTCTTCGAGCGGACCACAATCGAACGCCATGCCGGCTATCTCGTCACCATGCTCAAGGCGTTTGTTCTTGAGAAGGAAACGCCGACGGCTCAGATCGAGATTCTTGGAAACCACGAGCGCACGCAGCTGCTCGAAACATGGAATCAGATGCGACGCGATTATCCGACTGGCGTCACCGTGCAGTGCTTGGTCGAGCAGCAGGCTGAACGGACGCCTTCGGCCATCGCCGTGCGGTTCGAAGATGTCACGCTCAGTTATGGCGAGTTGAATGCGCGCGCCAACCGGCTCGCGCATCATCTGATCGAACTTGGCGCGCGCCTGGATATGCCGGTTGCTGTTTGTGTCGAGCGCGCGCCCGCCATGATTGTTGGAGTACTCGCGATTCTTAAAGCCGGGGCGGCTTATCTCCCGCTCGATCCGGCTTACCCCGCTGACCGGCTCGCGCACATTCTCAATGACGCCAATCCTGCTATCGTCCTCGCAGATACCGCTGGCCTCGCTGCTATCGGCGATGCGCCGCTAACCAACCGGGCTGTCCTCGATCCCAATGAGGCGCTTGTCGACGAAAGTATCGTCCTCCATGCCGGGCAAGCTTCCGAACTCAACATCCTGCTCAAGCTTTCCGCCTATCCGACAACCAACCCGGTGGTCGATGGGCTGAACGACCGGAATCTGGCCTATGTGATCTATACCTCGGGGTCCACCGGTGTGCCCAAGGGCGTGATGGTCGAACATCACAATCTGGTCAACCTCTGTTACTGGCATATCGATGCCTTCGCGCTTCGGTCCGGATCGGCTTCGGCCATGACGGCCGGCGTGGCGTTCGATGCCACCACCTGGGAACTCTGGCCCAGCCTCCTCTCCGGCGGCACCCTCGTCCTGCCTCCGGTGCATGCCGCTCGCGATCCAATCGCCCTGCTCGACTGGTGGCAGCAGCAACAACTCGACGTCTCCTTCCTCGTCACCTCGCTCGCCGTCATGGCGATCGACCGCAAGCAGTTACCGCCCAATCTCCGCTATCTGCTCATCGGCGGTGAACGTTTCCCGGGGGGCGTTAATGCATTGCCTGACGGCCTCACGCTGGTCAACAACTACGGCCCGACCGAAACCACTGTCGTGGCAACCTCTGGCGTGTTGCCCGTCGATGCCGAGGTCCCGCATATCGGCCGGCCGATTCACAACGCCACCGCGTACCTGCTCGATGCTCACCTTCGCCCCGTCCCGCTCGGTGTCGCTGGTGAACTGTATGTCGGTGGGGCCGGTGTCGCACGCGGTTATCTGAACCGACCGGACCTCACCAGCGAACGCTTCATCGACGATCCGTTCAGCAATCGGCCCGGCGCTCGTCTTTATAAAACCGGCGACCTAGCGCGCTACCTCCCCGACGGCAACCTCGAATTCCTCGGTCGCAACGACCATCAGGTCAAGATTCGTGGCTTCCGCATCGAACTCGGCGAAATCGAATCACGGCTTGCCGAGCATCCGGAGATCCGCGAAGCCGCCGTTCTGGCGCTGGGCCAGGACAGCGACTTGCGACTGGTCGCTTACGTCGTCGCGGAAGCTGCCGCCTTCGGCGGGGAAGATACGCCCGACGAAAGCACGGATCCGTCCGTCGCCAGCCAACTGAAAACCTATCTGGCCGCACGTCTGCCCGACTACATGGTGCCCGCTGCCTTCGTGCGGCTCGATACCTTCCCGCTCACCCCTAACGGCAAGCTCGATCGCAAGGCACTCCCTGCTCCTGATCAGGATGCCTTTGTTCGACAAGATTACGAGGCGCCATTGGGTGAGGTGGAAACGACTATCGCCGGCATCTGGAGCGAACTGCTCGGCATCGAACGCGTCAGCCGCCACGACAGCTTCTTCGCCCTCGGCGGCCACTCGCTCCTCGCCGTCCGTCTCATGAGCCGTATCGCCGCGATCGGTGCAAACCTGCCGCTCGCCTCCCTCTTCGCCGCACCTTCTCTCGTCGCATTCGCCGACGTCGTTTCTCAACAGCTTCGCACCGCACCCCTCGACCTGCCCGCCATCGAATCGGTGTCCCGCGATCAGCCTTTGCCGCTCTCCTTCGCCCAGCAGCGTCTCTGGTTCCTCGCTCAACTCGATCCGGGCAGCCACGCCTACAACATCCCCTTCGCCATCGATCTGCACGGTGAACTCGATACGCACGCATGGCATGACGCGCTTAACGCACTCTTCGACCGGCACGAAGCCTTGCGCTCCGTATTCGTCTCCGTCGACGGGCAACCACAGGTCCAATTGCTCCCCGCCGGGTCAGGTGTGCCGCTTCGCCATCACGTCCTGTCTGGAGACAATATCGATGAACAAGCGCAACAGGCTCTCCGCCTGCAACACGAGGAAGCCCGGACCCCGTTCGACCTCGAACACGGCCCGCTCATTCGCGCCCGCCTGATCCGCTTCAACGCGCACCATCATCAGTTCCTGCTCACCCAGCACCACATCGTCTCCGACGGCTGGTCCTTTGGCATTCTGCTTGGCGAACTCAGTGCGCTCTACGCCGCCGCCGTCGAAAATCGACCCGCCGACCTGCCCGCCCTCGCCATCCAGTACCCCGACTACGCCGCATGGCAGCGTCAATGGCTCGCCGGCGAACGGCTCGCCGAGCAAAGCGAGTTCTGGCGCAGCAACCTCGCCGGCGCGCCTGTTCGCATAGAACTCCCCACCGACCGGCCCCGCCCGCCCCAGCAGTCCTATGCCGGCGCGACCGTTCCCCTGCATATCGATGCCGAACTCACCCGCGCGCTGCGGCAGTTCTCGCAACAGCAGCAGGCCACGCTCTTCATGACTGTCCTTGCCGCGTGGAGCGCTGTCCTCTCACGCCTCTCCGGACAATCCGACATCGTCATCGGCTCGCCTTCCGCCAATCGCGGGCGCGCCGAGATCGAACCGCTCGTCGGCTTCTTCGTCAACACCCTCGCGCTGCGCATCGATCTCGATGGTCTGCCTTCGCCTGCCGAACTCGTCCAGCGCGTCCGCCGCGTCGCGCTCGATGCCCAGCAACATCAGGACCTGCCTTTCGAACAGGTCGTCGAAATCGCCCAACCGCAACGACACCTCGATCACACCCCGCTCTTCCAGGTCATGTTCTCCTGGCAGAACAATGAGGTCGGCAACTGGCAGTTGCCCGGCGTCGTTACCACGCTGGTTCCGGTCGAGCATCAGATCATCAAGTTCGACCTCGAACTCAATCTGAGCGAGGCCGACGGCCAGATCATCGGGAGCATCAACTACGCTACCGCGCTCTTCGATCAGATTACGATCGAACATCACGTCGGCTATCTCATCGCCATGCTCAAGGCGTTTGCCGATACATCAGCCTTTATGCCGCTGAACTGTATCGACATCCTCTCCAAGCAAGAACGCCAATTGGTTCTTGGAGAATGGAACAACACCAGACAGGCGCTGCCGGAAACGACGCTGGACGCGTTGATCGAAAAACAGGTCGAGCGTTCTCCCGATGCCGTGGCAGCTGGGTTTGAAACCCAGTCGCTCAGCTATCGGGAACTCAACGCCCGCGCCAATCAGTTGGCGCGCATGCTCGTTGCCTCGGGGATCGGGCCGGAATCCGTCGTTGCCGTCGCCATTCCGCGTTCGCTCGATCTCATCGTTTCGCTGCTCGCCGTCGTCAAGGCCGGGGCGGCTTATCTGCCGCTCGATACCGACTATCCCGCCGAACGCCTCGCCTTCATGCTTCGCGACGCCAAGCCCGCCGCACTCATCTCGCGCGGCGACGTGCTCGCCCTGCTGCCCGAAACCGGATCGATTCCTGTCTTGCAGATCGATGGAGACGCCCTTCTCGCGCAGTTGGACACGCAGCCCGACCATAACCTCGACAACCATGCTCGCGTCGCGCCGCTTTCGGTACTGCATCCCGCCTATGTGATCTATACCTCGGGGTCGACAGGCACTCCCAAGGGCGCTGCCAATACCCATGCCGGGATCGTCAACCGGCTGCTCTGGATGCAGCATGCCTATCAACTCCAGAGCGATGACGCGGTACTTCAGAAAACACCTTCCAGCTTCGACGTTTCCGTCTGGGAATTCTTCTGGCCGTTGATTGCTGGCGCTCGCATCGTCTTTGCTCGTCCCGACGGACATCGCGATCCCGCCTATCTCGCCGAACTCATCACGCAGCAACGCATCACCACCGCGCACTTCGTGCCTTCCATGCTCGAAGCATTCCTGCTTGAGCCTGACGCCGCTCAATGCGGAAACACGCTGCGCCGTATCGTCTGCAGCGGTGAAGCCCTCTCCACTGATCTCGCCAAGCGCGCTCATGCCACTCTCGGCACGCCGCTGCACAACCTTTACGGCCCGACCGAGGCCGCTGTCGACGTCTCCTACTGGGCTTATCGTTCCGACGAGGTGATTGGCAACGCCGCCCCCATCGGCGCACCGATCTGGAATCTCCAGCTTTACATCCTCGATGAGGCGCTGCGTCCCGTGCCGCCGGGTGTGCCCGGCGAGTTGTACCTCGCCGGCGCGGGCCTCGCCCGTGGCTATCTGAACCGCTTCTCGCTCACCTCCGAGCGTTTCGTCGCCAATCCGTTCACCCCGGGCGAACGCATGTATCGTTCCGGCGATCTCGCACGCTGGCGGCATGACGGTCAGATCGAATACCTCGGCCGGACCGACCATCAGGTCAAGATCCGCGGCTTCCGCATCGAACTCGGTGAAATCGAGGCGCGCCTCGTCGACCATGAGGCCGTGCGCGAAGCCGTGGTCGTCGCCGCGGGTTCCGATACGGACAAACGTCTGGTCGCCTATGTCGTCGCACCTGCCCAAGCGTTCTCGGATGAACATGCGTCCGAACACGACGCGGCCCAAGCGATGATGAACGCACTGCGCGCGCACCTCGCCGAACGCCTGCCCGAGCACATGGTGCCCGCAGCGTTCATCCGCCTCGATGCGTTCCCGCTCACCCCCAACGGCAAGCTCGATCGCAAGGCACTCCCTGCTCCCGATCAGGATGCCTTCGTCCGACAGGATTACGAAACACCATCGGGTGAAGTGGAAACGACTATCGCCGGCATCTGGAGCGAACTGCTCGGCATCGAACGCGTCAGCCGCCACGACAGCTTCTTCGCTCTCGGCGGTCACTCGCTCCTCGCCGTCAAACTCATCGAACGCATGCGCCAGCGTGGCCTCAGCCTGTCGATCCGCGATCTGTTCCGCACGCCTACGGTCGTCGCGCTCGCCCAGACACTCGGCCAGCACCGCGAGATCGAAGTCCCGGCCAACCACATCACCCCTGAAACCACCGCGATCACCCCGGACCTGCTGCCCCTCATCGACCTCACCCAGGCCGACATCAACCACATCGTCGCCCAGGTCCCCGGCGGCATCGCCAACATCCAGGACATCTATGCCCTCTCCCCGCTGCAAGACGGCATCCTGTTCCACCACCTGATGTCTGCCGAAGGCGACCCGTACCTGCTGTCGATACAAGCCGCCTTCGACAACCGTCCACTCCTCGACCGCTATCTCACGGCCGTTCAACAGGTTGTCGACCGCCACGACATCCTCCGAACCGCGCTCGTCTGGGAAGGTCTCTCGATACCGGCTCAGGTCGTCTGGCGCAATGCACGACTGTCCGTCGAGGAATGCCGCTTCGATCCGATCAATGGCCCGATCGCCACGCAACTGGCCGCGCGCTTCGACCCACGTCATCACCGCATCGACCTGACCCGCGCCCCGTTGCTGCGCTTCGCGATCGCCGAGGACACCGACGGCCGCTGGATTCTCCAGCACCAACTCCATCATCTGATCGGCGATCACTCGACGCTCGAAACGATGAATGCCGAAGTGCAGATCCTGCTTGCCGGCCACGGCGAGGCCCTGTCTCAACCGCTGCCGTTCCGGAATCTCATCGCACAGGCTCGCCTTGGCGTCAGCGAGGAGGCGCATGTGCGCTTCTTCAGCACAATGCTGCGCGACATCGATGAGCCGACCCTGCCGTTTGGTCTCGCCGAAGTCCATCGCGACGGATCGCAAATCAACGAAGCGCATGTCGCGTTGTCCAGTGCCATCAACGACCGTTTGCGCGCGCACGCCAAGCATCTGGGAGTCAGCCTCGCAAGCCTCTTCCATCTCGCCTGGGCGCAGGTGCTCGCGCGTACCAGCGGCAGGGATAGCGTCGTGTTCGGCACCGTGCTGTTCGGCCGCATGCAGGCCGGCGACGGCGCCGACCGAACCATGGGCCTGTTCATCAACACCTTGCCGATTCGCCTCGACTTCGACGACTCATCCATCGAAGCCGGGATACGCACCGCGCACGCTCGGCTCGCCGATCTGCTCGCGCATGAGCATGCATCGCTTGCCCTCGCGCAACGGTGCAGCAGCGTTCCCGCCGGATCACCGCTCTTCAGTACGCTGCTCAATTACCGACATAATGCCGCCCTGACAACCGAACATGCACCGCTGGGTGGTGTCGAAGTCCTCAACGCGCAAGAGCGCACCAACTACCCGTTGGTGATGTCCGT
This sequence comes from Burkholderia sp. FERM BP-3421, assembly GCF_028657905.1. Taxonomy (NCBI): domain Bacteria; kingdom Pseudomonadati; phylum Pseudomonadota; class Betaproteobacteria; order Burkholderiales; family Burkholderiaceae; genus Burkholderia; species Burkholderia sp. FERM BP-3421. Next base: position 561,375 of record NZ_CP117782.1, on the reverse strand, counting down.
GGAAGATTACGGAAACGCGCTCGGGCTCACCTTGCAGGTAGCTGAAACGCTCGATGCCGCGCGTATCTGCGGGTATATGACCCAGGCGCTGGAGAGCATTGCCGACGCGATCGAAGCGAAGTCCACGATCTCGGTTCGGCAGATCGAAGTGCTGCCCGCCAGCGAACGGACGCTGTTGTGCGAAGCCTGGAATGAGACCCGGCGCGATTATCCGATCAAGACCACTGTACAGCGGCATTTCGAGCGGCAGGTCGAACTCACGCCTTCGGCTGTTGCGGTGCGGTTCGGTGATATCACGCTCAGTTATGGCGAGTTGAATGCGCGCGCCAACCGGCTCGCGCATCATCTGATCGAGCTTGGCGCGCGCCTGGATATGCCGGTTGCTGTTTGTGTCGAGCGCGCGCCCGCCATGATTGTTGGAGTACTCGCGATTCTTAAAGCCGGGGCGGCTTATCTCCCGCTCGATCCGGCTTACCCCGCTGACCGGCTCGCGCACATTCTCGATGACGCCAATCCTGCTATCGTCCTCGCAGATACCGCTGGCCTCGCTGCTATCGGCGATGCGCCGCTCGCCAACCGGGCTGTCCTCGATCCCAATGAGGCGCTTGTCGACGAAAGTATCGTCCTCCATGCCGGGCAAGCTTCCGAACTCAACATCCTGCTCAAGCTTTCCGCTTATCCGACGACCAACCCGGTGGTCGATGGGTTGAACGACCGGAATCTGGCCTATGTGATCTATACCTCGGGGTCCACCGGTGTGCCCAAGGGTGTGATGGTCGAACATCACAATCTGGTCAACCTCTGTTACTGGCATATCGATGCCTTCGCGCTTCAGCCCGGATCGGCTTCGGCCATGACGGCCGGCGTGGCGTTCGATGCCACCACCTGGGAACTCTGGCCCAGCCTCCTCTCCGGCGGCACCCTCGTCCTGCCTCCGGTGCATGCCGCTCGCGATCCAATCGCCCTGCTCGATTGGTGGCAACAGCAACAACTCGACGTCTCCTTCCTCGTCACCTCGCTCGCCGTCATGGCGATTGACCGCAAGCAGTTACCGCCCAATCTGCGTTACCTGCTCATCGGCGGAGAACGTTTCCCGGGTGGCGTTAATGCATTGCCTGACGGCCTCACGCTGGTCAACAACTACGGCCCGACCGAAACCACTGTCGTGGCAACCTCTGGCGTGTTGCCCATCGATGCCGATGTCCCGCATATCGGCCGACCGATTCACAACGCCACCGCGTACCTGCTCGATGCGCATTTGCGTCCCGTCCCGCTCGGTGTCGCTGGTGAACTGTATGTCGGTGGGGCCGGTGTCGCACGCGGTTATCTGAACCGACCGGACCTTACCAGCGAACGCTTCATCGACGATCCGTTCAGCAATCGGCCCGGCGCTCGTCTCTACAAAACCGGCGATCTCGCACGCTATCTGCCCGACGGCAACCTCGAATTCCTTGGTCGTAACGACCATCAGGTCAAGATCCGTGGCTTCCGCATCGAACTCGGTGAAATCGAATCACGGCTTGCCGAGCATCCGGAGATCCGCGAAGCCGCCGTTCTGGCACTGGGTCAGGACAGCGACTTGCGACTGGTCGCTTATGTTGTCGCGAATGCTGCCGTATTCGATGGGAAAGATGTGTCTGGTGAAACCGTCGATGGCCGTGCCGATGGGGAAGATACGTACGATCGGACCATCATCGACCAGTTGCACACCTATCTAGCCGAACGGCTGCCCGACTACATGGTGCCCGCCGCATTCGTCCGTCTCGATACCTTCCCGCTCACCCCCAACGGCAAGCTCGATCGCAAGGCACTCCCTGCTCCTGATCAGGATGCCTTTGTTCGACAAGATTACGAGGCGCCATTGGGTGAGGTGGAAACGACTATCGCCGCTATCTGGAGCGAACTGCTCGGCATCGAACGCGTCAGCCGCCACGACAGCTTCTTTGCTCTTGGCGGCCACTCGCTTCTCGCCGTCCGTCTCATGAGCCGTATCGCCGCGATCGGCGCAAACCTGCCGCTCGCCTCCCTCTTCGCCGCACCTTCTCTCGCCGCATTCGCCGACGTCGTTTCTCAACAGCTTCGCACCGCACCCCTCGACCTGCCCGCCATCGAATCGGTGTCCCGCGATCAGCCTTTGCCGCTCTCCTTCGCCCAGCAGCGTCTCTGGTTCCTCGCTCAACTCGATCCGAACAGTCACGCCTACAACATCCCCTTCGCCATCGATCTGCACGGCGAACTCGATACGCACGCATGGCATGACGCGCTTAACGCACTCTTCGACCGGCACGAAGCCTTGCGTTCCGTATTCGTCTCCGTCGACGGGCAACCGCAGGTCCAACTGCTCCCCGCCGGGTCAGGTGTGCCGCTTCGCCGGCACGTCCTGTCAGGAGGCAATGTCGAAGCACAGGCCCTCCGCCTGCAACACGAGGAAGCTCAAACACCGTTCGACCTCGAACACGGCCCGCTCATTCGCGCCCGCCTGATCCGCTTCAACGCGCACCATCATCAGTTCCTGCTCACCCAGCACCACATCGTCTCCGACGGCTGGTCCTTTGGCATTCTGCTTGGCGAACTCAGCGCGCTCTACGCCGCCTCTGTCGAAAATCGACCCGCCGACCTGCCCGCCCTCGCCATCCAGTACCCCGACTACGCCGCATGGCAGCGTCAATGGCTCGCCGGCGAACGGCTCGCCGAGCAAAGCGAGTTCTGGCGCAACGCCCTCGCCGGCGCGCCTGTTCGCATCGAACTCCCCACCGACCGGCCCCGCCCGCCCCAGCAGTCCTATGCCGGTGCAACCGTTCCCCTGCATATCGATGCCGAACTCACCCGCGCGCTGCGGCAGTTCTCGCAACAGCAGCAGGCCACGCTCTTCATGACTGTCCTTGCCGCATGGAGCGCTGTCCTCTCACGGCTCTCCGGACAGTCCGACATCGTCATCGGCTCACCTTCCGCCAATCGCGGGCGCGCCGAGATCGAACCGCTCGTCGGCTTCTTCGTCAACACCCTCGCGCTGCGCATCGATCTCGACGGCCTGCCTTCGCCCGCCGAACTCGTCCAGCGTGTCCGCCGCGTTGCGCTCGATGCCCAGCAACATCAGGATCTGCCTTTCGAGCAAGTCGTTGAAATCGTCCAACCGCCAAGGCACCTCGATCACACCCCGCTCTTCCAGGTCATGTTCTCCTGGCAGAACAATGAGGTCGGCAACTGGCAGTTGCCCGGCATCGCCTCCACGCCGGTTCCGGTCGAACATCAGATCGTCAAGTTCGACCTCGAACTCAATTTGAGCGAGGTCGATGACCAGATCGTCGGTGTCATCAACTACGCGACCGCGCTCTTCGATCAGATCACGATCGAACGTCATGCCGGCTATTTCATCGCCATGCTCAATGCGTTTGTTCTTGAGCAGCCAACGCCGACCGCTCAGATCGAGATTCTCGGAAACCGCGAGCGCACCCTACTGCTCGAAACATGGAACCAGACGCGACGCGACTATCCCACCCAAATCTGTACGCATCGATTGGTGGAGGAGCGCGCCGAACAGATGCCATCGGCTGTCGCCGTGCGATTCGGAGACACCACGCTCAGCTATGGCGAGTTGAATGCCCGTGCCAACCGAATCGCGCATCATCTGATCGCGCTTGGGGCAGATTTGGATACGCCGGTTGCCGTTTGTGTCGAGCGCACGCCGGCCATGATTATCGGAGTACTCGCCATTCTCAAGGCCGGTGGTGCCTATCTCCCGCTCGATCCGGCTTACCCGGCCGAACGGCTCGCGCACATTCTCGATGACGCCAACCCTGGCATCGTTCTCGCCGACGAAACCGGACGGAACACGATCGGCGCTCATGCCCTCGCCAAACGGACGGTCATCGATCCGATCATGTCTTCGCTCGACGCATCCAGCACGCATCTCAACCCACTGATTGACTACCCGGTTCATAACCCGGTGGTCGATGGGTTGAACGACCGGAATCTGGCCTATGTGATCTATACCTCGGGGTCTACCGGTGTGCCCAAGGGCGTGATGGTCGAACATCACAATCTGGTCAACCTCTGCCACTGGCATATCGATGCCTTCGCGCTTCGGTCCGGATCGGCTTCGGCCATGACGGCCGGCGTGGCGTTCGATGCCACCACCTGGGAACTCTGGCCCAGCCTCCTCTCCGGCGGCACCCTCGTCCTGCCTCCGGTTCATGCCGCTCGCGATCCGATCGCCCTGCTCGACTGGTGGCAACAGCAGCAACTCGACGTCTCCTTCCTCGTCACCTCGCTCGCCGTCATGGCGATCGACCGCAAGCAGTTACCGCCCAATCTGCGTTACCTGCTCATCGGCGGTGAACGTTTCCCGGGGGGTGTCGAGGCGCTTCCCGATGGCCTCACCCTGGTCAACAACTACGGCCCGACTGAAGCAACCGTCGTGGCAACCTCTGGCGTGTTACCCGTCGATGCCGAGGTCCCGCATATCGGCCGGCCGATTCACAACGCCACCGCGTACCTGCTCGATGCGCATTTGCGTCCTGTCCCGCTCGGTGTGGCCGGTGAACTCTATGTCGGCGGGGCCGGTGTCGCGCGCGGCTATCTGAACCGACCGGACCTCACCAGCGAACGCTTCATCGACGACCCGTTCAGTAATCGGCCCGGCGCTCGTCTTTATAAAACCGGCGACCTCGCACGCTATCTGCCCGACGGCAACCTCGAATTCCTCGGCCGTAACGACCATCAGGTCAAGATTCGCGGCTTCCGCATCGAACTCGGCGAAATCGAATCACGGCTTGCCGAGCATCCGGAGATCCGCGAAGCCGCCGTTCTGGCGCTGGGTCAGGACAGCGACTTGCGACTGGTCGCTTACGTCGTCGCGGAAGCTGCCGCCTTCGGCGGGGAAGATACGCCCGACGAAAGCACAGATCCGTCCGTCGCCAGCCAACTGAAAACCTATCTGGCCGCCCGTCTGCCCGACTACATGGTGCCCGCCGCATTCGTCCGTCTCGACGCCTTCCCGCTCACCCCCAACGGCAAGCTCGATCGCAAGGCACTCCCTGCCCCCGATCAGGATGCCTTCGTCCGACAGGATTACGAGGCACCGTCGGGTGAAGTGGAAACAACCCTCGCCGCTATCTGGAGCGAACTGCTCGGCATCGAACGCGTCAGCCGCCACGACAGCTTCTTTGCTCTCGGCGGCCACTCGCTCCTCGCCGTCAAGCTGGTCGAACGCGCGCGGAAACGCGGCTACCATACGGAAGTGCACCGCCTGTTCGCCCAGCCGACCCTGGCCGCTTTCGCCGCGACGCTGCAGCCGCTCACCGCGGGTGCATTGCCGGAGGGCGTCGTCGCGGTACGACCGCACGGTACCGAGCGCCCATTGTTCCTCGTCCACGAAAGCAGCGGCGTCGACACCTACTTCTCGCGACTCGCGCAGTACATCGATGCACGCGTTCCGGTCTACGGCCTGCTGGCGAACCCGCTGTCCGACACGACGCCCGGCACCTTCGCGGAACTCGCCGTGCGCCTGGCCAATCTCGTCACGACGGTCCAGCCACAGGGCCCGTACCGTGTTGCGGGCTGGTCGCTCGGCGGCACGCTCGCTCACGCACTGGCCAGCGAGCTTGCGACGCGCGGCCATACGGTCGGGTTCGTCGGACTGCTGGACACCTACACGCCAACTTTGCTCATCCCCACCTGGGCGCCGCGCCTGGCCGACCCCGCACGGCACAGCGCGATGCTGATCGCGCGCGTCCGGGAAGTCCTCGGCATACTGGCAATGCTTGTCGATACACAAGGCGTAACCGACGCCCAAGCGCAGCAGATCCGCGCACAGCGCGAACACCTCGACGCACTCGACGCACGCCTGCCCACGCTCGCATTCGACGCGCTGCTCGCCGCCTGCCACGAATACGCGCTCCTGCCCGGATACTTCCAGGGCCTGTCGGATGACGAGATCTTCCGCTTCATCGACCGTGAAATCACCCACACCCAGGCGATGATCGACTACGACGCAAGGAGCGGCGCGGCGAGCTTCCCGGTGCATCTGTTCTCGGCTGAGCAGCATGCGGAACTGGCGCGGGTCGATGACCGACCGCTCGATCATTGGCGCGGTTGGGATGCCGACATCGCGGCCGCGCGCTTGCGACGCACGATCGTTCCGGGCGATCACCAGTCGATGATGCGCGAACCGCATGCGGTGACGCTTGGCCGCTGCATCGACGATGCGTTGTTCGGACGGAACACGGGATGACGCGCTGAAGCCGCGCAGCCAGCGGCGGCAACCCGGCCAACCCCGCCGCTGCGGCGGACGGGCCGGGCCGGATCAGGTCCGCCGGCCCCACCGGCCCGGCAGACCGCTGATCCCGTCGTTCAATGCCGCGCGGACTCGCTCCGCAGACGCCAGAACTCCCCGGCATACGCGCGGGCCAGTTCCGGCGCGTGGCGGAACAGATTGAAGCCGCCCGTCTCGTGACCATCTTCCGTCGCCCGATACCCGGCCGCACCCAGCGCGACCGCGTCGTCGGCGACGACAAAACGGCCGGCCGCCGGCATGCGCGCACGCAACGCGGCAACGTCGACGCCTGCAAGCGCCAGTGCCGTCGCGCCGCTGTATCGCCACGGCGCGCGCGACCGGTCGAGCACGACATGGACGTCGACGCCGCGCCGCCGCGCGTCCGCCAGCGCACGCGCGAGCGCGGGTGGCAGCGCCGGATATCCGGCCACCAGCACGCGCTCGCGCGCCTGCTCGATCAGGGCGAGCGACAAGCCGGCATCGTCATGGGTGGAAGCGAAGTACGCGCCGATCGCGTCGATGCGCGAAGGAGGACAGGCAGCATAAGCAGAAACGGGCCACGCGACGACAAGCGCGAGCCCCAGACAGCGGAAACAGGCGGGATATTTCATGGGTCGGCCATTGTAACGACGCCCGCGTCACTTGCAAGCACCATCGCGGCGTCACGCCGCGCGCATCACGCCGGGCCGATCCGCCCGAGCCACGCATTCACGCCGTCCCACGACCGGAAATCCGCGAGACTGCGGGCGGGCAACGCCGGATACGCACCGGACGCCATCTCCGCCAGCGCGCGGCCCGGCCCCAGTTCCAGGAAAGCCCGCGCCCCCGCCTCGACGCATGCGTCGAGGCACGCGGCCCATTCGACCGGTTCGGCCAGCTGGCGCGCGAGCTTGTCGAGCCCATCAGCCGGATCGAGCACCGGCGCGCCGTCGATTCCGCTGAACAGCCTCACCCCGGACGCGGGGCGCCGCACCGCCGGCACCGCGGCCAGCGCGGCACGAAACACCGGCACCGCGCCCGCCAGCCGCTTCGTATGCGACGCCACCCTCACGTCGACGGGCGTGATCCGCACCGCGCCCGCGCGCCGCGCGTCTTCCGCAATCATCGCGAGCGCGGCGCGCGCACCCGCCAGCACGCACGCATCGCCCGGATTCGCGATTGCAAGCGCCGCGTCGCGCCCCGCGCACAGTGCCGCGAGCACAGGCCGCGCCAGCCCGCGCACGAACAGCATGCCCTCGTCGTCGCCGCTGGCGGCATCCATCGCGTCCGCGCGCCGCGCGACGAGATCGAGCGCGGCCGCCGCCTCGATGCAGCCCGCCGCGCACCACGCGGCCACCTCGCCGACGCTATAGCCGGCCACGCAGCGCCGCCGCGGCAGCCACGCCTCGAGCCGCGTCATCGCGGCCAGCGCATGCACCGTGCACAACACCTGAGCCGCCCGGTTCTCCCGCCACGCATCGGGCCTCGTCACGCGCACCCACTCGCGCGGGTCCGCACCGAGCAGGCCCGCGGCCTGTTCGAACAGGCCCGCCGCCTCGGGCAACGCTCCCGTGAGCGCGAACATCGCATCGTGCTGCCCGCCCTGCCCGGAGCACAGAATCGCAATCGTCATGCGTCGCCCTCCGTGTCGAGCGCCGCGACGAACACGCTCATCGCCAGCAGATCCGCCGCGCCGCCCGGACTCAAGCGCCGCGCGACAAACGCGCGGTGCAGCGCCGCCGCCCGCGCACGCCAGTCATGCGCGCCCACGCCGCCGTGCGCAAGAAAATCCCGCGCCGCGCGCTGCGCGAATCGCAGGCCGGCCACGCCGCCCCGATGCAGCAGATTCGTATCGTCCAGCACCGCGATCAGCGCGAAACACGCCTGCACGCGCGCCGCCTCGGCATCGCCGGGCGCGACGCGCGCGCCTTCGGCAAGCGCGGGCACGCCGATCCCGTACACCTCCGGGAATCCGTCGGCCGCCTGCCTGCGCGCGCCACCGACGCCATACCGCCGGACCGCCTGTTCGCCGTGGCTGTCGCACGGCCGCGGTCCGCCCAGGATCTCCGCGCCCCAGCGGCGCACCACGACGACGCCCAGCGTCGCCCTCCGCTCGTCCGGCGCGGCCGCGCGCCACCCCGCCGCCGCGCACAATAGCCCGAGCCCGAAGATCGCGCCGCGATGCGTGTTCACGCCGCCCGTCGCGGCGAGCATCGCCTGTTCGGCCCGCAGCCCCAGCGCGCGCAGCGTCGTCATGCCCGCGCCGGCGGCGCCCGCGCGCGCCAGCGCCGCGAAGAACGGCCGCAACGCAGCCGCGCTGCGGCGAAACGTGCCGGCGTCCATATCCGCATGACTGCCCGCGTCGACATGGCTGACGAGCCCCGGTTTCGGCCACGTGTCGACCTCGAGCACCAGGCTGCGCTCGGCCAGCGCCGCGAACCGATCGGCGGCCGCCTCCCGCTCGCTCGGAGACCGCGCGCACACCCGGGCCGGCGCGCTCATCGCCCCGCCAGAAACGCGCCGGGCGCGCACAGCACGACGTCGGTTGCCGTCTTCATCGCCACCTCGCCGCCCGCGTGCAGTTCGCGCCAGTTCACGCCCGCGCCGTCGTCGCGCACCAGTTCGCCGTCGATGCGCATCGGCGCTTGTTCCGCCAGCGTCGCCAGCCCGTCGAGCAATGCGTCGAGCGCGCGAGTGTCGGCCGGCACGTCGAACAACAGGTCGAGATCGGAGCCGGCATGCAGGTACGCGAGGCCGGTCAGCGTCTGCCACGCGAGCGCGCCGAACACGCGGCACGACACCCGATGCCGCGCCGCAAGCACGCTCACGTCGCGCAGGCATGCGCGCCACGCGGCCGGCGCCCGGCCCGCCGCCTCATCGAGCCCGGGCAGCGACGCATATGCGGCAATCCGCTCCGGCGGCACGCTCAGCGCGATGCGACGCTTGCCCGCCGACGGCGGCAGCGGCAGGCCGAGCGCGATGCCCGTTTCGCCCGGCGCGGGCCGCCGCACGATCAGCGGCCAGCCGCGCGCGGCCCACGCGCATACGAGCGGCACGTCGCCGAGCCCATGCGCGGCGACGAGCGCCGGCCACGCGTCCGGCGCGATGCGCGCCAGCGCGTGCCGCACCGGGCGCGCGTCAGCGCGTGGCGAGCGCGCGTTCATACACCCGCCGCGCGACCTCGGCGGCCAGCGGCCGGCCGCCGCGCGCGAGGCCCGCCTGGTCGCGCCGGTCGACCCGGTCGGACGGCTGCGCGAGCCACGCACCGATCTGTTCGCCCAGCGAGCGCGCCGGATCGAGCACCGCATCGACCGCGCCCATCTTCGCGAGATTGTCGAGGCCGGGCGCGAACACGGCGGTCGTGCGCGCCATCTGTTGCAGCACGTCGAGCGGCAGCTTCGTGACCCGCGACATCGACGGCAGATCCATCACCGCCGGCTCCGCGCCCGGCAACGCGACGAGCGCGCGGGTCGCGAGCGCGGTCGCGATGAACGCGCCCGCCGCCGTATGCCCGTACAACAGGCCGAGCGTCCGATGCCCGGCCCGGTCCGCCTGCATCACGCACTTCGCGAGATGCGCGAGGCATTCGTTCAGGCCGAGCAGCTCGTCGCGCTTGCTCATGCGCTGGCTGTCGCTGTCGATCAGCACGACGAGCGGCGCATCGCCGCCTTGCCGGATCAGCGCCAGCACCTGCGCGGCCAGCCGCAGCGCGTCGTCGGCGCCGAGTGCGCGCCGCCCGGCCACGCCGATCACCTCGACCGGCCCGCCCGGCAAGCGGCCGCGCCCGTCGAGCAAACCATCCTGCTCGCGCACCTCGTGCCCGGCCGGGAACATCGAACCCAACACCTCATCGAGCGTCATCGCGCGCCTCCTCCAGAGCTTCGGTCAACGCGACGAAGTCGCCATAAGGCAGCGCGGGAATCGCCGCCGGATCCGGCGCGCCGAGCGCGCGCCAGAGGTCGAGCGCGTCCGCGCACGCGCCGAACCGCGCGAACCGCGCCGCGAGCCGCGCCTGTTCGGCCTCGAGCGCGCCGAGATCGAGCGCCTGCGCCGCCCCGAGCAGCGCCTGCGCCGCTTCGCGAAAGCTGTCGACCGTATCGTCGACGAAACGCGCCGCCGCCCCGGTCAGCCGCCGGTGCTTGCCGCCCATGGTCCGCCAGATCAGCGCGCGGTCCTTCGCGTCGAATTCGTCGACGCCCCGATTGGTCTCGATCACCTCCGGCCCGGAGACGCCGATGCGGCCCTGCTCGGACACCGCCAGCGCGCCGCAGCACGCGGCCAGCAGCCCACCGCCGCCGTAGCAGCCGGCGCGCCCGCCGACGAGGCCGATCACCGGCACCCCGTCCGCGCGCGCATCGAGCAGCGCGCGCATGATCTCGGCGATCGCCATCTCGCCCGCGTTGGCCTCCTGCAGGCGCACGCCCCCCGTATCGAACAGGATCAGCACCGGCAGCGTGCGCAGTTCGCGCGCCGCGCGCAGCAGCCCGGTCAGCTTCGCGCCGTGCACCTCGCCGAACGCGCCGCCCATGAAGCGCCCTTCCTGCGCGGCGACCAGCACGACCTGCCCGGCCAACGCGCCGCGCCCGACGATCATGCCGTCGTCGAACTGCCGGGGCAGGTCGAACAGCGGCAGATGCGGGCTCATGCAGCGCTCGGCCGGGCCGATGAACTCGACGAACGAGCCGGCGTCGAGCAGGCCGTCGAGCCGCTGCCGCGCCGAGGCCTCATACCAGCTGGCGCCCGCCGCCGGCGCGACGGCGCGGTTCGTGCCCAGGCTCATGACGCGCCCCCTTCGAGTGCGCGCACCGCCTGCGCGAGCCGCAGCGACACCATGTCGGGCCGCGCGCCGCCGTCGTTGACCGACAGCCGCAGCCCGCCCGGCGAGCGCCGCTCGACGAAATCGGCGACCACGGCCTCCCACACCGCGCCGAAGCCGACCGCCGCGGTCTGGATGTCGATCTCGCATTCGGTGTCGGGCAGTACGCGCTCGACCAGCACTTCGAGGTTGCCGGACGCGACGACGCCGACGAGCGCCGACGCCCCATCGCCTCGCGCGCGGTCTCGCGCGGTGAAGCGGTAATTGAGCTGTTCCATCGCAATCGTCTCCTTACCAGTTGCGGAACCGTGACGGCGGCGCATAGAGACCGCCGGACCAGTGCACGAGATCCTTGATCGAGCGCGCGGCGAGCAGGCGGCGATCGGCGTCGAGCGGATCGATGTCGAGGTCTTCCGGCCGGCGGATCACGCCGCGCTCGCGCAGCCGCTCGACGAGCCGGCGGTCGCGGCCGCGGCCGATCTCGGTATAGCCCGCGACGCCGCGGATCGCCTGCTCGCGCTCGTCCGCGTCGCGGCACAGCAGCAGGTTGGCGATCCCTTCCTCGGTCACGATGTGGGTGACGTCGTCGCCGTAGACCATGATCGGCGCGAGGCCGAGATCGAGCTTGTCGGCGAGGCGCAGCGCGTCGAGCTGCTCGACGAACATCGGCACGTTCTTGTCGCCGAAGGTCTCGCCGATCTGCACGACGAGCTTGCGGCCGCGCCGCAACGCGGCGGGCGTGGCGGGATCGGCCTCCTCGCCCGCCTTGAGCCAGGGCTCGCTCGGATGGCGGCGGCCGCGCGCGTCGCTGCCCATGTTCGGCGCGCCGCCGAACCCGGCGATGCGCTCGGTCGTGACGGTCGACGAATGGCCCGCGAGATCGATCTGCAGCGTCGAGCCGATGAACATGTCGCACGCATACAGCCCCGCCGTCTGGCAGAACGCGCGATTCGAGCGCAGCGAGCCGTCGGCCCCGGTGAAATAGATGTCGGAGCGCGCGCGGATGTAGTCGTCCATGCCGACCTCCGAGCCGAAGCAGTGGATCCGCTCGACCCAGCCCGATTCGATCGCCGGGATCAGCGTCGGATGCGGGTTCAGCGCCCAGTGAGTGCCGACCTTGCCCTTGAGCCCGAGCCGTTCGCCGTAGGTGGGCAGCAGCAGCTCGATCGCGGCGGTGTTGAAGCCGATGCCGTGATTGAGCCGGCGCACGCCGTACGGCGCGTAGATCCCCTTGAGCGCGAGCATCGCGGTCAGGATCTGGGTCTCGGTGATCGCCGCGGGATCGCGCGTGAACAGCGGTTCGACGTAGAACGGCCGCCCCGCCTCGACGACGAAGTGCACGCGATCCCCCGGGATGTCGACGCGCGGCACGCGCTCGACGATCCGGTCGACCTGCGCGATCACGATGCCGTCCTTGAACGCGGTGGCCTCGACGACGGTCGGGGTGTCCTCGGTGTTGGGCCCCGTGTACAGGTTGCCGTCGCGGTCCGCGCTGACGGCGGCGATCAGCGCGACCTGCGGCGTCAGGTCGATGAAGTAGCGCGCGAACAGTTCGAGATAGGTATGCACCGCGCCGAGCCGGATCTTGCCGCCGAACAGCAGCTTCGCGATCCGCTGCGACTGCGGCCCCGAGTACGCGTAGTCGAGCCGCGACGCGATCCCGCGCTCGAACACGTCGAGATGCTCGGGCAGCACGATGCCGGACTGCACCATGTGCAGGTCGTGGATCGTCGCGCTGTCGACGTCCGCGAGCGCGCTCGCGAGCAGGTCCGCCTGCTTCTGGTTGTCGCCCTCCAGGCAGACGCGGTCGCCCGGCCGAAGCACGGCTTCGAGCAGCGCGACCGCATCGCGCGCCGCGACCCGCTTGCCCTGCGCGAGCGGCGCGCCCGCGGCGAGGCGTGCATCGCGCGCCTGCCGCGCGTGATTCCATCCTGTCATACCGTTCTCCCGCTTCGATGGTCCTGCGGCATTCTAAGCCGGGCGACGCCGCCGATTGATGACGTTGCCGAATGCGACTCAGAGGCGGCCGCGATGGGTGTGGCCGGGGCGCGCCGACGCGCTCGCGCGGGGCGGCGGCGTGGACAATCCGCGCGAACTGGCCGATGTGCATGATCCGCTTGGATGATCCGCTCATGAAGCCCGCCACGGGCCGGCCTGTTTGCACGACTGCCCTGAATCACCGGCTACGCGCCGTAGCCTGCGCACGGCCCGGCCGATGCGGATGAACCGCGCAAATGACCTGCGCAGGCAGCCGTCACGAGCAGCCTGCCCGCGTGACTGCCTCGAACCGACGCCTACGGCCGACCAACGCGCGTCGCGAAGAACATGGGCGACGGACCAATCGGGCACCCGCGCCCACACGGCCCGGCCGACGCGGGCGATCCGCCCAAATAACCTGAGTGGGCAGCCGCCTCGACCCGCTGCCCGCGCGACCGCCCCGACTCAACACCTACCCGCCGACCAGCGCCCGCGTCGCGAAGAACAACAGCGACGGCCCGAGCAGGCAGCCTACCCCGGTATGGAAGGTCGCGACCAGCGCCCCATACGGCACGAGCCGCCGATCGGTCGCGGCGAGCCCCGCGCTCACGCCGCTCACGGTGCCGGCCAGCCCGCCGAAGATCATCGCGGAGCGCGGCGTCCTGAGGCCCATGAAGCCGGCCGCGAGCGGCGTGCCGACCATGACGATGATCGCCTTCACGAGCCCCGTCGCGATGCTGAGCGCGATCACGTCGGACCCCGCGCCGATCGCCGCGCCCGTGACCGGCCCGACGATGTAGGTGACCGCGCCCGCGCCGATGGTCGTCATGCTGACCGCGTCGGTATAGCCGAACGCGCGCGCGATGCACGCGCCGACGATGAACGGCAGCACCGTGCCGAGCAGCAGCGCGAGCACGCCGACGAGGCCGGCCTTGCGCGCCTCGGCCGGCTGCACCTCGAACGCGGTCGCGACGATCGCGAAGTCGCGCAGCATCGCGCCGCCCATCAGCCCGACGCCGGCGAACAGCCGCACGTCGGCGATGCCCTTCTGGCCGCCGGTGAGCGCGCCGCCGGCATAGGCGAGCGCGAGGCCGGCCAGGATCGCGATCGCGGAGCCGTGCACGCGGCCGAAGGTGAGCTTGCGCGACGCGATCGACGACAGCCACATGATCAGGCCGACGAGCGCGAACGACGCGACGAGCCCGTTCTGGGCGACGACTTTTTCGAGCATCTGCAACATGGCGGCCTCCTTCACTGTTCGCCGGCGGACGGTGCGGCGTCGAACGCCGTGTCGTCGCGGCCGGTGCGCGCGAGTACCGCGATGCAGCATGCGCAGATCGCGACCGCGCCGAGCGCGGCGAGGAGCGCGACGGGGCCGCCCTTCAGCGCGGCGACGACGTTCTGGTTCGCGGCCATCGCGACGACGACCGGGATGTACATCGCGCCCCAGAACCCGACGCCCGCCTCGGTTTCCTTCGGCAGCCAGCCCCGGCGGTGCAGCGCGATGCGCAGCACGATCAGCAGCAGCATCGCGATGCCGACCCCGCCGACGTTGGTCTTCACGCCGAGCGCGACGCCCAGCAGGTCGCCGAGGAACAGCCCGGCGAGATGGCAAAACGCAAGCAATGCGGTTCCGTAGATGATCATCGGTCGTCTCCTGTCTCCATGTCGGCTTGTTGTCAGCCTGGCCGGCGCGCGCGGGGCCGGACCGCCGGCGGGTCGTCGGGATGCGGGTCTGCGCCCGGATGCCGTAGACTGCCTGCTGGCGGCCGGCGCGCCGCGCGGCCCCGCGCCCGCGGTCCGTCCCGTCGCGGGCGGCCGTGGTGCGTGAAGCGATACTAGCGCCGCCGCATCCGGCCATTTATGAAGTTGTGGAAACCGATTCAGTGGGTTTAGCAATGCGTCCGTTACCGCCCGAGCTGCTGCGCAGCTTCGTCGCCGTCGCCCGGACCGGCAGTTTCACCGCCGCGTCCGAGCGCGTGAACCTGTCGCAATCGACCGTCAGCCAGCACATCCGCCGGCTGGAAGAGCTGCTCGACCGGCCGCTGTTCGAGCGCGACACCCGCAATGTCCGGCTCGCGCCCGCGGGCGAGGCCCTGCACCACTATGCGGCGCGCATCCTCGACCTGATGGACGAGGCGATCACCTCGGTCTGCGGGCCGCCGCTGTCGGGCAAGGTGCGGCTCGGGATGTCGGAGGATTTCGCGTCCTCGCACCTCACGGCCGCGCTCGCGAGCTTCGTGCAGCGCAATCCGGAAGTCGAGCTGGCGATCGCGACCGGCCTGTCGGGCGACCTGTTCGACGCCCTCGACGAGGGCCGCCACGATCTGGTGTTCGCGAAGCGCGTGGCGGGCAGCCGCCGCGGCCGGGTGATCCGCACCGAGCCGCTGTACTGGTGCGCGGGCGCGGCGTCGCCGTTGAGCGGCCACGAGGCGGTGCTGCCGCTCGCGCTGCACCCCGAGCCGAGCGTGTCGCGCCGCCGCGTGCTGGAAACCCTCGATGCGATCGGGCGGCCGTACCGGATCGCGATCGTCAGCAGCAGCGTGGCGGTCCTGCGCGCGGCGGCGAGCGCGGGGCTCGGCGTCAGCGCGTTCGCGGGCTACGTGATTCCCGACGGGCTCGCGCGCCTCGACGCCGGGCTGCCCGCGCTCGGCGACCTCGAATACGTGATCGAGCACCTCGCGGGCGCGGCGCGCTCGACCCTCGCGCTCGAAGCGACGCTCGTCGCCGCCGCGGCCGGGCTGTGAATCCCCGCGCCGCCGTCACGCGGCGGCGTGCGGGAAATGCAGCGTGAACACGGTGCGGCCGTCGGCGCTTTGCACCGCGACGCCGCCGCGATGCAGCGTCATGATCGACGCGACGATCGCGAGCCCGAGTCCCGCGTTCTGCGCCGCGCCGTGGCGCGAGGCATCGACGCGGTAGAAGCGCTCGAAGATCCTGTCGCGATGCTCGGGCGCGATCGTCGCGCCCGTATTCGCCACCGAGATGTCGACGCCGGCTCCGCGCGCGAATGCGCGCAGCTCGATCGTGCTGCCGGGCGCCGCGTGCTGGAGCGCGTTCGCGACCAGGTTGTTGAGCGCGCGCCGGAACAGCAGCGGATCGGCGTGCAACGGCGCCTCGCCCTGCGCGACGATCGCGAGCCCGCCCTCGTCCGCCATGTCGTGAAAATACGCGGCGAAGCGCCGCAATTCCGCGCCCGCGTCGAGCGCCACGGCATGCAGGGCCTGCGTCGCGTTGTCGGTGCGCGCCAGGAACAGCATGTTCTCGGTCATCCGCTGGAGACGCTCGCACTCCTCGAGATTGGAGCCGATCAGGGCCTCGTATTCGTCGGCCGAACGCCGCCGGCCGAGCGTGACCTGCGATGCGTTGATCATGTTCGCGAGCGGCGTGCGCATGTCGTGCGCGAGTTCCGCCGAGAACCGCGACAGCCGCGAGAACGCGCGTTCGAGCCGGTCCAGCATGCGGTTCACCGCGGTCGCGATCTCGTGCAGCTCGTGCGGGCCGTCGCGCAGGTCGAGCCGCTCGTCGAGCCGGTGCGCCTCGATGCGGGCGATCTGCCGACCGAGGCCCTCGACCGGCCGCATCGCGCGCCGCACCACCAGGTGACCGAGCAGGCCGACGAACAATGCGCCGAGCCCGGCCGCCGCGAAGATCGTCTTGTAGTAGCTGGCGAGCAGCGCGTGACGCTCCTTCGCCGCGCGCACCACGGCCACCTGCACCGTCTCGCCGGACGCCAGCTGCGCGCGGCCCGCGATGCAGCGCGCATCGCCGACCTCGCCCGGTTCGCACTGGAACGGCTGCGCGTCGCGGTGCGCGGCGCGCATCAGCTGCGCGATCGGCAGGCGCGGGCCGATATCGGTGACGAGCGCGTCGTCGCGCGCATCGCAGACCGACAGATAGACGCCCGGATGCAGCATCAGCACGTCGCGGAACATCTGCTGGCTGCCGCGGATCGCCTCGATCGAGCCCGCGTCCTGCGCGAGCTGCACGAACTGCAGCAGCTTGCTCTCGATCTCCACGTCGTCGCGCCGCCGCAGTTCGGTCGACAGCGAGTCGTACAGGAACGCCCCCATCGCCGCGAACACGACGAACGCGGGCACGGCGAACGCGATGCTGAGCCGGACCAGCAGCGAGTAGCGGCCGTCCGCGCGGCTCACGTGCGATCCTCGAGCACGTAGCCCATGCCGCGGATGGTATGCAGCAGCTTGCGCTCGAACGGCGCGTCGAGCTTCGCGCGCAGCCGCTTGACCGCGACGTCGACGACATTGGTGTCGCTGTCGAAATTCATGTCCCACACGCAGGAGGTGATCAGCGTGCGCGTCAGCACCTCGCCTTGCCGCTCGACGAAGAACTGCAGCAGCGCGAATTCCTGCGCGGTCAGGTCGATGCGTGTCGCGCCGCGCTGCACGCGCCGTCGGATCAGGTCGACCTCCAGGTCGGCGATCGTCAGCCGGTCGCGCGCGACGCGCGGCGAGCGGCGCAGCAGCGAGCGCACCCGCGCGAGGAACTCCGCGTAGGCGAACGGCTTCGCGAGATAGTCGTCGGCACCCAGTTCGAACCCCTCGACCTTGTCCTCGACCGCATCGCGCGCGGTGAGCAGCAGCACCGGCGTCTGCTTCTGCGCACGCAGACGGCGCAGCACCTCGAAGCCGCTCAGTTCCGGCAGCATCAGGTCGAGCACGACGAGGTCGAAGTCCTCATGCAGCGCGAGAAACAGGCCTTCGCGGCCGTCGGCCGCCGTGTCGACGGCGAAGCTCGCCTCGGTCAGCCCCTTGCGCAGGTAGGCGGACATTTTCTGTTCGTCTTCGATGATCAGGATTCGCATGGCAGGGAGCGCGGCGGCCCGCGTGTGGTGAGCCCGGCAAGGGTAAAGGGTCGCGCCGCTGACGGAGATGGCGCATGAATGACAATTTTGTCATGTTCGCGCCGCGCCGCCGCGATCCTGACCAAATCGCCATGATCCGGTCAGCGTGCGCCCAGCCCCTGCTCGCCAGAATAAGCGGCACGAGGCGTCGGCTGCGTGCCGCGCCTGTTCTCCCCGCATCCGGACCGCCACCAGGAGCCCCTCATGAACCACTCGCGCCTTACCCTCCTTCTCGTCCTGACCTGCGCCGCCGCGCCGGTACTCGCCCAGCAATCCGACATGCAGCCGGGCAAGACGCGCGCCGACGTGCGCGCCGAGCTGATCCAGGCGTATCGCGACGGCACGATCCCGACCACCGACGGCGACTACCCGCCGAGCCAGACGACCATCGACATCAACCGCGCCCGCTTCGCCGCGTCGAATCCCGTGTGGGCGCAACAGCAGCAGGCGCAGGCGCAGACCAGCCAGCAGTAGCGCGCATGGCGCTCGCCGGGTCGGCCGGCCGCACTGAGCATGGCGTTCCGAGCGCGCGACGCCGAGTGTTTCGCCGCGTCGCATCCGGGGCAGGCGTAGCAGCAGGCGCAGGCCCCCGCCGGCAGTAACCCGCGCGGCCGGCGCGCATGACGCTGAGGAAGGTCGCACTGAGCATGCAGTACCCGGCGTGCAGCGCCGAGTGCCTCGCCGCGTCGAATCGGGCGCGGACGTAGCAGCAGGCGCAGGCCCGTCGGCCACAGCCCGCGCGGCCGGCGCGCATGACGCTGAGCGGGCCGCACTGAGCATGCAGTACCCGGCCCGCAGCGTTGAGCGCCTCGCCGCGTCGAATCGGGCGCGGACGTAGCAGCAGGCGCAGGCCCATCGGCCACAGCCCGCGCGGCCGGCGCGCATGATGCTGAGCGGGTCGCACTGAGCATGCAGTACCCGGCCCGCAGCGTTGAGCGCCTCGCCGCGTCGAATCGGGCGCGGACGTAGCAGCAGGCGCAGGCCCGTCGGCCACAGCCCGCGCGGCCGGCGCGCATGACGCTGAGTGGATCGCACTGAGCATGCAGTACCCGGCCCGCAGCGCCGAGCGCCTCGCCGCGTCGAATCGGGCGCGGACGTAGCAGCAGGCGCAGGCCCGTCGGCCACAGCCCGCGCGGCCGGCGCGCATGACGCTGAGTGGATCGCACTACAAGCAACAGGCGCCAGCAGCGTGCGCGCCGAGCGCGCGACACCGCGAGACTGACGCTCAGGCGGCGTCGCTCGCGCGCCGCCCCACGTAGTCCTGCACGAACTGCACTGCGATCCGGCCCGACCGCGCGCCGCGCTGCAGCGCCCATTGCAGGGCCGGCTGGCGGGCCGCCTCGCGTTCGGGCTCCGCATAGCCCTGCGCGTGCAATCGGGCGTCCACCACGCGCAGATATTCGTCCTGCGAGAAGCCGTAGAACGTCACCCACAGCCCGAAACGCTCCGACAACGAGATGCGCTCCTCGACCGCGTCGCCCGGATGCAGTTCGCCGTGCTCGTCGAGCGTATGCGCGGCGTTGTCCGACGCCTGTTCCGGCACCAGATGACGCCGATTCGAGGTCGCATAGATCAGCACGTTCGGCGCGCCGCCCGCGATCGAGCCGTCGAGCACGGTCTTGAGCGCCTTGTAGCCGGTCTCGCCCGCCTCGAACGACAAGTCGTCGCACGACACGATGAAGCGCTCGGGCCGGCCGCGCAGCAGCTCGAATAGCATCGGCAGCGCATCGAGCCCATCCTTGCCGACCTCGACGAGGCGCAGCCCCCGGGCCGCGAACGCATGCAGGCAGGCCTTCACGAGCGAGGACTTGCCGGTGCCGCGCGCGCCGGTCAGCAGCACGTTGTTGGCGGGATGGCCGAGCACGAACTGGCGCGTGTTCTGCCTCACGAGCGCGACCTGCCGCTCGATGTTCGCGAGCGCGTCGAAACTGATCAGCGCGGGCGCCGGTACCGGTACCAGCCGCCCCGCGTCGCCGCGCGCGCGCCGATCCGGCACCCAGCGGAACGCATGCGCGCCGTGCCAGTCGACGCTCGCCGCGCGCACCGCGCCCGCGTCCGCGTCCGCTTCAAGCAGCGCGGCGAGCCGGTCGAGCCGGCTGAACAGGCCGACGGCCAGATGCGCGAGGTCCGGATCGAGGGTCGGGCTCAGAAGATCGAGGTTCTCGGGCGCCGTCATGCGGCACGCTCTACGCGATCAATGGCCAAAATGCTCAAAAAAACATACGATGCGTTCATTTGTCGCTCGGTGTGCAGGAATCCGACATCGTGCGCGTTCTCCCCCTCGCCCGTCTTTCGCCAATATGTCGACTCTTGCCGCAAATCGGTCAGCCGTTTCGCCGGCTGTCGACCACCTGCCCTACGAGAACACGCCGATGCCGGTCGCGGCGATGGCCGCGTTCTATCCGAACGGCACCCATATCGAAACCCACCGGCACCGCCGCGCGCAGCTGCTCTATGCGATCGAGGGCGTGATGCAGATCACCTCGCCGACCGGCGCATGGGTGGTGCCGCCCACGCGCGGGGTCTGGCTCGAACCCGAGCTGGACCATGCGGTGCAGATGAGCGGCGACGTGAAGATGCGCACCGTGTTCGTCGAACCCGCGGTGGCGGCCGGGCTGCGCGCGCGCACCGGCGTGGTCGACGTGCCGCCGCTCCTGCGCGAGTTGATCGTCGCGGCGATCGACGTGCCGCTCGACTACGCGGCGGGTTCGCGCGACGACCACCTGATGCAGCTGATCCTCGCGGAACTCAACGCGGTGCCGCGCCTGCCGCTCTACCTGCCCTGGCCGAACGACGCACGCCTGCAGGCGGTATGCGACACGATCCTCGCGGCGCCCGACGACCATCGCACGATCGGCGCGTGGGCGGCCCAGCTCGGCGTATCGGAGAAGACCCTGTACCGCTGGTTCAGCCGCGAGACCGGGCTGACCTTCGGACGCTGGCGCCAGCAGGCGCGGCTGCTGCTGGCGCTCAAGCGGCTCGCGCACGGCGAGAAGATCCTGAGCATCGCGCTCGACCACGGCTACACGAGCCAGAGCGCGTTCACCGCGATGTTCAAGCGCCACTTCGGCGTGGTGCCCTCGGCGTTCTACGACTGATTGCCGCTCACGGCAGGAAGCTGCCGCGGCGCGCCTCGATCAGTTCGACCAGCAGGCGGTCGCGTTCCGCGCCGAGCGCCTGCATGCTGCGCTCGCCCTGGATCGCGCGCAGCCCGTCGATCAGCTGACGATCGACCGCCGGATCGAACGACGGCGCGCCGAGGTCGTTCCACCAGGTCGTCATCGGGCCGGACAGGTGGTCGAGGAAATGCGCGATCCCGCCTTCGCCGCCGCCGAGGTGATAGGTCAGGCCCTGCCCCATCAGCCCCCAGCGCAGCCCCGGCCCCCACGACACCGCGCGGTCGGCGTCCTCGATGCTCACCACGCCTTCGCCGACGAGGTGATAGACCTCGCGGAACAACGCGGCCGCGAGCCGGTTCGCCACGTGGCCCGTCATCTCCTTGTTGAGCACGATCGTGACCTTGCCGAGCCCGTCGTAGAACTGCCGCGCGGCGTCGAGCGTCGCGGGCGAGGTGGCCGCGCCGCCGACCAGCTCGACGAGCGGGATCAGGTGCGGCGGATTGAACGGATGGCCGATCAGGCAGCGTTCCGGATGATGCGCGCACGCGGTCTGGATCTCCGACATCTTGAGCCCCGACGAACTCGACGCGATCAGCACCCGAGCCGGCAGCAGCGCATCCATGCGCGCATACAGCTCGCGCTTGAGATCGAGCCGCTCGGGGCCGTTCTCCTGCACGAAGTCGACGTCGACCAGCGCGCTCGCGAGGTCGGCGTCGAAGCGCAGCTGCGCGGCCAGCGTCGCGTGACGCTCGCCGAGCACCTCGCGCAGGCTGCGGTCGAGCCGCTCGCGCGCATCGGGCGCGGGGTCGGTCACGACCACGTCGAAGCCTTGCTGAAGATAGAACGCGGCCCAGCTGGCGCCGATCACGCCCGCGCCGACCACGGCGATGCGTCGGATGTCGATGTGGCTCACTGCGATGTCTCCTGGTTCGATGTATCGCGACGATTGTCGCATCGAACCGCGCGGCGCGGCGCGCGGCCCACCGCCGCGCCGCTGCCCGCGCCCGCGCTTACGCGTGGTGGCCGGAGATCGGCCCCGCTTCGCCCGTCAGGTTGAGCACGCTGTCGATCCACGCGAGGAACGTCGAGAACGTGAAATCCGACCACTGCTGGGTGCGGAACGCCTTCATCACCGGCACGTCGGCCGGATCCTGCTGGTTGAGCAGATCGGCGACGAAGGTGCCGATGTCGGCATCGATGCCGCGCTCGTGGATGCCCGATCCCGTGAAGCTGACCGCCGTCACCTGGTGGTTGTCGATGAAGTCGTTGCGCGACCAGGGCATGAAGTAGCCGAAGTTCGGCAGCGGATTCAGCGTCTGCTTGAGACCGTCCAGCTCCTGCGCGAACATCGCCAGCGACAGCGCGTCCTTGCTCGCGTCGTCGGGCGCCGCGATCACGGCGGGCACGAACGCGCGATAGGTGTAGGCGGCGATGATCTTGTCGCGCTGGTAGGTCGAGAAGCCGAAGCGGTCGTGCGGGAAGGTGGTCGAGAGTGCGTAATACGCGCTGCCCATGTTGCCGGGATCGAAGTTGCGGGCCAGCCGCTGATTCACCGCGATCATGCCGTCCGGCGCGAGCATGCCCCACTCGCTGCGCGCGCGATCGTAGAGGCCCACCGATGGATGCGCGGCCATGTCGGCGTCGAAGGGCGTGTTGAACACCGTGCCGGCGTCGTCGAGCAGCGAACTGTGCACGCGCGGCTGCAGCGTGGTGCGCAGCGCCGCGTAGTTGCCGAGCGTGCCGTAGCCGCCCGCGCTCATCCCGTACACGAGCAGCCGCGCGGGCTGCCCGAAGCCGTGCGCGACGAGCCAGTCGGCGACCGCCTGGATGTTCCTGAGCCCGCTGTAGTGCTGCACCCGCCAGTCGCCGCTCGGCGAGGTGTAGCTGTGCACGGCGCTGCCCATGTGGATGTCGCCCGTGCAATACGGCACGAACACCTGGGTCCAGTCCTGGGTCTCGACCTTCGGCTCGCCGACCAGGATGTGGGCGGCGTCCATGCGCGTCAGCAGCGGCGACAGGAACGACGACTTGATGCTCTGGCTCGTCGTGCCGTTCATGTAGTTGTGCGGGATCCCGTCCGGATTGAAGCCGCCGAGCCCCGCTTCCGGCCCGGTCGCGGTCTGGGTGCAGGTGCCGTAGTCCCAGCACGCGCCGCCCGGCTCCATCATGTAGAGCAGGCTGTCCGACTGCGCGCGATTGATGTAGAAGCGCATCGGCGTGCCGTTGCCGCACGACGCGCCGCTGCTTTCCGGCAGGATCACTTCGTACCACGAATAATAGGGAATCGACGGATCGGGCTGCGGCGTATCCGCCGCGTGGCCGTTGAGCGCGGCGCAGCCCAGCAGGCCCGCGATCCAGCAGCGTTTCAAATAGTTCGACACGGACATCTCCCCCTCCCAGTTCTGATCGACAGGATGATTCGCCGCGATGCGGCGGGAATGTGCGGCGCGCTCAGTGCGCGCCGGGTGAAGCGGCTGAGTCGAACAGCTGCACGCGCAGCGCCTGCAGCCGCTGTCCGATGACGCGCTGCTGCTGGTCCGGATCGGACACGCTCGCCCGCACCTGCTGGATGATGTCGCGGCTCTGCTGCGCGTACGCGACATAGCGCGGATCCTGGGCGGGCGACGGGCCGACGCTCTGCTGCGCATAGGCGTCCCATTGCGCGCGCATCGACTGGATCGCCGCCTCGCGCGTCGCCGTGTCGGATTGGGCGTCGACGAGCAGCGCGGCGCTCAGCGCCTCGGCCTGCACCGGCACGATCTCGTTGCGCGCGACATGCTCGGGCAGTTCGTCGAGGATCGACCGCGCGAGCGCGGCGCGCTCGGCGGCGGGCAGGCTGTTGCGACTGTTGCCAAAGGCCGCCACCCGATCGCGAAACCGTGCGAACGCAACGATGCGCGCCACCTCGGCATCCGCGTCGGGACGGCTCGCGAGCGAGCGGCGCAGCGCATCGAGATCGAGCCGCCGCTCCTCGGGGCCGGGCGCGTTCCAGGCGGGCGCGGGGCCCGCCGCCGCCGCGAGCGTCACGCCGCCGCTGCGCGCATCGATCCGCGTGGCGGCCTGCGACAGCAGGCCGTATCGCCATGCGGCAAGCGCGACGGCCACGCCCGCCACTATCCCCACGCCGCGCCACAGCGCCCTCGATCGTTTCACGTTGGCCCCCTCGCCCGTTGTCGTTGATCTGCGAGTAGGTTCTAGGTCGAAACTTGCGCGGCGTCAAAAACCGGCGACTAGAACCGCGTCACTAAACCGCCCGCCGCGCCCGCGCGACGGCGCTGCGCGCCTGCGGCCCGAATCGCGCGGACCGGCCAGATTGGCCGGATCGGACCCATCGAACGACCCGCTGCGCGCTTGGTGCGGTTTTTGAGCGCCCCTATGCTCGTGGCCATACCCGATCGCCGATCGGACCACGCAGCAACGCCTCCTTCAGCCGAGCCAGTTCAATGAGCCGTGTTCCCGTTCCCCCCGCCGCGCCTCACGACTATACGTATTACCGCGCCGCGCTCGCGGGCCGCGCATTGCCCGCCGCGTTCATCGATCTCGCGCATCTCGAAGCGAACCTCGCCGACCTCGCGCGCCGCGCGGGCGGCCTGCCGATCCGCCTCGCCACCAAGTCGGTGCGCGCGCGGCCGCTGCTGCGCGCGCTGCTCGCCAACCCGGTGGCGCGCGGCCTGCTCTGCTACTCCGCGCGGGAAGCCGCATGGCTCGCCGCCGACGGCTTCGACGACCTCGTGGTCGCCTATCCCGACGGCGATCCCGACGCGCTGCGCGAGGTCGCCGCGCAACTGCGGCTCGGCCGCGCGATCACGCTGATGGTCGACAGCGCGGCCCAGGTCGAACGGATCGCCGCGATCGCGCGCGCATCCAGCGTGTCGATGCCGCTCGCGATCGACCTCGACATGTCGTCCGCGTATCCGGGGCTGTACTTCGGCATGTACCGCTCGCCCATCCGCGACGCATCGGCCGCCGTCGCGCTCGCCGAGACGATCGCGCGCTGCGACGGCGTGCGGCTCGACGGCCTGATGGGCTACGAAGGTCAGATCGCGGGCATACCGGACCACGCGCCGGGCAGCGCGCTCAAGAATGCACTGGTGCGGCATCTGAAGCGGCGCTCGGCGCGTGAGGTCAACGCGCGCCGCGAGGCCGTCGTGCGCGCGCTCGCCGACGCCGGCCATGCGCTGCGCTTCGTCAACGGCGGCGGCACCGGCAGCATCGAGAGCACCCGCCGCGACGCCTCCGTCACGGAGCTCGCCGCCGGTTCGGGCCTGTACGCGCCGACGCTGTTCGATCACTACGCGAGCTTCCGCGCGCAACCCGCGGCGGGTTTCGCACTCGCGGTGACGCGGGTGCCGCAGCCGGGCGTCGTCACCTGTTCGGGCGGCGGCTATGTCGCATCGGGCGCGAGCGGCCCGAGCCGCCTGCCGCGACCGTGGCTGCCCGCCGGCTGCGCGCTGATCGCCAACGAAGGCGCGGGCGAGGTGCAGACGCCGGTGCGTCATCCCGCCCATCTCCAGCCGGCGCTCGGCGACCCGATCCTGTTCCGCCACGCGAAGGCCGGCGAGCTGTGCGAGCGCTTCAACACGCTGCTGCTGATCCGCGACGGCCGCGTGATCGACGAAATCCCCACCTACCGGGGCGAAGGCAAGTGCTTCTTCTGACGCCGCGCCGACGTCGTTCCATCCACCGTACGCAATGAGGTCATCCACGATGTGGCGCAACTGGTCCGGATATGTAAGCAGTCCGAAGGCAACCGTCGAGACACCCGCGTCGCGCGCCGCGCTCGCCGCCGTGCTGCGGGACGCGGCCGCGCGCGGCGGAACGGTGCGGCTCGCGGGCGCCGGACATTCGTTCTCCCCGCTCGTGCAGACCGACGACCGGATCGTCTCGCTCGACCGCGTCCAAGGCCTCATCGCACTGGACGAACCCCGCCGCATCGCGCGGGTCCACGCCGGCACGCGCCTGTTCGCGCTCGGCCCCGCGCTCGCCGAGCGCGGCTTCGCGATGGAGAACCTCGGCGACATCAACGCGCAGTCGCTCGCCGGCGCGACCAGCACCGCCACGCACGGCACCGGCATCACGCTCGGCAACCTGTCGACGCAGATCGACGGCCTGACCATGCTGCGCGCCGACGGCGAGGAAGTGCGCGCATCGGCCGACGAGAACCCGGCGCTGTTCGCGGGCGGCCGCGTCGGCCTGGGCGTGCTCGGCGTGCTGACCGAGATCGCGCTGCGCGTGGTGCCCGCGTTCCGGCTGCGCCTCGAACGCGGCGCGATGCGGCTCGACGATTGCCTCGCGCAGGCCGACGCGCTCACCGAGCGCCACCGCTCCTTCGAGTTCTATTGGTTTCCGCATACCGACACCGTGCTCACCAAGGCCTGGGACCTCACCGACGAACCGGCCGACGCCGCGCACTGGGCCGGCCGCGCGACCGAATCGTTCCTGGAGAACACCGTGTTCGGCGCGCTGTGCGGGCTGGGCCGGCGCGCGCCCGGGTTGTGCCCGGCGCTGAGCCGTCTGTGCGCGTCGACCGTGTCGCCGGGGCGGCGGGTCGACGCGAGCCACGCGATGCTGTCGACGGAGCGGCGCGTGCGCTTCAACGAGATGGAATGGGCGCTGCCCGCCGAGCGCGGCGCGGACGCGCTGCGCGAGATCCGCGCGCTGATCGCGCGGCGCACCTTCCCGCTGATGTTTCCGCTCGAATACCGCTGGGTCCGCGCGGACGACATCTGGCTCAGCCCCGACTATGGCCGCGACACCGTGCGGATCTCGGTGCACCAGTACCGCGGCATGCCGTTCGACGCGTACTTCGATGCGGTGCAGGCGATCTGCCTCAATCACGGCGGCCGCCCGCACTGGGGCAAGATGCATACGCTGAACGCGCGCGCGCTCGCCGCCTGCTATCCGCGCTGGGACGATTTCCTCGCGCTGCGCGAGCAGATGGACCCGCATGGCCTGTTCCTGACGCCGTACCTGCGCGCGCTGTTCGGCGTGTAGGCCGGCGTCGTCACGTTCGATCGCGCTGCCGTCCGTCCCACGAGAGGAGCCACGATGTCCGCCGTCACGCCTGTTCCCGCCGTCCGCCCCGACCCGTCCACCGCCGCGATCGTACGGCTCGCGCTGGCCTTCGCGGCGGCCACCAACGGCCTCATCCTGTCGCCGTTCCTGGTCGCCGCCGTGATGGCGCGCTTCCACCTCGGCGAGGATCTCGCCACCGAGATCGTCGGCCTCGAGATCCTCGGCATCGCCGTCAGCTGCGCCCTGCTGCCGCGCTGGATCGCGCGCGCCGCGCGCGGCTTCGTCGTGGCCGGCGCGCTCGGCGCGGTCGTCGGGCAGGCGGCGAGCGCCGTCGCGCCCGATCTCGCCTGGCTCGGCGCGGCGCGCGCGCTGACGGGCCTGTTCGAGGGCATGCTGTTCGTGGTGGTCGCCTCGGGCGTGTCGCGGCGCGTGTCGACCGATCGCGTGTGGGGCTATATCAACCTGCTGGCGGGCGCGCTCAACGGCGGCCTGCTGGTCGTGATCGCCGCGCTGCCGGCCGGCTGGGGCGCGCGTGCGCTGTTCGTGCTGCTGGCCGGCGTGATCGCGGCGCTCGCGCCCGCGCTGCGCGGCCTCGGCGCGCTCGCCGCGCCCGCGCCCCCGCGCGCGGCGAAGCGCTCGCGCCCGGCCGCGCCGCCCTGGCGGCCGGTCGCCGCCATCTGGATCGTGACCGTGCTGATCTACGGCGTGCAGACCTCGCAATGGGCGATCGCCGGCTTCGTCGGCGCGCGCGCCGGATTGTCGCCGACGCTGATCGGCGTGCTGCTGTCGGTCTCGTCGCTGCTCGGCTTCGCCGGCGCGCTGGTGCCCGCGCAGCGCGCGAGCCATCCGCGCCGCATCGCGCTGGTGTGGATCGCGCTGTTCGCGATGCTCGGCGCGCTGCAATGGTTCTTCGGCGCGACGGACGGCAAGGACTATTTCCTCAGCCAGCTGCTGCTGAACAGCGCGTTCTTCGTGATCGTGCCGTTCCTGACCGGGCGGCTGTCCGACCTCGATCCCGACGGCTCGCTCGTCGCGCGCACGCTGGTCATCACGTTCGGCGCGTCGGGCGCGGGCACCGCGCTGTCCGGCGCGCTGCTCGAACGCCACGGCAGCGCGCGCTTCGCCGACCTGCTGTGCGTCGCGCTCGTCGCGGCCGCGCCGTTCGTGCGGCCCGCGCTGCGCGCGACGCCCCCCGCCTCGCCCGGGCAGGCGGTCCAGCCGTCGCGCTGAACGCGAAGCTGGCCGTCTCGCACCACGAGATTGGCCGCTGCGGCCTTGCTCCGCGGAAAATTGGCTCCCTACAGTCGATTCCGGCACCCAGATGCCACCCGGCGGCTCCGGCCGCCCTCCCCGACCCGCAGTCCGGAGTTGACTCAGCATGAAGCCCAGAAGCTCCCTTCGCGTCGCCTGCTGCGCGACGCTCGCCCTGTGCGCGCTCGGCGCGCGCGCGCAAAGCAGCGTGACGCTGTACGGCGTGCTCGACGCCGGCCTGCGCTACGAGACCCACGGCGTGACCTACGGCCCCGACGGTGCGCCATCGTCCACCGGACGCCGCATCTCGATGGCCGACGGCGGCGGCCTGACCGAAAGCTACTGGGGCGTGAGAGGCCAGGAAGACCTGGGCGGCGGCCTGCAGGCGCAGTTCAATCTCGAAAGCCACTTCGGCCCGAACAGCGGCGCGATCGTGCCGGCCGGCTCGACGAACTTCTTCCAGGTCGCGTTCGTGGGGTTGATGTCGCCGACGCTCGGGCTGCTCACGCTCGGCCGCCAGTACAACGTCGCGTTCGAAGGCGTGTCGCTCACCTACGGCTCGAACCTGTGGGCGGGCCCGCAGGATCCGTACGTGAATGTCTTCAAGCCCGAGCAGACGCTGCTCGCGGGCTCGCGCACCAACAACATGATCCAGTACGGCGCGCAGCTGGGCGGCCTCTATCTGCTCGCGCAGTATTCGCCGGGCGGCCGCGCGGGCGGCGGCCCGCTCGGCAGCCAGGTCGGCGCGTCGGTCGCCTACGCGCCCGACGCCGGGCCGCTGCGCGCGGGCGCCTCGTTCCTGCGCAACCGGGACGACGTCACGCACGCGACCTTTTCGATCTACACGGCGGGCGCGGCGTTCACGCTCGGCCCCGTCACCGTCAACGCCGGCTACCTCGACAATGCGCGCGACAACGCATTCACCTCGTTCGCGAACGGGCCGTTCAGCCCGGCCGATCTCGCGGGGCTCGGCATCATCTCGCCCGCGCAGGTCGCGGATCCGAACACACCGGGCGGCTTCCGCCGCCGCCGCATGATCCTCGCCGGCCTGAGCTGGCGCGTCAGCGCGGCGCTGACGGCCGCCGTCAACGGCTGGTGGACCACGCAATCGGGCTACACGCCCGACTTCGACGGCCACGCGCAGCAATACCAGATCGTCGCGGGCTATGCGCTGTCGAAGCGCGACCTGCTCTACGCCGAACTCGACTATTCCCTCTACCGGGGCGGGCTGATCGGCGCGCAGCTGGTCGGCATCAACGGCCAGGGGCCCAGCACGGCCGGCACGCAGCTGGGCGCGACGGTCGGCCTGCGCCACTATTTCTGAGCGTGATGCAGCAGTGGACCGGGGGTTTTCCATGCCGTGCCGGCGGCCCATGCGCGCCGGGGGGAGCGAGTACAATCGCGAAAAAAAAGCATGGAGCGCCCATGGAGGATACCGCCCGTTATACGACGGCGAATCTGCCGGTTCACTTGCTGCGCTGCCTCGCGGAGACGAGCGACACGCTGGGCATCGATTCGACGCGGCTGTGCCGCGGGCTCGGCTTCGAGGTCGAGGACCTGTCCAATCCCGCGTGCCGCATCTCGCTGCGCCAGGCCAGCGCGATGATCCGGCGCGCGCTCGCGATGGCGCCCGGGCGCGCGCTCGGCCTCGAACTCGGCATGAGCGAGACGATCGCGTCGATCGGCCTGGTCGGCTACGCGATGCTGACGAGCCCCACCTTCAAGGATGCGGTCGCGGTCGGCATGCGCCTGCAGCGCCATACCGGGCCATTGCTGCAATTCGAACTGAAGAGCGACGCGCGGGCGATGTCGATCCATGCGACCAACCTGCTGCTGGAGGCCGATATCGAGGCCTTCCTCGTCGAGGAAGCGTTCGGCAACTTCATGAAGATCGGCCGCGCGCTGGCAGGCGCGGGATTCCGGCCGCTGTCAGTGGATCTCGCCTATCCGCGCCCGGCCCAGGCCGACGCCTACGCGCGCGCGTTCGAGTGCCCGGTGCGCTTCGAACAGCCGCACAACCTGTTCCGCTGCGACGCCGCATGGGGCGCGCGCGCCATCGCGACCCACGATCCGCTCGCGCACCGTCAGGCGCTCGAATTCCTGCAGAGCGCCGAGCCGGTCGAGCCCGAAGGCCCCGATTTCCTCGAATCGATCGAGCGCATCGTGCGTCGCGACCTGCGCCACGCGCCGACGCTCGCGGCCATCGCCGCGCAGCTGTGCATGAGCGAACGCACGCTGCGGCGACGCCTGGCCGACCAGGGGGTGTCCTACCAGACGGTGATCGACACGATCCGCCAGAAACGCGCGTTCACGCTGCTGAGCAACCCGCGCCTGTCGATCGAGGACGTCGCGCACGAAGTCGGCTTCAGCGATTCGCACAACTTCCGCCGCGCGTTCAAGCGCTGGACCGGCCACGGCCCGCGCGACCCGCAGCCGGCGCCCGCCTAGGCGTCGGCTGCGCGCGCCGATGCTCAGCCCGCCAGCCGGCCTTCGATGCGCGCCTTGGTCTCGACCAGCGCGCGCGGCAGGCGCGCCTTCAGGCGCTCGAACAGCTCGTCGTGCAGCGCCAGCTCGTCGCGCCACGCGGCCGCATCCATCGAGGTTACCTGCTCGTACTGCGCGGGCGTGAACGCGAGCCCGTCCCAGTTCAGGTCCTCATAGCGCGGCGTGACGCCGAACGCGTTCTCGACGCCCGCGCCCGCGCCGTCGATGCGGTCGAGCATCCACTTGAGCACGCGCATGTTCTCGCCGTAACCGGGCCACACGAAGCGGCCGTCCGCGCCCTTGCGGAACCAGTTCACGCAGTAGATGCGCGGCAGGCGCGCGCCCGACGCCGCGAGCCGCTCGCCGAGCGCGAGCCAGTGCGCGAAGTAGTCGCCCATGTTGTAGCCGCAGAACGGCAGCATCGCGAACGGGTCGCGCCGCACGACGCCCTGCTGGCCCGCCGCGGCCGCCGTGGTCTCGGAGCCCATCGTCGCCGCCATGTAGACGCCCTCGGTCCAGTCGCGCGCCTCGGCGACGAGCGGCACCGTGGTCGAGCGGCGGCCGCCGAAGATGAACGCGTCGATCGGCACGCCGGCCGGGTTGTCCCAGTCGTCGTCGATCGACGGGCACTGCGAGGCGGGCGCGGTGAAGCGCGCATTCGGATGCGCGGCCTTGCGGCCCGTCGCGCGGCCGATCTCGGGCGTCCAGTCCTCGCCCTGCCAGTCGAGCAGGTGCGCGGGCGGCGTCTCGGTGAGCCCTTCCCACCACACGTCGCCGTCGTCGGTCAGCGCGACGTTGGTGAAGATCACGTTTTCCTCGAGCGTCGCGAGCGCGTTCGGATTGGTCTTCGCGCCCGTGCCCGGCGCGACGCCGAAATAGCCGGCCTCCGGATTGATCGCGTACAGGCGGCCGTCCGCGCCCGGCTTGAGCCACGCGATGTCGTCGCCGATCGTGCTGACGCGCCAGCCCTCGAAGCCCTTCGGCGGAATCAGCATCGCGAAGTTGGTCTTGCCGCAGGCCGACGGGAACGCGGCCGCGACGTGGTACTTGCGGCCCGCGGGCGAGGTCACGCCGAGGATCAGCATGTGCTCCGCGAGCCAGCCCTCGTCGCGCCCCATCGTCGACGCGATGCGCAGCGCGAAGCACTTCTTGCCGAGCAGCGCGTTGCCGCCGTAGCCCGAGCCGAAGCTCCAGATCTCGCGCGTTTCCGGGAAATGCACGATGTACTTGGTCGGATTGCACGGCCAGCGCACGTCGGGTTCGCCGGCCGCGAGCGGCTGGCCGACGCTGTGCACGCACGGCACGTATTCGCCGTCCTCGCCGAGCGCGGCGAGCACGTCGCGCCCCATGCGCGTCATGATCCGCATGTTGACCGCGACATACGGGCTGTCCGACAGCTCCACGCCGATATGCGCGATCGGCGAGCCGAGCGGCCCCATCGAGAACGGCACCACGTACAGCGTGCGGCCGCGCATCGCGCCCCGGAACAGGCCGTCGAGCGTCGTGCGCATCTCGGCCGGCGCGACCCAGTGATTGGTCGGCCCCGCATCCTCGCGCGTCGCGCTGCAGATGAAGGTGCGGTCCTCGACGCGCGCGACGTCCGACGGATCGGACAGGGCCAGGAACGAGTTCCGCCGCAGCGCCGGATTCAGCCGGATCATCGTGCCCTGCCGGACCATCTGCTCGCACAGCGCGTCGTACTCGGCCTGCGAGCCATCGCACCAGACGACCCGCGCGGGCTCGGTCAGCGCGGCCACGCGCGCGACCCAGTCGATCAGCCCGCGGTGCCGGACGTGGGCGGGAACGTCAATCGGAATGGCGCGCGCTCCCGCGGCCGCTTGGCTCTCGGTCATGAAACTGTCTCCATGTTGTAGAACTAGAATTCTGTGCGCGGGCGCGACCCGCGATGGAACCGGTACATACCGGCTGCCCGGCGCGTGCGCGGGGCAGGAAGCGTGCGCATGCGCGCAGCTCGGGCGTCGCCTTCAATGCTCCGACTCCAGGTGGGCCGAAGCGTTCGTTTTATTTAGGACCACGCGAGACGGGGATGCCATGCTTGCCGGTGTGCCAGCCATACGAATCGATCGGAGGCCAGCATACCATCGCGTCGGCGCGCTTGGCGTTGCGTTGCAGCAAGGAATGTTCGCGGCGCGGCGGCGCCCGGCATGGATCCTGCGAGGCGCGCACTGTCGCGCCGCGCCGTCCCGACGGGGCTGGGCGGCGCGGCGCGAAACGCGCAATAGGGACAATAACCGACCCGCCGAAGCCGGGCGCGCCGCGGCGCGCGCCCGGGAAAATCCCGATCACGCGCCGCCGTCGAACACCACCGGCTGCTTCGGCCGCTCGTCCACGCGCAGCGAGAACACGTCGGCGCGCGCGTAGTGGCCGACCACGTCGAAGTCGTAGCGCGCCCGCACCAGATCCTCGGTGTCGACGCGCGCGGCGATCAGCCCCGCCTCGCCGACGAGCGGCCCGGCCAGCACGTCGCCGAGCGGCCCGACGATCACGCTGCCGCCGCGGATCAGCGGCCGCTCCGGGTCCCAGCCCGGCGCCGCCACGCCGAGCGCGCGCGGAGAAGGCTGCACCTGGCACGCGCTGACCACGAAGCAGCGCCCTTCGTGCGCGATGTGGCGCATCGTGCTTTGCCAGACCTCGCGTTCGTCGACGGTCGGCGCGCACCAGACCTGCACGCCCTTCGCGTACATCGCGGCGCGCAGCAGCGGCATGTGGTTCTCCCAGCAGATCGCCGCGCCCAGCCGGCCGGCCGCGCTGTCGACCACCGGCAGCGTCGAGCCGTCGCCCTGCCCCCAGATCAGGCGCTCGGCGCCCGTCGGCATCAGCTTGCGATGTTTCGCGACGAGCCCCGCGCGCGGCTCGAAGAACAGCGCCGTGCAATACAGCGTGCTGCCGCCGCGCTCGATCACGCCGACCACGAGCGACGCGCCGCTGCGCTGCGACAGCGCCGCCAGTTCGTCGGTCTCGGGGCCGGGCACGTCGATCGCCTGGGCGTAGTAGCGCGCGAACGCGTCGCGACCTTCCGGCAGCCGATAGCCGAGCCGGGTGCCGAAGATCTCGCCCTTCGGATAGCCGCCGAGCACGGCCTCCGGCAGGACCACGAGCGCGGCCTCGCGCGCGCGGATCTCGGCCTCGTAGCCGAGGATGGCGTCGAGCGTGGCGCGCGTGCCGTCGGGGGAAGCGCCGAGCTGCAGCGCGGCGATGACTGAACTGGGCATGGTCGAAGGTCTCCTGTCGTGGACCGCGCCATCTTTGCCGATATGATGGGCATCGATCAAATCGATACCGACATATCTGATATGAGCCCCATCGATATCGCACGCGTGGACCTGAACCTGCTGAAAGTGTTCGAGGCGCTTTACGAGGAAGGCGGCGCGAGCCGCGCGGCGTTGCGGCTCGACCTCACCCAGTCGGCCGTCAGCGCGGCGCTCGCGCGGCTGCGCACGCTGTACCGCGATCCCCTGTTCGTGCGCACCGGGCGCGGCCTGTCGCCGACGCCGCGCGCGGACGAACTGAAACCGATCCTGTCCGACGCGCTCGAACGCTGCCGGCAAAGCCTCGCGATGAGCGCGGACGCGGGCGAACAGGTCGGGCGGACCATCTCGGTCGGATTGTCGGATGACTTCGAGATCGCGCTCGGGCGCGCCCTGATCGATGCGCTCGCCGCGCAGAGCCGCACGCTGCGGCTGATCTTCCGGCAAACCCACAGCGGCATCGCCGGCGATGCGCTGCTGGGCCGGCATGTCGATCTCGCGCTCGCCTCGGGCGGGCTGTCCGCGAGCGGACTGAGCCGGCGCGTGATCGGCGCGGGCGCATATGCGTGCGTGCTCGACCCGCGCGCGGGCGCGCCGCGCCGGCTGACGCTCGCCGATTACCTGCGGCGTCCGCACGTGCTGATCTCGTCGGGGGGCGTGGTCGGCATCGTCGACGAAGCGCTCGCGGCGCTCGGGCGCGAGCGCCGCGTCGCCGCGGCCACCACCCATTTCGCCGCCTTGCCGCACCTGCTGCTCGGCAGCGACGCGGTCGCGACGATTCCCGCGCATGCGGCCCGCGCGCTCGCGCGCGCGACGCCGCTCAAGGCTTATGCGTGCCCGGTCGCGCTGCCGGCGTACGCGATCGAGCTGGGCTGGCGCACGAGCGCGGCGCGCGACCCGGCCATCATGCGGGTGCGCGACGCGCTGCTCGACTGCGTGGGCCGCATGAGCGGCGCGAGCCGCTAGCGGAACCGTCCGCCGCGCGTCATTCGGCGGGCGGCCGCCACGATTCGGGCGCGCGCCACGCGAACGCGCAGGGTTCGGCGCGGCGCGGCAGCGCGAGCGGCTTCAGCGCCAACGGCCCGATCCGCCCATCCAGGGATATCGCGCGGCCGCCTTCGCGCAGCCGCTCGATCACGTCATGCAGCGAGCCGTTGTCGAGCCACGCCTCGAAACGCCGCCGACAGGTCGGCGACGACGGGAAACGCTCGGGCAGCGCGCCCCATCCCTCGCCGTTCGCCAGCACCCACAGCATCGCGTCGATCACCTTGCGCGCCTCCATGCGCGGCCGGCCCGAGCGCCGGCCATGCGTGCGCGCGTCGTCCAGCAGGGGTTCGACCTGTGCCCATTCGTCGTCAGTCAATGCCTCGATCTGCATGGTCGCTCACCTCGATCCTCCGTTGTGTCCTCGATGTCCCATCCGTCGCAGGGCGGGAACTCAAGATACAGGAGGCCACTGCTTCGCTAAATGCAATGTTGTGCTTTGCAAAGCGCCATCCGGCATTTAGCCGTATCGCCCACCTTTCGTTTTCATGACGCGCCGCTGTCACAACGGACGAATTGTTGCTCCAACACGATTAATTCAATTTGATTAGCGATCACTATCAATCACATTGATATGAGTAAACATTGTTTGACCGTGATTGATGCGGATCGATAAATTACCGCGGATTTCAGCCGGTCCGTAACGCCGCGACGCATGCCACGTCGCGACGCCTCACGCCGGCCGGCCGGTTTCTCCCATCCACATAACGACATTGCGCAGCGGCGCAGGCCGCATGCAGCCGGATCATGAACGACAAGAACAAGACAAAGTGCGCGATGCGAGCGCGCGCGGCCTCGCTCGGGGTGCTTGCATCGCTGGCCTTCACGACCGGCGCGCGCGCGCAGGATCCGCCGGACGCCGGACCGCCCGTCGCCGCCTCGGCGGCCGCTGCGGCATCCGTACCCGCCTCCTCGACCACGTCGACCGCCGCGCCGCCGACGGCGGCCTCCGCCGCCCAGCCCGGCACCGCCTCGCTGCGCAAGTTCGTCGTGACCGGCTCGCGGATTCCGCGCACCGAGAAGGAAGGCGCGACGGCCGTCACCGTGATCACCGGGCAGGACCTGGAAGCGCGCGGCTATCGCAACGTCTACGACGCGCTCCAGCAGCAGACGCAGAACACCGGCTTCACGCAGGGCGCCGACTACGGC
Organism: Burkholderia sp. FERM BP-3421; assembly: GCF_028657905.1. Lineage (NCBI taxonomy): Bacteria > Pseudomonadati > Pseudomonadota > Betaproteobacteria > Burkholderiales > Burkholderiaceae > Burkholderia > Burkholderia sp. FERM BP-3421. The sequence goes on along the minus strand of NZ_CP117782.1, from coordinate 525,134 downwards.
AACACCTTCACGCCGGCCGCCAACGCGATCAACCTGCGCGGGCTCGGGCCGAACCACACGCTGGTGCTGGTGGACGGCCGCCGGGTCGCCGACTACCCGATCGCCTATGACGGCAACGTCAACTTCGTCAACCTCGCCAACATCCCGTCGGAGATGATCGACCGGATCGAGATCCTGAACGGCGCGGCGTCGGCGATCTACGGCTCGGACGCGATCGCCGGGGTCGTCAACATCATCATGAAGAAGCACATCGACGGCGTCGAGGTGAACGTCAAGGGCGGCACCACCCAGCGCGGCGGCGGCGCGAACGGCCGCCTGCAGGTCTCGGGCGGCAAGACCTTCGGCGATCTCGACACCGTGTTCGGCCTCGAGGTCAGCCGCACCAATCCGATCTGGTCGTCGCAGCGCGACTTCATGTCGTCCACGACGCTCGAAGGCGAAACGCCGACGACCGTGTGGTCGCGCCAGAATCTCGACACCGGCGCCTATCTCGGCGCGCCCGGCGCATGCGGCAGCCTGCGCGGCATCGGCGCGTTCGGCGGCAGCGTCACGAGCAGCGGCAAGACCTGCGGCAGCGGCTTCGCGAAGCCCGCGTTCTGGACCACCCAGACCGCGAACACCAGCGAGAACCTGTACGGCGGCTTCGAATACAAGCTCAATCCGCACGCGACGCTGTTCGGCTCCGCCTCGGTCGCGCTGAACCAGACCGAGAACAACACGCGCGGCCCGAGCTGGACCTCGAACGCCGCGGGCGACGGCTACTTCTACAACCAGGCGACCGGCGCGAACGAGGTGTGGACCAAGCGCTTCGCCCCCGAGGAGATCGGCGGCGCGAGCACCTGGAACCGTCGCTGGGACGACCGCGCGGGCAACCTGATCACCGGCGTGCGCGGCGCGGTGCTCGACACCAGCTGGAACTACGAGCTGGCCTACAGCGCGTCCGGCTACCAGAGCCGCGCGACCCGCCCGCTCCTGCTGTCGGGCATCGACAACGACTTCCTCGGGCCGCGCCTCGGCACCACCGCGGACGGCATCCCGATCTACTCGCCCGATCCCTCGCACTTCTCGACGCCGCTGACGCCGGCCCAGTTCAACTCGTTGTATGGGCAATCATCGAGCCAGAACAACACCTGGACCCAGACCGTGAGCCTGAGCGCGAACGGCAACCTGTTCACGCTGCCGGCCGGCGCGGTGAAGGCCGCGGGCGTGATCGAGTACGGCACCCAGGGCTTCAGCAACACGGTCGATCCGGCGATCGCCCAGGGCGTCTACTACAACGCGGGCACGCCGCAGAGCGTGAGCGGCAACCGCAAGCGCTACGCGGCCGCATTCGAGCTGCGCATTCCGATCTTCCGGCAGCTCAACGCGAACATCGCGACCCGCTACGACGACTACCACTTCGCCGGCCAGAGCAACAACAAGCTGACCTACAACTTCGGCGTCGAATACCGGCCCGTGCGCGAGCTGCTGCTGCGCGGCAACTACGGCACGAGCTTCCGCGCGCCGGACATGAATTACATCTTCCAGGGCAAGACCGCCGGCTATTTCGAATCGACCACCGACTACTACCGCTGCCAGCAGTCCGGCCAGCCGATCAGCCGCTGCACGTACGCGAACGTGTCGCCGGGCAACAACTACGTGCAGACCGGCAACAGCAACCTGAAGCCGGAGAACGGCAAGTCGTGGGGCGCGGGCTTCGTGCTCGCGCCGACGCCGGATGTCGACCTGTCGGCCGACTACTACAACATCCGCATCGACAACCTCGTCACCGTGATCGACCCCGACAACCTGCTGCGCACCGAGGCCGCGTGCCGCTCGGGCCAGTCGAATCCGCAGTCGGCGAACTGCCAGGATGCGTTGAGCCGGGTGATCCGCAACCCGATGACGGCCGTGCTGAACCCGGGCGCGATCAACACGATCCTGGTCAACCCGATCAACGCGGCGATGGAGAAGACGACGGGCTTCGATCTCGCGGCCCGGTGGCGGCTGCGCACGCGCGGCTTCGGCAACTTCATGTGGACGGTCAATTACACGAAGGTGCTGAGCCACAAGTACCAGCAGTTCGCGAACGGCCCGGTGCAGGACCTGCTGCACTCGCTGCAGAACCCGACCGGCAATCCGGAATGGCCGGACAAGCTGATGCTGAGCCTGACCTGGTCGGTGCCGCGCTGGACCTCGACCGTGCAGGTCGAGCGCTACGGCAAGGTGCCGAACGCCGCGCAGACCGGCTATCTGACGCCGACCGTGCTGACCAACCTCAGCATCGGGCATCAGGTGACCAAGAACAGCACGCTGACCCTCGTCGTCAACAACCTGATGAACACCATCAAGCACGACGATTCCGGCGGCTGGCCGTACTACACGGTCGGCTACTACATGCCCTACGGCCGGACCTTCTGGCTCGAGTTCGACCACCGCTTCAACTGACGCCGGACGCGGCGCGCCCGGCGGCCTTCGAGGCCCGCCGGGCAAACGAATCTATAATAGCGGCCGGCCAGGTACCCGCCGCGCGGCGCACGACGCCGCGTCCCGGAGCGCGCAGGCATGCGCGAACCGATCGGCAACGGCCACCGTTCGCGTCAACCGGGTCGGCCCGCGCCGATCGCCTCGAAACTCGCCATGCACATCCGATTCCGACCGTTCCTCGCCCCGTGCGCGCTCGCGATTGCGCTGTCCGCGTGCTCGTCGACGCCGAAACCCCTGTATCAGCAGGAACAGTTCGACGCCGCGAGCAGCCCGTACACCCGCACCTTCCACGACCGCTCGGCCGCGACCTGCGAGGCGGCACGGCGCGCGCTGCTGAGCCAGGGCTACATCACGAACCTGTCGCGCGCGGACGCGGTCGACGGCAGCAAGAACTTCCAGCCGAGCAACGATACGCACGTGGTGATCGAATTCCACGTGGTCTGCGCCGACGCGAACGCGGACGGCACCGCCAGCATCGCCTACGTGAACGCGGTGCAGGACCGCTACTCGCTGAAGAAGACCAACACCTCGGCAAGCGTCGGGCTCAGCGTGTTCGGCTCGCTGTCGCTGCCGATCGGTTCGAGCGACGATGCGATGGTGAAGACCGCGAGCGAGACGATCCCGGCGGGCGTGTTCTACGACCGCTTCTTCAACCTGGTCGACCACTTCCTGAAGATCGACCCGGCGCGACGCGACAAGGCCACGGTCAAGGCGGCGGAGAAGGAGCCCGTGGTGCCGCTGCCGGAACCCGCCGCGACGCCGGAGGGCGCGCCGTTGAAGCTCGAGACGCCGGCCGCGCCGGGCGCGCAGGCCGAGCCGCCGCCGGGCGCGCACGCGGGGGCGGGGGCGGCCGCGCCGGGGGGCTTGGGCGTGTCGGCCGTTGTCGCGCCGGCGGCGGCCGCAGCCGTCCCAGCCTCCATGCCTGCTGGCGCCGGTGCCCCCGCCTCCGCGCCCGTCGGTGCGCCGGCGTCCGCACATGTTTATGCGCCGGCTCTCGCTACCCCAGCGTCCACGCCTGTCGGCATGCCCGCGCCCGCATCGGGCAACGCGCCGGCCCTCGCCGCACCCGCATCCGCGCCTGCTCTCGCCGCACCGGCGTCCGCACCGGTCAATGCGCCCGCTTTCGCCGTGCCGGCGTCCACACCGGCCAACGCTCAGGCTCAGGCTCCGGCCGCACCGGCGTCCGCACCGGCCAACGCGCCTGCTCTCGGCGTACCGGGCAGCACGTCAGCGTCCACCGCCATCGGCACGCCTGCCGCAACCGCTGCGCCCGAGACAACACCAACCCACGCGGCACCGGATGCATTCCCCGCACCGGCCTCCTCCCCCACCGCGACGCCGAACGCCGCCTCGCTTCCCGCAGCCGCCGCGCCCTCCGCGTCCGCGGCATCGGCCGCCGAACCGGCCGCTCCGCCCGTCAGTGCGTCGACGCCCGCGAATTCCGGCCCGCCGCAATAAACGCCGCGCGAGCGCGTCGCCCCCACCGCGCTCGCACCGCCCTCACACGCCGCTCGCGCGCAACCACGCGCCATAGTCGCGCGACGGATCGACGAGCCCCGTCCAGCGACCGCCCAGGCCCAGCGACCGGCTTTCCCGCGGCGTATAGCCGAAATACTGCTTGTACGCGCGACAGAACTGCGTCGGGCTGTTGAACCCATACCGGTAGGCCAGTTCGGAAATGGTCCGGTGCGACGCCTGATGCGCGAGCAGATGGCCGCGAATCTTGATGAGCCGGCGCCGCCGGATATAGGTGGCCACGCCGTCCATCGGCGCGAACAGCCGGTACAGCGCCGAGCGCGACAGCCCCACCTCGCGGCAGATCTGCTCGACCTTGAGATCGGGCGAATCGAGATTCGCCTCGATGTACTGCTTCGCCCGCTCGTGTTGCAGATGTTCGGCGCCGTAAGGCGACTGCTCGGCCACGTCCGCGCCGGGCGTGAACACCGCATGCAGCAGGTTCAGCACGCCCTGCGCGATGTGCGCGATCTGTTCCGCACGCAGCACCGGCAGGTAGCGCGCGGCCAGCTGCAGCTGACTCATGAGCAGCAGGCTCGCGTGGCAGTTCAGGATCCGGCCGTGCAGCACGCTCGCCGAGACGGGAATCATGCTGCGCGGCACGGTGAGAATCAGCGATTCGCCCTCCGGCACGGTCGCGCTGAAGGGCTTCGACATGTCCAGCAGCGCAAGGCACGAATGCGGTTGTTCGCGCCCCTGCCCGTCGATTTCGTAGCGCACCGTGTCGTTGCAGTTCAGCAGCAGGTAGAAGAAATCGAAGCCGTCCTGCCGGATCAGCGTCGTCGTCCGCACGAAGCGATAGCTCGACGGCGCGGCCGCCGCGCTGCTCGCGAAGCGCCGGAAGCCGAGCAGCATCTGGCCGAACGGCACATCCGCCTGATCGAACGCGAAGCCGTCGTCCGACTCGTCGCACATCGTCAGTTCGCGCAGGCGATTGTGCTCGGCCCACGATTCGAAGCGCTGCCCGCTCGGATAGTCCCGCGTGGAAAAACGATAGCCGTCGAACGTGCCGCCCATCCAGGCAGGCCGCTCGCCGAGCCCGCGCCCGCCGCCCTCGGGGGTCGGCAAAGGCATGCGCGGTGCGGCGCGCGCCTCGACGCACTTCTCTTGCACGTATTCCATGATATGTCTCGTTGTTTTTGTGGTTTACATGACGAATCCCCGCCCGTCGTCCGGGCGAGGCAGGCGGCCACGCCGCCGCTTCAGGCGCCCTCATCGGCGGCGCGGCCGGGCGCCCCTCGGAACCCGGCCCGACCGCGCCGCCTACGCCTGGACGACGCTCAACCGGCGTCTTTACTCAAGGACGCATCGGGCAACGACACGTCGGCCTCCTCGTGCGTCCGGACCGAGCCCAGCGCGGCGAACACGACGAACGCCGTGACGACGGCCGCCGCGGCCAGCAGATAGAACTGGAATTCGAAAGCGCCGTTATAGGCCTGCAGCAGCAGCGAGCGCGTCGCCCCCGGCAGCAAGGAGGTTGCGTGCGCAACATCCGAGATCGCGAGCCGGTTCGCCGCCTCCTTCAGCACCTCGGGCTGCGCGCCGGCGATCGCCCCACGACCGAGCGTATCGAAGATCCGCGCCGACAGGATCGCACCGACCACCGCGATCGCCACGCCATCCGCAGCAAGCCGCACCGCGTTGAAGATGCCGGTGGCCATGCCCGCGCGCTCCTTCTCGACGACGCTGACCGCCATCCCATCCATCAGCCCCCACGGCAGGCCGATGCCGACCCCGATCACGACGAGCGGCGCGACCGCGTTCGCGAGCGTGCCCGACGCCATCGCGACGCCGAGCCAACCGAGGCCAACCGCCGCGATCAGCAGGCCGACCCCGGAGATCACGCCGGCCGTGAACCAGCGTGCGAGATATGCCGCGACGAACGGCAGCACCAGCAGCGGCGCGGACAGCGCGATCATGAAACGCCCGGCCTCGAACGCGCTCTGGCCGTCGATGCCCATCAGGCGCGTCGGCAGCAGCAGGATCAGCACCACATAGGTATAGGCCGGCGCGGCCGCGAGCACCTGCACGCCGATGAAACGCGCGCTGCGGAACAGCGACAGATCGAGCATCGGCCGGCGCACGCGGGTTTCGATCACGATGAAAATCGCGAGCAGCACGGCCGACACCAGCAATGCGCCGATCACGACGCGGCTGCCCCAGCCGTTCTCCGGCACGAGCAGGATCGCGTAGGTGAACAGCCCGAGCGTGGTCGTGAAGCTGATCGCGCCGGGCCAGTCGAGCCCGGCCGCATTCGGGTCGCGCGACTCGCGCGCGGCGACCTGCACGAACAGCACCACCAGCACGCCGAGCAGCGCAGGCAGCCAGAATACCCACTGCCAGCCGAGCGTGTCGACCAGGAAGCCCGCGACCAATGGGCCGAACGCGGCGCCGAGCCCGAAGGTCGTGCCGATCATGCTGAACACCTTAGTGCGGTCGCGTCCGTGGAATTCCTGCGCAAGCGTGGCCATCGCGCCCGCAAATGCCGCGGCCGCGCCGAGCCCCTGCACGAGGCGCAGCACGTCGAGCGCGAGCACGCTCGGCGCGAACGGGATCGCGGCCGTCACGAGCACGTAGGCAAGCATGCCGAGCAGCCACAGCAGCTTGCGGCCATAGACGTCGGCGAGACTGCCCGCCGCCATCGTCGCGCTGCCGTAGGTCAGCAGATAGGCATTGGATACCCAGTTCAGCTCGACCGCCGTGCCGCCCAGCAAGCGATTGATCGATGGAACGGTCACGACGGGCCCCGCGATGCTGAGCGGGATCAGCACGGCGGTCATGCACGCCGTCAGCAACAGCAGGTTCGCTGGACCCCGGTTCGAATGCAGCTCGGATTGGCTCATAAAAATTGGCTCGTAGAATTCACTGCGGATCGGGAACGGAAGAGAGATGAGGTTCCGCGCGCTGGCTCGCATGCCCGGCGGAACCGCGCATGCCAATGCGCGCATTGCCTGGAAACCGCTTCAACCGGTTCACCCCAAGCGTACGAGATTCGGCACGGAAGAAAAATCACATATGATTCCTTTGTCACGGGAAATATATTCCGCACTGGAAGGGCCATGGATAAGCTGAGTGGCATCACCGTCTTCGTACAGGTCGCCGAAACGCGCAGCTACGTGGGCGCCGGCCAGCAGCTCGGGCTGTCCGCGTCCGCGGTCGGCAAGAGCATCGCGCGCCTGGAAAAACGCCTGGGCGTCCGGCTGCTGCATCGCAGTACCCGCAGCATGAACCTGACCGCCGAAGGCGCGCTCTACCTGAAGCGCTGCCAACACATCCTCGCGGAAGCCGCAGCGGCGGAATCCGAGCTATCGCATACGCTCGACGCCCCGCGCGGCAAGTTCCGCGTCAGCCTGCCGCTCGTGCGCGACCTGATGCTGCCCGTCATCGCCGCGTTCATGCGGCGCTACCCCGAGATCGAACTCGACATCGACTTCACCGACCGGCTCGTCGACCTGATCGACGAAGGCTTCGACGCCGCGGTACGCACCGGCGCGCTCAACGATTCGCGGCTGATGTCGCGCGAGCTGGGCGCCTACCGCCTGCTGCTGGTCGGCTCGCCCGACTACTTCGCGCGCAAGGGCGTGCCCCGGCGGCCCGCCGAGCTGTGCGGGCACGATTGCCTCCAGCACCGCTTCCCCACCACCGGCAAGCTCGAGAAGTGGCCGCTCAGCACCGACTCGCCCGACGACAGCCTGCAGCTGCCGGCGCGCATGACCTGCAACAACATCGAAACCCTGCTGCATGCCGCGAAGGCCGGCCACGGCATCGCGTGCCTGCCGGACTTCGCGGTCCGCGGCGCGCTCGCCGCGGGCGAATTGCAGGTCGTGCTCGACGCGTACACGCAAAATGCCGGCGTGTTCCGCGTGCTGTGGCCATCCGGCAAGCATCCGACGCCCAAGCTGCGGGCGTTCGTCGAATTCCTGCACGCGAACCTGTTCACGACGCCCACCCCCGCGCTGTCACACGTGAATCATGCCGCCGTCGACGACGATCTCGGCGCCGAGCAGGAAGCTCGACTCGTCTGAGGCCAGGTAGACGGCGGCCTTCGCCACGTCCTCCGGCGCGCCGACCCGACCGGCCGGAATCATCGCGCTGACCTCCTCGAATACGCGTTCGGTATTGCCGATGCCGAGCTTGTCGAACGCGGGCGTGCGGATCGGCCCGGGGCTGATGCTGTTGACGCGGATCCGCCGGTCCGTGAATTCGCCCGCCAGCACGCGCCCCATCGACAACAGCGCGGCCTTGCTCATCGCATAGGCCGCGCTCACGCCGCTGCGCCCGAGGTGCCCGCTGACCGAGCCGCACAGGATGATCGAGGACGGGGCCGCCATCAGCGGCGCCAGCGCCTGGATCAGGAACAGCGGCCCCTTCACGTTGATCGCCATCAGTCGGTCATAGCTGTCCTCGCGCTCCGCGTCGAGCGCGTGGCTCGTGACGATGCCTGCGTTGACGAACAGCGCATCGACGTGCGGCCAGCGCGTGCGCAGCGTGTCCGCGAGCGCGCGCTGCGCGACGACCGAACCGGCGTCGCTGCGGATCACCCAGACGTCGCGCCCGAAGCGGCGCTCCGCCGCCGCGAGCGTGTCGGCGTTCTGCCCGGTGAGCGCGACGATCGCGCCCTCCTCGAGAAACTGTCGGGCCGTCTCCAGCCCGATGCCCGTCGTGCCGCCCGTGACCAGCGCATACTTTCCGTTCAGCCTGCCCATGCCCCCTCCCTGGATTGATCGAGATCGGCGCGTCGCGCCGCTCACTGCTCTTCGCGCAACGCGACGCCGAGGTTCTGCAACAGCGGCGCGTTCTCGCACGCCACGTACAGCGCGTCGTCGCTGTCGCTGTCGTTGCAGTGCTGGTGCCATGCCCAGGTCGGGACGTAGAACGCATCGCCGCCCCGCCACGTGATCCGCGCATCGCCGATCACCGAGTGCCCCGCGCCGCGCACCACGTAGATCAGCGTTTCGTAGCTGTGCCGGTGCAGGCGCGTCGACTGGCCAGGCTCCAACCCGCCGAGCGTCATGCTGATGGTCCGGCTCGGCAGGTCGACCACGCCCACCGCGTGCCGGCGCGCGCGGCTGAAATCCGTCGCCGCCGAGGCCAGCACGTCGCGATGGACGAGTCGCTCGGGCGCGGACGCCGTCAGCGTGTCCGGCACGATCGCAAAGTCTTTCGACGAATAAGACGTCTGAGTCATCTTCGAGTCTCCGTGAAGCGGATGAAATGCGGTCATGCGCAACGGCCCGACGGCTCAATGCACCGCCGACGCCGGCTGCACGGCGCGCGCCGCCGCCTGCGGCAGGCCGAGCAGCTGCTGCAGCACCGCGCGCAGGCGCGCCGCGCAGGCCGCCTCGTCGCCAGGCGACGTGCCGATCCAGGCGATATGGCCGTCGGGCCGGACCAGCACGCACGACGATTCGTCGAAGCCGCAGCGCGCATAGAGGTCGCCGTACAGATCCTCGACCGCCTCGCCCGGGCCGATCACGCTCGCGCGCACCGGCAGGCCGATCTCCGTCGCGCAGCGCTTCGCGGCCAGCGCCCACGCGCGTCCGGCGATGCCCGTCAGCACCGTGAACGCACCGCGCCCGACCAGATCGAGCGACGACACTTCCTTGCCGCGCAGCGACAGCCACACATGCGGCACGCGCGCGCCCGCGACGAACGCCGAATGGAAGCGATGAAGGAGATCCGGATCCTCGGCGGGGGCGGGCTCCAGCGCATCGGGCGCGATCGCGCCTGAACGGTACAGGTGGTTAAGCTCCGTGCCGTGCCCGTTGAATTCATAGTTCTTCGCGCGCAGCGCGACATAGAACTGCTCGCGCCGGCGCTGCCCCGCCTCGCCGCCGAGCGTGAGATAGTCCTCGTCCATCGCGCCCGCGCGGTCGAGGCCGAGCGCCGCGCTGAGCGTGCGGCTCTCGTCGATGCTCTTCATCGCCCGCTCGACGATCCCGCGCCCGACCGGCGCGCGCTCGTCGCTGTAGGTGTCGAGCAGGCCCGCATCGGCCTGCCCCTTGATCACGTAGGCGAGCTTCCACGCCAGGTTGTAGGAATCCTGAATCGAGGTGTTCGAGCCGAGGCCGTTGTTGGGCGGATGGCGATGCACCGCGTCGCCGACGCAGAACATCCGGCCGTTCGAATAGCGCGTCGCGTAGCGGCTGTTCACGGTCCAGGTCGAGATCGAACGCACCTGGATCTCGGTATCGTAGTCGCCGATCATCTGCCGGAGGATCGCGGTCGCCTCGTCGCCGTTCAGCTTCGGCGGCGGACGATCGATGTCGTAGTTCCACACGCCGAGCCATTCGTGCCACGGGCGCACCATCCGCAATGCGCCGACGCCGATCCCGCCCGCCAGCGCCGCGCGGCTGAAGATCAGGAAGATCGCGCTCGGCCGGTGCTCGACGAGCGGCGCGAGGTCCGCGTCGAAGAAGATGTTGATGCAGCCGGCCTGGTTCTCCTTGCCCGTCATCGGCAGGTTCGCATCGGCGGCGACCTGGCTGCGCGCGCCGTCGGCGCCGATCACATATTAAATGTCTTCTTTCATGAAGGAGTGTACGTTTCCTCGCCATCCCGCCTCATTGGATCCGACGCGAGATATTTCCTATCACAATATCGTCGGATCTCATGCGTTATTTTTTCCACGAATTGCATTGTAGAAATTATTGATTTACAAAAGCCATGCAAATGATCCGACAACGATCATTCATTCGCCTTCATTCAAGCCTCCTTCTTCGTTCAATTCAATAAATCAACCTCGAATCAAAAACCGACGCGCACCATCCTGCAACGTGCGTCGATACCTCGATCGATGGGATTTCGCGGACTCGCGACTCAACGTGCGTGACAAGCGCGGGCAAACGCCGGTCGTTTCCGGCCGACGGATGCGGCAGGCGGTCACAGTCAGGATCGACCGGCACGAAGCAGCGCCACCCGAAGCCGGCGTCGCGCAACGCTTTGACGATGCGCACCTGCCGATCGATACCGTGGCGGTACAACACGGCGGCGGCGATCATCAAATGCACGCCCGCTTGCCAAAGCAGTCCGCCGAATGCGGAACGCAACGCATCGGCTCAAGTGCACGAAGCTGCCCTGGGTCGATAAAGATCCCACGCCGGAACGTAACGAAGCGCGGACGCTTCTTACAAAATCTGACACGCACTCCTTACAAATCTGAATATCATGCGGACAGCATGATCCACTCATCGCAACGAGGTCCGCATTGAAATCGACGCTTCTTTCCACGACCCTGATCGCCCTGAGCCTCTCGGTACTCGGCGCTTGCCATGAACGCGCCGCGACCGACGCCGGCGCGCAAACCACCGCGGCGCTCGCGGCCGGCCGTTTCGAAGGCACCTTGCCGTGCGCCGACTGCGCGGGCATCAAGACCACGCTTACGCTCACGCACGACGGCAGCTACACGCTGGTCGAGCAGTACGAAGGCACCGCGCAATCCTCGACGCCGGAGGCCATGAAAGGCAAATGGTCGCTCGACGGACAGAACATCCGCCTGGCGTCCGAGCATGCCGCATCGGAAGCGCGCGCGCGCTTCGAGGTGCTGTCGCCCGACCGGATCCGCATGCTGGACCAGGAAGGCAAGCACATCGACAGCACGCTGCCCTACGAACTCCAGCGCGTCGCGCAGCCCTGACGCGCGCCGCGCCGCCAATCCGGGCGGCCCACGTTCGGTACGCGCCCACCGACTCGATGCCCGACAGCGCATCCCGCCACCGCGGCCACCGCGGCCACATCGAGCACGACGACCGCGAGCAACGGGCGCATCGTGCAACGCGCCTCGGCGAACACCGCACACCTCCCCTCGCAGCAGTGTCCTCGCCGAACGCGATCCCGCGTCAGGCGCGGGCGCGTCTCGCCGCGCCCTGATTGCGCTTGCCCGCTCCCGTTCGAGCGGCGACCTCGTCGAAGATCGTCCCGGCGAATTCGACGGCCGCCGGCGCCTTGGCGTCGTAGGCCATGACGAATTCAATCTCCGGCAGCGCCGGCAAGCCCTCGGCCGCGCCCAATTCGCGCAGCGCATCGTCGATCGCGTTGCGCGGCACCGGCGCGATGGCGATGCCGGCCCGCGCGAATGCCCGGATGCCCGTCACGCTCGGGCTTTCGCAGGCAATCCGATACGGCATGCCGGCCAATGCGAGCGCCTTGATGGCCGACTCGCGGTACGGACACGGATCGGGGAAGCACGCGAGCGGCACCTCGCCCTCGGGAAGCGGCTCGTGTTGCGCGAATGCCCAGGCGAGCGGCTCGCGCCACAAGGTCGCGCCCGCGGCGGTGGGGGAACAGCGGCTGCCGATCACGAGATCGAAATCGCCGTCGGCATGGCGTTGGAACAGGCTGTCGCCGATGTCGACCGTCAGGTCCAGCCGCAAGCCTCGACGCGCCGCGCCATGGCGCCGCATCACGTCGGGCAGCCATGCGCCCGCGACATCTTCCGATGCGCCGATGCGCAGCTTGCCGCCGCACGCGTTGCCCGCGCCCAGGCGCGCCCTGGCCTCCTCGCTCAGGTTGAGCATCGCGCGGGCGTATCCGAGCAGCGTCTGACCGTGTTCGGTCAGCATGACGCTGCGCGTATTGCGCACGAACAGCACGCGGCCGATCTGCTCTTCGAGGCGCACCACCTGGGCGCTGACCGCCGATTGGCTCAGATTCAAGCGACGGCCCGCGCCGGTGAAACTGCGCACGTCGGCGACCGTCACGAAGGTATGCAGCAAAGCGGTGTCGAGAGGATTGCTCATTCATCACCTAATCGGGTTAATTCGATCAATTAATATCATTTCCAAATTATAAAGCGGCTCGATAGGCTGTGAAGCATCGTGGGCGGGCGCGCCTCCCGTGCGTCGCCGTCACGTTGACCAAGGACCGATTTCATGACACGCGTGCTTTATATCGAAGGCTCTCCGAACAAGGCGCACGCCGCGTCCATCGAGGTATGCGATGCGTTTCTCGATGCGTACCGGTCGGCGCATCCCGATCATGAGATCGAGAAGCTCGACATCTGGAACATGGTGTTGCCGGAATTCGACGGCGACGTGATGAACGCGAAGTATGCGGGGTTGAGCGGCGAGGCGTTGACGCCGGCGCAGGCGGCGGCGTGGCGGAGGATCGAAGCACTCGCCGCGCCGTTTCATGCGGCGGACAAGTTGCTGTTCGGCGTGCCGCTGTGGAATTTCAGCATCCCGTACAAACTCAAGCAGCTGATCGACGTGATCTCGCAGAAGGATGTGCTGTTTACGTTCGATGGGTCGGGGTTCGGCGGATTGCTGCGGGGGAAAAAGGCGGCGCTTGTGTATGCGCGCGGGCTCAGCTACACGTCACCGGGCTCGTTTACGCCGGCCGGCGAATTCGATCTTCAGCGGCCGTTCATGGAGACCTGGCTCAGGTTCGTGGGCGTGGAGGAGGTCGTGGGCATCGTGGTGGAGCGCACCTTGTTCGGCGCCGACGGGAAGGTGGATCGGCGTCGGGCGATCGAAGCGGCGCGGGAAATTGCGCTGACGTTCTGACCGTGCGGGGCTGGGGTGCGGGTATCCTCAGCGCCGTCGGCACGGCATTCGCCGAATAGGCGGGCCGCGCCTGACGAGCGCGTCGAGGCGCCCCGGAGAGGCGAATCGTCCCGGTCGGGACGCCATCTGCTCCGCTTCCTGGGTCGCGATACGGGGCGCGGCTGCCGCCGACTGACGATCGGCGTCTCCGGGCGCGTAACAAGAGATCGTTTGAACTGCCACGCAATCTCTATCCACTGAACCCGAACCTCACCGCGATTGCACCGGAAGCAGCGCTTTCGCCGAGGCCGGCAGCGTATCGGTTGCCGCGCTCTCGTCAGGCTGCCCCTTCCCCGCGACATAGCGATAGACGAGATACTTTTTCTCCGTCTCGTGCCCGATGTTCGGGATCACGACAAGCATTTCCTTGTCGCTGAGATAGAGCCATTTCGGCAGCGCCTTTTCCGCAAAATAGAGGCGTTCATCCGCGTGGGTCTGCGGATTCCGGCGGATCGCCACCCCTTTCAGATAGGGCGGCCCATACGCCAGAGCAAAGACCAGCACGCCGTCGACGCAGCGCGCCAGCGCGATCTGGCCGACGAACTGGGTATCCGGCATGTCGAGAAACGCGGGCTTCGCCTCCCCGCCTTCGTCGACGAAGAGCGCCTCGCCGTCCTCGCCGTGCGGTTCCGCCTTCAGCGTAGCGTGCGTGCCGTCCGCGAGCGTGCAGGACGTGACCGTGCGCAGCTTGCCCGAACCGGCATCGTTCGCGTGCGACGGCGCGCTCAAGCCCGCGGCTGCGACGCATGCCAGTGCAATAGCCCAGTGTTTCATTTGACCATGTCCCGCAGAAGTTGCATCGAATCCGGCTCGCCTTTCAGTTTTTCCGCGCAGGCGTTGATTTTCTTATAGTAGATCCCGTTCGCGACGCCGCGATATTTCTTGTAGGCGTCGTCGACCGACGAAGTCGAATCCACCCAGTACTGCATGTATTCGGTGCCCAACTGGATATTGGTGGCCTCATCGAAGATCTGCGGGGTTCCGTGGAAGGTCGCCGCATCCTGGAAGGCCTCTTGAGACTGCTTGTCGCTGGGCGTGTGGCCAAGATCCTTCTTCAACCGTTCCTTGAACACCTGCTTGGTGGCGGTCGAGGTCATCTGCATCAGGCCTTTCGCGCTGCTGCCGCCCGCTGCCGCGTTTGCGTCGAATCGCGACTCCATGTAGATCTGGCAGATGATCAGGTTCTCGTCGAGTGTCGAATGATTGTTGGCCTGGACCAGCGCCCGGATCTCGCGCAGCCGCGCCGAGTCGTCGACGGGCACCGGCACGGGCGCAGTCTTGGATTTCGGCGTCAGTTGGGCCGTCTGTTTCTTGACCAGCCTCTTCTTGGTGTTCATGCGCCCCGATCCCAGTCCGGATTCAACGGCGTGTACTCTTCATACACGTAGAGGGTCGCCGACGAAGCCGCATCATCCGAGATTTTCTTCGTACGCCCCTGGGCATCCGTGCGGCCCTCGATCTTATCCCCCTCCGCCGTCACGATCTCGTACGGCACGTCGGCCAGAGGCTTCCCCGTATAGTCGTCCGTCAGCAGGAAGAATTGATCGTGGCTCCAGCATGAGCATGTCGTGTGGTATCCCAGCGTGCCCAGCATCGAACACCCGGATGACTCGGATTGGATCGCGGCAAAGGGCACGCGATTTCCCATTGCGTCGAGGGTCGACGCGCCCGGCACGTTCGCCATGTTGGGAAACCGCGACAAGATGCCGTGCAGCAGCGCGCAATGGGTTTCCGGCTTGTGATCCGTTGGCATATCCCGCCCCGTGGTTGAAACGTGTTGTGTCGAATCAATCCGTCGTCGCGCCATGACCATCCAGTTCGACGATGCGGACAGGGTTCGCTCCCGGCATCGATCAAAACGGACCACCCGCGCAGGTCAAGGCCGACGGATGCGCCGCGCGCGGCGTCGCTCGTGATCGGTTCGTTCGCGACGCCAATCGGCAGCGCATCAGTTGTTGCTGATCGTGTTGCCGTCCAGCTTGACCGATCCGGAACCCTTGATGCTCACATTCGCGCCGCTGATCATGATGTCGCCGTTGCTCGTCATCACGATGCTCGCCTTGCCGGCCTTGATCTCGATGCGATCGCCGACATTGAGCGTATACGTCTTGCCGACCTGGGTGGTCTTCGAAAGCCCGACTTCCTCGCCGCTGGCCAGACCGACCGCCGTGTTCATCGCCCCGGCAACCGTGACGATGTAGGCCCCGCCGATCGTCAACGCCTTCGCCAGCCCGACGGTCTCCGCCGACGCAAGCGCGACCAGCAGGTTCTGAGTCCCGTCGATCGTTTCGCTGCGGTTGCCGCCGACATGGAGCGTCTCGTTGTCGCCGACGGTCTCCGTCCGGTTCGCACCGACCGCAATCGTTTCGTTCTGGCCGACCGCCTCCGTGCGGTCGTTGCCGACCTGAACGGTTTCGTCGTGGTCGATGTTCTTGACGCGATCGTGACCGACCCAATGCGACTCGTCGTGCTCGACCTCGATGCGCTGATCCTTCTCGGCGTGCAGCCACACCTCTTCCGCGCCCTTTTTGTCTTCGAAGCGGATCGCATTCGCGGTGTTGACGCTGCCGGTCTTGGTCGAGCGCGTGAGGATGCCGCTCTGCGTCGCGTTGGCCGGCAACACCCAGGGCGGCATGTTCTGCGCGTTGTAGACGCGCGACGTCACGAGCGGACGGTCCGGATTGCCGTCGAGAAAACTCACGACCACCTCGTCGCCGATACGCGGAATCTGGATCATCCCGAATCCGCTCCCCGCCCAGGGCTGGCTCACCCGCACCCAGCAGGAACTGCCCTGATCGCGCTTGCCGAGGCGATCCCAGTGGAACTGGACCTTCACGCGCCCAAGGCTATCCGTATAGATCTCCTCGCCCTTCGGCCCCACGACGATCGCCGTCTGAGGGCCGACGATCGTCGGGCGGTCGCCCTCGACAGCCGGACGGTACGGGATCTTCTTGCGGATACAAGTAAAGCTGCAGGAGTACGCGGCGCTTCCCTCGCCGGCCTGATAGTTGTTCATGCCGCTGTGCGAGACGGTCAGCAGCAGAAACTGCCGGTCTTCCTGGCTGCCGGCGGCGTGATCGTAATGGTCGTCCAGCTCGAAGTATCGGCATGGCGTCATCCGCCGGCTGGTCGCGGCCCCGACGAACGTCTTGCTATGGGCGGCCAATGCCTGGGTCCGGAAGCGGGCGAGCTCCTCGCCGCGATCGGTGTCGGCAAAACCATGCTCGCCGAGGTAGTCGTAGATCTCGTAGGAAGGCACGTCGCCTTGATTGACTTCCGTGCCGCCCGAAACGAATCGCCGCGCATGCGGAATCTTGTAGTCGAAGGTCTTCAGCCCGACCGTGTCCGACGCAAGCTGACGCTGCGCCTGAAACGACGTGACGACAGCGAGGTCGTCCATCGCCTCGCCCTGGTTGTATTGCAGCGACGGGCTGCGTCCGTCTATCGGCTTCGCGATCACCGAGTTGTCCGCGATGATCAGCTTGTGTCCGTCCTTCGCATGCTCGAAGTAATAGAACAGACCATCCTCCCGCATCAGCCGTTCGACGAAGGCGAGATCGGTTTCCTTGTATTGCGTGCAGTAACTGCGGTTCTTCGTTCCCTTCGATAATTGGAACTCGAAAGACGCGAGCTTGCCGTATTCGCGAAACACGCTCGATATAATCGCCTCGGTATTCTCTTCCTGAAAAATCCGGATATCCTGCCGACGCGAGAGCATCCAGAACCACGGCAGGATCGTCGCGCTGTAGATGGCAAAACCCCCATCCGTATCGAGATGCGAGAACCCCGCGACATAACCGTGAAAATAGCGCGCGTCGGAACTGATCGGCGCATCGGTCAGTTGCAAGGCGATACTCACCGGCTGTCCGATCAGCTTCTTCAGCTCGATCTTCTGATCCTGCGACGCAAGCCGGACGTGAATCTCAAAGTTTCGCGACAACCCTTCCGTGCAATGGAAATCGACAAGCACCAGATCCGAGCGCCCCTTGAGCGGCGTTTGGATCGTAAACAGGCGATTGCTCTGGAGCTGGAAGAAGCTCGCAATTTCTGACATTTGCATAATAGCCTCGGAGTCTCTCGGCGGAGGGGCGGTCTCTCTGTCCGCGCGGCCATTCTAATATGACCGCCTGTCACTTTACTCGACGTTCAACCCCATAAAATTAAGGGGCGGAATATCTTTTAATGCGCGATCGATATTCGTAAATGAATCGCCTGTCGGCCTATTACAAACGTAAAGCCGGAGTGCTGGTACGTCATCCGGCAAGGTTCGCTCGACGCTTTCCCATCATCGCGGCATGGCCCGCCTGCATCGATTCGCCCCGGTCATGGTGCGCTTCTTCCGTCCCCATGCCCGGTCGAACCGCGACACCGGCGTGTCGCGGCGGCGGAAGCCGGCTGGCCCGCCTGCGATGCACGCCCCGCCCGGCACGCGGGCCCCGATCCGGATCAGTGGACGTATCCGGCGAGAATGCCGGCCCCGCCGCCGAACCCCTTGCCGTTTGCATTCAGGCCGGCATTGACGCCCACCATGATCAGGAGCGCCTTCGCGTGTTGCAGCACCCATTCGAACAGCAAGGGATTGATCGTGATCTGGCTGATCGCGAGCGAAAGCAAGGCCGCGTTGATGCCGAGCAACATGACCGACCCGCCGCCGCCCGCGAGGATGATTTCAGCGCTTCCGTCCAGATAAACGGCGCCGCCCTGCAAGTCGGCCCGTTCAAGCTCCGTGCCGGAAAAAGCCGGCGTCATGTAAATCCAGCCGGCGCTGGGCAATGCCTCGGCCGAACCGCTGCCGCTGAGGGCTTTGCCGCTGATCGCGAATGTCGGCAACTTGACCTTCGGAAGCTTGACGCCGAAACCCACGCCAACACCCAGGCCGCCATACCAGAAACGCTGGAACTGCCCAGCGGGATTCTTCAACAGGATCTCGCCGCCCGAGCCCGTGACGAATTCGACGCTCGCGCCGAATGTCGCTCCGGTCTGATATTCCCAATGGCTACGCCGCAACAAAGACATGGATTGATCCCGGAAGTCAGGGCCGAGGGAAGCTGAACACCCCTCCCAACGCCGCGCTCACACCGAAAAAGCCCAGAAAGATCGGGACGGTCCAAATCGCCAGGAATCGATCCAGGGTGGCCGAGGTCCGGGGCGAAGACGCCAGATAGCGCACCTGCACCGCATCCCCCACTTTCATACCCAACACGAGACCGCCTTGCGCATAGGACACATGCTCGCCGGAGGACGTCACGAATGCGATTTCAGGGTGGCTGCCGCCCGCATTCAAAGCCACGACCTGCCCGCTCGCCCGCTCCGCTTCCTTCAGAAACGAACGCGTGTCGACGATCGAATACACCATCCCCGCCAGCAAGGCCAAGCCCAGCAGGCAGAAAAACATCGCTTTGAACGTATCGGCCGACTTCGTCATGTTTGCTCGTTCGCCTCGATCCGACAGCAACAGGTTCAACCGCCAGGGAGCCTGATTCTACCGTCCCGGTTGGTCTATATGCCCCTGATCGGCCCGCTGGAAACACGCTTGCGCTCCGTGACTGCACTGCCCGGGTCGTCCGAATTCCCAAAGCGCCCGGCTATGAGCGGCATGATTCGATCGGTGCGCCTCGGCGAGGCCGACACGGGATCAACGCGGCACGTTGGTGGGAAACCGCCTACCGACGCGCGTCCGGCGGATCACTCACTAACGGGTTCGCGATCGGCCCATGCGACAGGCCGCGTCGCCGGAATATCGGTGCAAAACGTCAATGCCGGAAACTCGCCCCAGCCAATCGGATCACGCGCTTCAGCGCCACCTGTATGGATATGGCAAGCAATGCTTCGGTATGTTGAAAGACAGATTGACGACCCGGGCCTGCTCGATCGTCCCGATGGATACGGTATCGCGTGCGAAACGCCGACAACCAGAATAGCAAATCCATGGCCGATTGCAGTGTGCCGGCCGATCTTCGAGCGCTCCCGCCCAGTTGCGCCCGCCTGGGCGGCGCGACGCGCGGCAGCCGCTTCGGTGCAACGCGCGTGGCAGGCAAATGGTGCGGGGACCGGACTTGAACCGGCAAGCCAGAAGCGGCTCCGCGTCCTCCGTGGGTAATGATTGCGTAGTTAAAGACCGTATTTCAATGTCGCCGCGCCGCCCTTTCGCCCTCCCGCACCGCCCCGCTTTTCAGGCGCTTTCTGAGCCGATGATTTTGTACGACCAGAAGGACGAACACAACGAGCGAAGCTGCCGGGAAAAACCACTCTCCAGAATAATGAAGCATCGCCCACGCGCCGCCAGCAAGCACCACCGCCGCCAGGATGAGGAGCGCTCGATCCGCAAGCCGGCTCATGCTGCCGCCCGAAGTTGTGCGCGGAAAGCGTAGGCGCGCGACGCGTTGCCGGGTTGCAAGACTTCCGGATGCCGCTGAATAGCCTGATAGACGCTCGGCGGCAACGAGATGCCGCGACGCGACGCCCATTGATGCACGCTCGACGCCGCCGCAACCTTGTTGCTGCAATAGAGCGACGCGTTGGTCGCGACGATGAGGCTCCCGACTACAGCGCCCGCATAGAATGCAGCGCCACCGGCAGCGACCACACCAAGCAGCTCAAGTCCGGTTGTCGCGCCGATCAGCTCCGCGACCGTGGCATTGGGGCCGAGGGCCTTGAGCGTGCCCAGAATCGTCGTCAGCGTCCCCGTAGCCGCCTGGACAGAGCCGAACAAGCTGGCAGGCGCCGAGAGTCCCAAGGCGTCCATATTCGATTTGAACGCCTGATAGAAACGCGTGCATTTCGCCATATCGCCTCCAGAGGAATTCGCTCGAATTCTAGCAGGCACGAATTCCGCGACAGTCTGATGGATCTTATCGAATGCTCATTCCAAGGATCGCGTCTTCTTTCGTTCCGCCCTTTTTCGTCGAGACGCGTTCGGCGTACGGCTTCATCGCATCTTCGAGGGTGTGCAGGTCTGCGGGTGGCGTATCGCGCTGCGCTAAAAGCGCCGCTTCTCGGGCAGCGCCGCAGTTCGTCGCCTCGCGCTTGGTGCGCAGCACCTTGGAGACGCGGAGGGACTTCGAACCGTCCTTACCAGCGATATACACCTGGGCGCGAAAGCCTCCATTAACCGGCGTGACTGATGCCATGATGGGGAGTGACGTGGGGAGGAAGTGGGGAATTGAGCCCGCACTTTACGACCCGAACATGGGAAACGTGAAAAGGAATTCAATAAGAAAACCCCTCCAACCCCTTGATTCCACTAGGTTCTACTTCTTTGGGAAATTACGTAGAGGGTGCTTGGTGCCGGGGACCGGACTTGAACCGGCAAGCCTGTTAAGGCGGCGGATTTTCATCACACTGCTTCTTTCGAAGCCGATGCTGCGTGCGCAGCCCGTTCGTGCGCTGGACTATGCCTTCGCCATCTTCCGTTCGGCGCGCGCGATGCGCGCCGCGCCGGATCTTAGGCGCCCCCCGTCTAGTCTCTACACCTTCCTCGGCAACGCCAAGGCTTGGCTCGGCGTTGCCTCGATGCATCGCGCATCAGGGGTTTCACCGAATTTGAAGGGTTCTACACCGGCCGTTTCCAACCGGGCACTCAAACATTTAAGTCCGCTATGTTTACCAATTTCATCACCCCGGCAAGGGCGGACGGCATTCTACCATCGGTCCGGCCCCGCAACCCGCTTTCCCGCTCGCCGCCCGCGCACCGCCGCCACGCGCGCACGCAAAACAAACGCCGGGTCAACGACTCCCGCTTCGTTCGATAGAGCCGGGGCCACGCCGCCACGCCTATACCCGCGCAGGCGCTTTCCAGGCGCTCGCGCTCCCGCACGAACCGCGTCCCGTCGACGTCCCAGTCCGTCTGGTCGCCGCAGTCTCCGATGCCGCGCACGCGATCGAAACTGGACAAGCGCTGCTGCTCCGCCGTCTATCCCGCGCCCGCCCGTTGATTCGCCGGCTGCAACGCATCGTCGCGCCCCGCCCCCTCCGGTTCAACCGGATCGCCGGACAACGGCCCCACGCGGCGCAGCCGATACCCGCGACTGAGATCGTTGTACGCGCCACCTTCTCCGCATCCGATCGACACCCGCGCCTCGCCGGCGGACAGCGCGGCGGCGCGGTTGCCCAAGCGCGCCCGCTTGCGCGCGTCGTCATCGATATCGCCGTCGCAGGCCTTGATCTGCGCGCTCCGCCGCCTCGCTGGACAATCCCGGCCACGTGGCAATCGTGATCCACAATTACCGCTGGCGGCTGGGGCTCGTGCAGGGCGAATCGCGCTTCGGCGCGCTGAAACGGCGGCTCGCGGCCGCGCCGCCGATCACCGTGCCGTCGATCACGCTCGAAGGCGATGCGAACGGCGCGCCCCATCCTGAACCCGCCGTCTATGCGCGCAAGTACGCGCACCGGACGATCTCGGGCGGCATCGGTCACAACCTGCCTCAGGAAGCCCCGCGCGCGTTCGTGGACGCGATCGCCGACGTCGCGCGGCTGTGAGGCCGCAGGACTGCGGGGCCGCGACGGGATGACGGGATGACGGGATGACGGGATGACGGGATGACGGGATGACGGGATGGCGGGATGGCGGGATGGCGGGATGGCGGGATGGCGGGATGGCGGGATGGCGGCGGACAGCATCACACCGTCCCGCGCGCGGTCCTCTCAGGCTCCATGGTTGTCTCGCCGAGGCGCGGCCGGCGGCCCACGCTGCCCGCGCGGCGCGGCGAAACCCGCGCGCCGGACGGCGAACCCTCGCCGCCGAGGCGCGCAGAGGCATCCGGCTCAGATCACCGAGATGCCGGCGGCGGGTACGTACATGAAGCAGTAGAAGCTGTACGACACGACGATGTCGTTGGGATTGCCCTGGATCAGCGGCCCCTGGTTCACCACCCAGTCGGCCGTCGGCGGCCAGCTGATCGGGTTGCCGGCGAAATCGAAGTTCGTGACCTGGTCGCCCCCGTCCTTCTGCGACCACGTATCGAATTTCGACGTCGAGTCGCAGCGCACCCAGTGATAGTCGCCCGGCCAGCCGACCGACGCGTCGCCCGGCGAAATCAGCAGCGCGACGTAGTGGCCGACGCCGCCCTGCGCGCGCGCATGCTGCGCCATGTCCTCGCGGGTCGACGAACCGAGGTTGACGAGCCCGTCGAGTTCCGCGCCCTTGACCACGTCGGGACCGGTGGGCGGCGACGTCAGGAAATAGCCGTGCATCCGTCCCGGCTGCGCGAACGAGTTCGACGCGATGTTCGTCGAGTAGTTGTAGCAGTTGTTGTTCACCTGGAACTTGTAGGACATGAAGCAGCCTTCGCAGTTGGCGGCCGGATCGTAGGCGATCGACGTGCCGACCACGCTGGGCGCGTACTGCGGCACCCGCTTGCCGCCTGGCACGGTCACGTAGTTCGGCGCGATCTGCTGGTTGGACGCCAGCTCCATCCCCGGACTGAGCACCGCATAGCGCGGGTCGTCTTC
Source organism: Burkholderia sp. FERM BP-3421 (assembly GCF_028657905.1). Classification (NCBI taxonomy): domain Bacteria; kingdom Pseudomonadati; phylum Pseudomonadota; class Betaproteobacteria; order Burkholderiales; family Burkholderiaceae; genus Burkholderia; species Burkholderia sp. FERM BP-3421. The sequence continues at coordinate 502,161 of NZ_CP117782.1, read as the reverse complement.
GTGGATCATCCCGCTCAGCCGGTAACGCGCATAAGGTTTCATCAGCATTTTCTGTCTCCTTCGGGTTGAGTGAATCGGCGGCGGCCTCAGTGGCCCGGCAGCGTCCTCACGGCCGCGCTCTCGGGCGGCGTGATCTCGCCCGCCAGGCTGCGCTGCATCGTCTTGCGGATCTCGGCGGGCGCCATGCCCACGCTGATCAGACTGACGAGCTTGGCGAGCGATGCCTCGGGCACCATGTCGTAGGCGCTGATCGCGCCCGCTTCCGCGAGTCCGGAGCCCGTCTCGTAGGCCCCGATGTTGACCGTGCCCGCGAGCACCTGCGTGTTGTCCATCAGCACGACGCCCGCCTTGTTCGCGGTCGACAGCACCTGCAGGAAGTCTGCGGCCGACGGGCCGTTGCCTTCCCCGAACGCCTCGATCACGACGCCGCGCACGGCGGGCGCGCTCTCGTTGATCATCGCGTTCGCGACCGATGCGCCGATGCCCGGATAGAGCGTCATCACGATCGCCGCGAAATTCCGCAGCGCCTGCGACTGGCTGCTCAGGCGCGTCTTCGCGGCGGCGAGGTTCGCGGGGTTGTCGAGCGACACGCTCCAGTCCGGCGGCGGCAGCAGCAACGCCGTGTTGATCGTGATCTGCGCGGCCACCGTCGCGAGCGGCGGAAAATTGGGCGACGCGAACGCCGCGAACTGATTCGCGTTGACCTTGACCGAGCGGTTGCCGCGCAGCAGCAGTGAATCGAAGTACAGCAGGCTCTCGGGAATGCCCGTCGTGCCGGCGATCACGATCGCGCCGATCAGATTGGTCAGCGCGTCGTTGAGCGTCGTCGCGAGCGGCACCTGCGAGCCCGTGAACACGACGGGCTTCGCGAGCCCCTGCAGCAGGAACGACGTCGCGGCCGCGCTGAACGCCATCGTGTCGGTGCCGTGCAGCACCACGAAGCCGTCGTAGTCGTCGTAGACTTCGGCGAGCGACTGCGCGATGGTGATCCAGTCGGCCGGCGTCATGTTCGAACTGTCGAGCGGCGTGTCGAACCACGCGACCGTGTAGCTCAGGTCGGGATAGCCCGCCACCTCGCCGCCGGCGAGCCCCGGCATCGATTCGATCAGCGCCTGGAACTGCGGCCCCGGCATCGGCGCGAGCGGCGTGCCGATGCAGCCGATCGTGCCGCCGGTGTAAAGCACGTAGACATGGCTCATCGCGATTCTCCTTCGGAACGCAGGAACTCAGAGGGCGCGACGCGCGCGCTCGCGCCCGCGGCCGCGGCCGCGGTCGGAATGCCCAGCGCGCCGCGCTTGCGCCGGAAGAACAGCCGCAGGTCATGGAACACATTGCGGTCGCGATTGCGGTATTGCCGTCCGACCGGCGACTGCGGCGCGCGCGGCAGCGGCACGCCCGCCTCGAGATCCGCGAGCAGTTCGACGAGCCGGTGGATGGCCGCCTTCTCCGCGCGGCAGTACAGCTTCTCGGCGGTGTCGTCCGCGTACAGCGGCGGCGTGATCCGCGTGATGAGGTCGCCCGTGTCGACCCCGGCGTCGACGAAATGAATCGTCGAGCCGATCCGGTCGAACGCGCGGTCGTAGAGCGCGAAGAAGAAGCATTGATTGCCGCGATACCACGGCAGGAAACCGCCGTGGATATTGATCGTCGTGCCCGTCGCGGCCAGCGTGCGGCGCGACAGGATGCTCGTGCAGATCACGACGGTCACGTCGGGCGCGGTCTCCTCCAGCAGCGCGACGACCTCGTCGCGATTGATCCAGTCGACCGTCAGGCTCGGCGGCGTCGGCCATTCGGGCGCGTCGGGCGGCAGCGCGAAATACGCGCGGCGATAGGCATTCAAGCCGACCAGCGTGCGACGCCAGCGGTGATAGCCGAGCGCCGCCCAGTCGATCCAGCGCCTGCGCCGCCACAGCCGCCGGTGCTGGCAATCGGAAGGCTCGACCACCAGCGCGGCGAGCCCGAAGCGGCGATGCAGTTCGGCGGCGAGATAGCGGTGATGCGCGTCGTCCGACGTGAGCAGCGCGATGCGCAGCTGTGTTGGCTGTTCGCTCATGAGGCGTCCCCTCCCAGTACGCGGCGCAGCGACAGCGGCCGCATGTCGGTCCAGACCTCGCGGACGCGCGCGAGGCACGCGTCCCGGTCGCCCTCGAAGCCCGTCTCGCGCCACCCCAGCGGCGGCGTCGCGTGCGCGGCCCACAGCGAATACTGTTCTTCCTCGTTGACCACGACCTGGTAGCGCGTCGTGTCGTCCTCGTCTCGTGTCATCGGCGATCTCCCTGGAAATCGCGCGCGGCCGTCTCGCCGAGCAGCGCGGCAAGTTCGGCCGGCGCGGTGCGCGCCAGCTCGGCGTCGATGATCGCGACGGCCAGCTCGGCGATGGTCGGCGCCTCGAACAGCCGCCGCAGCGGCAGTTCGACGCCGAGCCGCGCGCGGATGCGCGCGGCCACCCGGGTGGCGAGCAACGAATGGCCGCCCAGGTCGAAGAAATTGTCATGCAGGCCGACCGGCTCGACCTTCAGCACCTCGCTCCAGATCGCCGCCAGCGCGATCTCGACGGGGGTGCCGGGCGGCGCGTCCGACGACGCGGCCGCGCGCGGCGGCTCCGGATCCGGCAGCGCCGCGCGGTCGATCTTGCCGCTCGGCGTGAGCGGCATCGCCGTCACGGGCACGAACAGCGCCGGCACCATCGACTCGGGCAGCCGCGTGCGGCAGTGACGCCGCAGCGCAGCCGCGTCGGCCGCGCCGTCCTGGCTGCGCGCGGCGTTCACGTACGCGATCAGGCGACGGCCGCCCGCCGGGTCCGGCCCGTCGACCACCACCGCCTCGCGCACGCCCGGCGCGTCGCGCAGCACGGCCTCCACTTCGCCCGGTTCGACCCGCACGCCACGCACCTTGATCTGCCGGTCGAGCCGGCCGAGGAACACGAGCGCGCCGTCGGCGCGGCGGCGCGCGAGATCCCCGGTGCGGTACATCCGCGCGCCTGGCGTCGGCGAGAACGGATCGGCCACGAAGCGCTCGGCCGTTTGCGCCGGCTGGCCAAGGTAGCCGCGCGCGGGCAGGCAGCCGCCGATGCACAGCTCGCCCGGCAGGCCGTCCGGCACCAGCGCGCCGAGGCGGTCGAGCAGATAGGCCCGCGCGCCCGCGATCGCGCGGCCGATCGGCGGCAGTTCCGGCCAGTCGTCCGGCGCGCCGGCGAGACGCCACTCGGTCGCGACGTGCGTCTCGGTCGGGCCGTACTGGTTGGACAACGCGGCGATGCGATGGCGGCGCACGAAATCCGCGAGCGGCCGCGACACCTGCAACTGCTCGCCCGCCGTGATGATCTCCCGCAACGCCAGCGCCGGGCCCGCCGGGTCGTCCGCCGCCGTCGCGGCCAGCGCCTGGAGCGCGGCCGCCGGCGCGAAGAGCCGTTCGATGCCGTCGGCCGCAAGGCGGCGCAGCAGCGCGGCCGGATCGCGGCGCTCCTCCTCGCTCGCGAGCACGAGCGTCGCGCCCGCGCCCAGCGTCGAGAAGATCTCCTGCGCCGACACGTCGAAGTTCAGCGACGTGAATTGCAGCACGCGCGCCGGCGCGGGCGCGGCGGCGTGCTGCCACGCGATCAGGTTCGCGAGCGGCCCGTGCGGCATCGCGACGCCTTTCGGCCGCCCCGTCGAGCCCGACGTATAGAGCAGATAGGCGAGGCTGTCGCGCCGGGCGGCCGGCAGCGCCTCGCGCGCCGCCGGGGCGTCCGCGTCCACCGGCACGCAGGCGGGCCCGGCGAATGCGGGCGCCGCGCCCGCCGTGACCACGAGCCCGAGCCGCGCGTCCGCGCAGATCGCCGCGAGCCGCTGCTCGGGATAGACCGGATCGAGCGGCACGTAGCACGCGCCCGCCTGCAGCACCGCGAGCACCGCCACCACCTGCTCGATGGAACGGTCGATATAAATACCCACCGGCGCGTCCGGTCCGGCGCCGCGCGCCGCGAGCGCGTGCGCGAGCCGCTCGGCGCGGTGCGCCAGCTCGCCGTACGTCAGCGCGCGCTCACCCTGCCGAAGCGCGATCGCGTCCGGCGTCGCCGCCGCCCGGGCCGCGACGCGTTCATGGACGAGCGGCGGCGTCGCCTCGGCCGGCCACGGCGACGCGGCAGCGGCCAGCGCGGCGGCGTGCTCGGCGGCGTCCATCAGCGGCAGCGCGCCCATCGGCTGGTCGGGCGACGCGAGCGCCGCGCCGAGCAGCGTCGTGAAGTGGCGCGCGAGCCGTTCGATCGTCGGCGCGTCGAACAGGTCGGTCGCGTATTCGACGATGCCCCGCAAGCGGCCGCCGACTTCGATCATCGACACATGCAGATCGAACTTGGCGGTTCCGATGCCGATCTCGCGGTAGTCGTGCCCGTCGTCCTCGGCCGGACGGCCGCGATCGTCGAACGCGTTCAGGACGAACATCACCTGGAACAGCGGGTTGTGATTCAGCGCGCGCTGCGGCCGAAGCGCCTCGACGAGCCGTTCGAACGGCAAGTCCTGGTGCGCATGCGCGGCGAGCGTCGTCTCGCGCACCGCGCCCACCAGCGCGCGGAATCCGCGCGTGTCGTCGACGCGGCTGCGCAACACGAGCGTGTTCGCGAAGAAACCGATCAAGCCTTCCAGTTCCACGCGGGTCCGGTTCGCGATCGGCGTGCCGACCACCACGTCGGACTGTCCGCTGCAGCGCGCGAGCAAGAGCTTGAACACGGCCAGCAACACCATGAACGGCGTCGCGCCTTCGCGCTGCGCGAACGCGCGCACCGCACGCGTCGTCGCCGCGTCGAGCGAGAAGTTGTGCAGCGCGCCCCGATAGCTCGGCGCCGCCGGGCGCGGCCGGTCGAACGGCAGATCGAGCGGCGCGGCCGGCGCGCCGTCGAGCTGGCCGCGCCAGAACGCGAGCTGGCGCTCGAGCGCGTCGCCGTCGAGCCAGTCGCGCTGCCACACCGCGAAGTCCGCGTACTGGATCGGCAGCGGCGCGAGCGTCGCGGGCCGGCCGTCGGCGAATCCCGCGTACAGCGTGCTGAATTCTCGATACAACACGCGCATCGACCATCCGTCGGCGATGATGTGATGGATCGTCAGCACCAGCAGGTGCTCGTCGGGCGCAACCCGGATCACGCGCAGTCGCAACAGCGGCGCCGCGTCCAGATCGAACGGCCGCGCCGCCTCGTCGACCGCGCACCGCTGCGCGGCCGCCGCGCGTTCGGCCTCGGGCAGCGCGCTCAGGTCGGTGAGCGCGAGCGGCAGCGTCACCGTCGACGCGACGACTTGTACCGGATGGCCGTCCTCGACGTCGAAATGCGTGCGCAGCGTCTCGTGCCGCGCGATCAACGCGTCGAGCGCGCGCTCCAGCGCGCCCCACGCGAGCGCGCCGCGCCACGGCACGATGTCGTACATGTTGTAGATCGCCTGGCCCGGCTGAAGCTGCTCGAGAAACCACAGCCGCTCCTGCGCGAAGGACGCCGGAAACACGTACACGTCCTGTTCAGTGGTCTCCGGCGGCGTGGCGACGTCGAGCGGGCTCATTGCGCGTCACCGCGCGCGGAGCCGCCGCGTCGCGCCCGATAGGCCGCGCGCGGCACGCTGACCAGCTCGGGAACCGACGACGCCGGCGCGCCGTTCGCGCGCAGCTCGTCGACCGCGCGCGCGAGATCGACGACGGTCGGCATCTCGAAGATCGTCCGCAACGACACCTCCGCGCCGAGTTCGTCGCGCAGCCGCGAGATCACCTGGGTCGCCAGCAGCGAATGGCCGCCGATGTCGAAGAAATGATCCGTGCGCGCGATCCGTTCGATGCCGAGAATCCGGCTCCAGATGGCGGCGACCGCCCGCTCCGTGTCGCTCTGCGGCGGCTCGCCCGGCGCGCCGCCGGCCGGCCGTTCGCCGGGCGCGGGCAGCGCCGCGCGATCGAGCTTGCCGTTCGCGGTCAGCGGAATCGCGTCGACCGCGACGAAATGCGCGGGCACCATGTAGTCGGGCAACAGCCGCTTGCAATGACGGCGCAGCGTGTCGTCGTCAGGCGGCGCGGCCGCGTCGGCAGCCACCACGTAGGCAACCAGCTGCCGGTCGTCCGGACCGCCCCGGCACACCGTCACCGTCGTCCGCACCGCCGGATGCTCGCGCAGCGCCGCGTCCACTTCGCTCGGCTCGATCCGGTAGCCGCGGATCTTGACCTGTCCGTCGGCGCGGCCGAGGAATTCGAGCGTGCCGTCCGCGCGCAGCCGCGCGAGATCGCCCGTGCGATACAGCCGCCCGCCCGGCGCGCCGCCGAACGGATCAGGCACGAAGCGCTCGGCCGTCAGGTCGGGGCGGCCGACATAGCCGCGCGCGACGCACGCCCCGCCGATCAGGATTTCGCCGATCGTGCCCGTCGGCGCGAGCCGGCCGGCCGCGTCGACGACGTACAGCGTCGCGTGCGGCAGCGCCGGCGCGAGCGACAGCGGCGCGCCTTCGGGCGGCGGCGCGGTCAGCGTCTGGATCGAGCAGAACACCGTGGTCTCGGTCGGACCATAGGTGTGCTTGAACACCGGAATCCGCGACGCCTGCATCACCGCGCGCACCTTCGCCGCATCGACCTGGTCGCCGCCGACGAGCAGCAGGCGCGCGCCGAGATAGGCGTCGGGGCGATGCGCGGCCGTCTGGTTGAACAGCGTGGCCGTCTGGTACAGCACGCTAACGCGGCGCTCGGCCAGCGTCGCCGCGAGCTGGTCGGGCACCAGCAGCGCGTCGCGTTCGATGCCGACGAGGCACGCGCCCGCGCTCAGCGCGCCCCAGCATTCGAACGCCATCACGTCGAACGCGGGGCTCGAACTCTGCGCGACACGATCCTCGGGCGCGATGCGCGCCGAGTGCATCGCGTCGAGCAGCCACGACAATTGACGGTGCTCGATCATCACGCCCTTCGGCTTGCCGGTCGAACCGGACGTGAAGATGATCTGCGCGAGCCCGGCGGGCGCGTTGCGCGTCTTGAGCGACTGCGCGGAACGCGCCGCGATCGCCCCGGCCTGCGCGTCCAGGTCGAGCTGCGCCATGCCGTCCGGCAGCGGCGCCTCGACGCCGCCCGCCGTAAGCACGAGCTCCACGCCCGCGTCGGCGAGCATCGAGGCGAGCCGCTCGGGCGGATTGCGCGTGTCGAGCGTGACGAACGCGCCGCCCACCTTCCACACCGCGAGCATCGCGACGACGAGCGCCGCCGAGCGATCGAGCCACAGCCCGATGCGCGCGTCGGTGCCGATGCCCCGCGCGCGCAAGAGCCGCGCCAGCCGGTTCGCGCGCGCGTCGAGTTCGCCATAGCTGAGCGTCGCGTCCGCGAACGCCAGCGCGGGCGCGCCGGGCGCGCTCGCCGCCTGGCGCGCGACGCGCACGTCGAGCGTCAGTCCCGGCTCGAACGCCTCGGCCGGCTCGGCGAGGCCCGTCAGCAAGTGCGCGCGCTCGTCCGCGCCGATCAGCTCCAGCGCCGCGACGCTCGCATCGGGCTCGGCGACGATCGCGCGCAGCAGGTTGACCAGATGGTCCGCCATCGTCGCCACGGTCGCCGGATCGAACAGATCGCTCGCGTATTCGATCGCACCCGACAGCGCGCCGCCCGTCTCGGCGAACGCCACGGTCAGGTCGAACTTCGAGGTGCCGCCCAGCGCCTCGGGCGGCGGCGCGTCGGCCGGCGCGGCCGGCTCGCTCGACGTGCCGGCGGCCGCCTGGAACAGCAGCATCACCTGGAACAGCGGGTTGTGGCCGAGCGTGCGCTCGGGCTGCAGCGCCTCGACCAGCCGCTCGAACGGCAGATCCTGATGTGCGTACGCGGCGAGCGTGGTCTCCCGCACGTTCGCGAGCAGCGCGCGGAACGACGCATCGTCATCGATCCGCGTGCGCAGCACCAGCGTATTCACGAAGAAGCCGATCAAGTCCTCGAATTCGGCGCGCGTGCGATTCGCGATCGGCGTGCCCACGACGACGTCGCGCTGACCGCTGCAACGGCTCAGGAACAGCTTCACGGCGGCCGCGACCGCCATGAACAGCGTCGCGCCCTCTTCCTGCGCGAGCGCGCGCAGCGCCGCCGTCGTTGCACGGTCGATCGCGAACGACAGCAGTCCGCCGCGATATCGCTGCACCGCCGGCCGCGGCCGGTCCGTCGGCAGCGCCAGCACCGCCGGCGCGCCCGCCAACTGCCCGCGCCAATAGTCCAGCTGCGCCGCGAGCGTGTCGCCTTGCAGCCAATCCCGCTGCCATGCCGCGAACGCCGCGTACTGGATCGACAGCGGCCGCAGCGGCGACGGACGGCCCGCGTCGAACGCCTCGTACAGCGCGCCCAGCTCGCGGTACAGCACGCCCATCGACCAGCCGTCCGACACGATGTGATGCAGCGTCAGCAGGACCAGATGATCCGCCTCGCCCAACTGCACCAGCCGCGCCCGCATCAGCGGCGCCTCACCCAGATTGAACGGCCGCCCCGCCTCCTCCGCCGCGATCGCCTGCGCCGCCGCCGTCCGTTCGCCCTCCGGCAGCCCTTGCAGATCGTCCACGACGAACGGCACCGACGCGGCGCCCGCGATCCGCTGCACCGGCTTGCCTTCCCGCGCGTCGAAGCGCGTGCGCAGCGTCTCGTGACGCCGCACGATCTCGTTCAACGCGCGCTCCAGCACCGTCGCCCTCAGCGGCGCGCGGATCCGCAGCGCGAACGGCACGTTGTACAGCGGGCTCCCCGGATGCAACTGATCGAAGAACCACAGCCGCTCCTGCGCGAACGACAGCGGCGCGACGCGCGACTCGGCGGCCGCGCGCGCGGGCCCCGACAACAGTCTCGCGAGCAGCGCGCGCTTGTCCACCGGCGTCAGGTCGTCGAGCGAAGCCGTTGCGCCATCCGCCGGCTGGCGGCGCAGCGCCGCGTCGATCGCGGCGTCGACCGCGTCCGCGCCGTCGGGCGTCGCCAGCGCGCACAACAGATCATTGAGCACGACGTCGGCCAGTTCGGCTGGCGCGCGCGGGACCGGTGCGCCCGGAACCTCCGCCGCCCCGGCGCGCGGCGCGCCGCCCGCGGGCGCGCGCTCGACGAGCGCCGCGAGACCCGCGACGGTCGGCGTCTCGAAGATCGTGCGCAGCGGCACCTCGAGCCCGAAGCGCTCGCGCAGGCGCGACACGAGCTGCGTCGCCAGCAGCGAATGCCCGCCGATCTCGAAGAAGTTGCGATGAATGCCGACCTGGTCGGTCTCCAGCAGCCCGGACCAGATCTCCGCGACGGCCGCCTCGGCCTCGCTGCGCGGCCGCGCATCGGCGGGGGTCTGCTCGGGCTGAACCGGCGCGGCCGCGAGCGCCGCGCGATCGATCTTGCCGTTCGGCGTCAGCGGCAGCGCCGCATGGAGGTACAGCGCCGACGGCACCATGTAGCCGGGCAGATGCTCCTGCGCATGACGCCGCACCGCGTCCACGTCGAGCGACGCGCCGGCCGGCGCGAGATGCGCATCGAGCCGCCGCGCCGCGCCCTCGCCGCGCGCGACGACCGCGACGCCGCCGACGCCCGGCGCGGCGCTCAGCACCGCCTCGATCTCGCCGGGCTCGATGCGGAAGCCGCGGATCTTGACCTGCTCGTCGGTCCGCCCGAGAAAATCGAGCATGCCGTCCGCGCGCAGGCGCACGAGATCGCCGGATCGGTACAGACGCGCGCCCGGTTCGCCTGAGAACGGATCGGGCACGAAACGCGCGGCGGTCAGATCGGGCCGCCCGAGGTAGCCGCGCGCCAGTCCGTCACCGCCGATGTACAGCTCGCCGGCGACGCCCGGCGGCGTCGGTTCGCCATGCGGGTCGAGCACGTAGAGCCGGGTGTTGATGCACGGCCGGCCGATCGGCACCCGGCCGGTGGCCGGATCGTAGCCGCCCGTCGCCGCCCAGATCGCGGTCTCGCTCGGCCCGTAGCCGTTGATGAAGCGCCGTCCGGCGGCCCAGCGCACCGCGACGGCGGGCTCGACAGCCTCGCCCACCATCATGAGCAACGCCAGGTCGGGCAGCCCGGCGTCGGGCGTGATCGCGCACGCCGCCGGCGGCAACACGGCGGCCGTGATGCGTTGCGCGCGCAGCAGCGCGGCGAGCGGCGCGCCGGGGGCGCGTGCGTCGGCCGGCGCGAAATGCAGGCAGGCGCCCGCCGTCCACGCGAGCAGCATTTCGAAGATCGACGCGTCGAAGCCGATCGCGGCGAAATGCAGCACCCGATCGGCCGGCGTGAGCCGAAACAGCGCGCGCTGGCCGAACGCGACGCGCGCGAGCCCCTGGTGCGTCACGGCAACGCCCTTCGGCTCGCCGGTCGAGCCGGACGTGAAGATCACGTACGCGCACTGCGCCGGCGCGAGCCGCGGCCGGTAGACGAACGGCGCGCTCGTGAACGCCGCCTGCGCGACGTCGACGAGCGTGATGTCTCCGGGCACCCAGTCGTGCCCGTCGCCCGGATCGCCGAGCACGACGCGCAGCGACGCTTCCCGCGCGATGTGCGCGAGCCGCCGGCACGGCAACGCGGGGTCGAGCGGCACGTACGCCGCGCCCGCCTGCAGGACGCCGAGGAACGCGACCGCGAGCGCCGCGGACGGACGCAGACAGACGCCGACCCGGTCCTCCGCGCCGATGCCGCGCGCGACCAACGCCGCGGCGACGCCCTGCGCGCGCCGCATCAGTTCGCGATAGCTGAGCCGACCGTCGGGCGCCTCGACCGCCGGGCGCTCCGGGAGCGTCCCGGCCAGGTACGCGATCAGATCGGGCGCCGACAGGTCGGGATCATAGGGATGACGCGGGCCGTTCCAGTCGTACAGCAGCGCGTGCCGCTGCGCCGGCGACAGCAACGGCAGCCGTCGGACCGCCAGATCCGGCTGCCGCACGAGCGCCGCCAGCAGGATCTGCAATTGGCCGGCCAGCCCGGCGACGGTCGCATCGTCGAACAGGTCGCGGCTGAACTCGAACACGCCGCCGAGCCCCGCGCCCTGGTCCGTGATCGCGAGCGACAGATCGAAGCGCGCCATCCCGTTGCGCGGCACCGCCGGTTCGACGGGCTGCGCGGACGCCGTTCCCGAGCCGGCGCGCGTTTCGCCGTCGGTCTGCAACGCGAACAGCACCTGGAACAGCGGGTTGTACGCGAGACTGCGCTCGGGCTGCAATTCCTCGACCAGCCGCTCGAACGGCAGATCCTGATGCGCGTACGCGGCGAGCGTGGTTTCCCGCACATCTGCGAGCAGCGCGCGGAACGACGCGTTCCCGTCGATTCGCGTGCGCAACACCAGCGTGTTCACGAAGAAGCCGATCAGGTCCTCCGTTTCCTCGCGCGTGCGGTTCGCGATCGGCGTGCCGGTCACGATGTCCGGCTGGCCGCTGATCCGCGCGAGCAGGAGCGCGAACGCGCCGAGCAGCACCATGAACAGCGTGGCCCCCTCGGCCTGCGCGAGCGCGCGCAGCGCGGCCGTCGTCTCGCGGTCGATCACGAACGGCAGCAGCCCGCCGCGATAGCGCTGCACCGCGGGGCGCGGCCGGTCCGTCGGCAGCGCGAGCACCGCCGGCGCGCCCGCCAGCTGCCCGCGCCAGTAGTCCAGTTGCGCCGCGAGCGTCTCGCCCTGCAGCCAGTCCCGCTGCCACACCGCGAAATCCGCGTACTGGATCGACGGCGGCCGCAGCGGCGACGGCAGGCCCGCATCGAACGCCGTGTACAGCGCGCCCAACTCACGGTGCAGCACGTGCATCGACCAGCCGTCCGACACGATGTGATGAAGCGTCAGCAGAATCAGATGGTCTGCCTCGCCCAGCCGCACCAGGCGCGCCCGCACGAGCGGCGCGCGGCCGAGATCGAACGGCCGCTCCGCCTCCTGCGCCGCGATCGCTTGCGCCGCCGCCTCCCGCTCGCCGGCCGGCAGCCCGCGCAGATCACTCACCGCGACCGGCGCGGACGCCGCTTCCACGATACGCTGCACGGGTTTGCCGCCATGCGCCTCGAAGCGCGTGCGCAGCGTCTCGTGACGTCGCACGATCTCGTTCAGCGTCTGCTCCAGCACGGCCACCCGCACCGCCGAGTGGACCCGCAGCGCGAACGGCACGTTGTACAGCGCGCTGCCCGGATGCAATTGATCGAAGAACCACAGCCGCTCCTGCGCGAACGACAGCGGCGCGGCATCCGTCCCGCCGCGGCGGGGAATCGCGCCCCGCGCTTCGCCGCCTCGCTCCATCAACCGCTGTTCCAGCGCCTGGCGTTGTTCACTCGTGAGCGTCGCCGGCCGCGCGCCGCCCGCCGCAAAGACATCCTGGAGATCCGTCATCGTCGAGTCACCGCTCCGGCGAAACGGCCTGGGCGCGATGCGCCCGGGCCGGATGATTGCGAAATAGTCAGGGACGCAGGCTGGCGTAATAGCCGGCCCACGCGATGCTCTCGCCGAACGCGGAGAGCTGGCGGGGATCGATGTCGTGAATGTCGTGCCGCGACCAGATGACCTTCACTTCGTCGAGATAGCGCGAATACGCAAACGCGATCTTTGCCTGCTGGCGCTCGGGCGCGCCGAGCGTGCGCACCGTACGCAGGTAGTCGGCGACCAGCTCGCAACGTTCGAGCGTCTGCCCCGGCGAGGACAGCGCCGCGAGCTTTTGTTGCAGTTCGTAGTCGGCTTCCGCGATGGCCTGTCGAATCTCCACCGAATGCCACGCGGTGGCGAGCTTGTCGTACAGGTCGCGGTACGCCGTGGCGATCGCATCGGCGATCGACGGCGCCCCGCTGCTGCTGGGAAGCGTCACGTGCGCGGCGGAGACCGGTATCGCCGTCCCGTTGCCGTTGTACGGCCCGGGCGTCCCGGTGCCGCCATCCGGCAATTCGCGACGGCTGGCGGCATTCTCGCCCGTTTTATCTTCCCCATCAGACATGATTCGGCCTCCTTTATCGGCGCACGTAAATCGATGCTTATATATAGTACGCACGAAATTTTATGCAACTCTTTAATTTGATATTTAATCGGACCCGAAAACGACACAAATAACCACTCATAATAACGCGCGAGGATCGTTCATCGCCTCGCAACGATATCCGGCTTTGCATGTGCTTTCGGCACGCCGAAAGCCGCTTCCATGCCGAAGCACGGCTATGACCACATTCCGCCGATTGCTTGACTCTTCGGTTGCGTATAGTACTGTTTAGTGCCGGAATGGAAATCCTATTCGTATGATTTTTATCAATTTCTTTTCGATAAATAAAATTCCAATCAAATACCAACCAGAAATCCACCGAATCAAACATTCCTTCCGATACGAAACAATTCATCGGTTAATTAATTTGCATGCCTATCGAATCGATTCTCTTAATTGGGGAGTTATCGAATGTTTGCTGACAAGCCGAGCGAGCTGATGGTCGGGGATGCCTTCATCCGTCTTCGCGGCATCGTTCCGAAGGGAACCGTGCATTTGAAAATCGAGGGGTTCACCTCGGGCGGTTCGATCAAGACCAAGACCGCGCGCCATATGCTCGATCAACACGAGGCGCGCGGCCACGCGCATCGGGACCAGCGCTTCATCGAAAGTTCGTCCGGCAATCTCGGGCTTGCGCTCAGCATGATCGCCGCCGAGCGCGGCTATCGCTTCACCTGTGTGAGCGATCCGAATCTGTCTCCGCAGACCCACAAGCTGATGCTCGCGTTCGGCGCGGAAGTCGTGATCGTGGAGAAGCACGACGCGAACGGCGGTTACCTCGGCACGCGCATCGCGTACATCCGGCAGCGGCTGGAGGAGGATGCCGGGCTCGTGTGGCTCAACCAGTACGCCAACGCCGACAACGCGGGCGCGCATCTGCGCTTCACCGGCCCCGAGATCTTCTCGGCCTTTCCGCGCATCGATTTCCTGTTCGTCGGCGCGGGCACGACCGGCACGCTCGGCGGCATCTCGCACTACGCGCGGCAGTATTCGCCGGCGACGAAGCTGATCGCGGTGGATTCGGTCGGTTCCGTGACCTTCGGCCTGCCGTCGGGCCGGCGCTACATCGCGGGACTCGGCACGAGCTGCCGCCCGCCGATCGCCGACGATTGCACGATGGACGCCCTCGAGATGATCGAGGAAGCGGACACGATCGTGATGTGCCGCCGGCTCGCCGCGCAGGGCCTGCTGGTCGGCGGCTCGACGGGCACGGTGCTCACGGCCGTTGCGCGCTACGCGGAATGCATCCCGCCCGACGCCGTCGTCGTGGCCGTCTCGCCCGATCTCGGCGACCGCTACGTCGACACGATCTACGACAACACCTGGGTCGAGTCGCGCTTCGCCGGCCTGCTCGAACGCTGCGGCAGGACGATTTCCGCCGCCCCTCTTCTCTGGGAGCGCCACCATGGCTGACCTTCTCACGCGCGAACGCGCCGCGTCGCGGGCCGGCGGCGATCCCGCCGCGGACCCGTTCGCGTTCTCCGTCATCGCCGGCGACACGGTGCGCGAGATCGTCGCCGCGTCCTTTCCGGAACTGGTCGACATCGTGCGCGACGCCTATCTCGCGCATGCGCTCGGCGTCGCGCACAACCCGCCGAGCCATTTCCTGCGCTTCGCGGATCGCCCGCGCGACCGGATCATCGCGCTGCCGGCCGATCTCGGTCCCGATGTCGGGCTCGCCGGCATCAAATGGATCGCGAGCTGGCCCGAAAACGTCGAGCGGTCGATGCCGCGCGCGTCCGCGCTGCTCGTGCTGAATCGCCGCGACACCGGCTACCCGCTGTGCGTGATGGAGGCGTCCACGATCAGCGCGGCGCGCACCGCCGCGTCGGCGGCGCTCGGGCTGCGGGAGCTCGGCGCGGGCCGGCTGCCGGCGCAGCCGCGCATCGGCGTGATCGGCTGCGGCGTGATCGCGCGCTACATCGTCGACATGATCCTCGCGCAAGGCGCCCGGCCCGCCGTCATCGCCGCGTTCGACCTCAATCGGGACGACGCGCGGCGTCTGCTCGATCATGTCGGCCCGGTCGCCGCGCCCGAGCCGTCGTCCTCGATCGAGACGCTGATACGCGACAGCGACGTGGTGATATTCGCCACGACCGCGCCGCGCCCCCACGTGCTCGATCCCGGCTGGTTCGCGCATGCGCCCGTCGTGCTGAACATCTCGCTGCGCGATCTCGCGCCCGAAGTCATCCTCGCCGCCGACAACGTCGTGGACGACGTCGACCACTGCCTGCAGGCCGACACGTCCCCGCACCTCGCCGAACAGCAGGTCGGCCACCGGCGCTTCATCACCGGCACGATCGCCGGCGCGGTCCAGGGCGCGTTCCGCGTCGATCCGGCGCGGCCCGTGATCTACTCGCCGTTCGGCATGGGCATCCTGGATCTGGCGGTCGGCCAGCACGTGCATGCGGCGGCGCGGCGCGCGGGGCGCGTCGTCGACATCCCGGGGTTCTTCGCGGAACGCTCGCGCTGGTAAGCCGCGGCGTCGACGGAGCGGCGCGCGCCGCTCCGTCCCGCGTCCTCGGGCCCGCCGGGTGGAGAGCGCCCCCGCCTCACGCCGGCCGGGTCGAAGATGCCGCCGATCCGCACGCGGAAGGTCGAGAACGCGACGTCCGCCCCCTGCTCGGTGCGACACGCCTTCATCATCGGCCCGTCGAGCGGGTCGTCGACGCACCAGCCGCCCGTCGCCGCGCAGCGCTGCGCGTCCTTGACCCTCACCTGCACGGTCGTCGCGGCCCCGGGCACCGTGGCGCTCGGCGCGCCCTTCGGCGGTGCGCCCTTCCATGCGCGCTTGACCGGCACCGTCCCGTCCGGAAACGGCGCGGTCGCACGCTCGACCGCGCGCACCGCCGTCGGATTGCCGAGCACGACGCGCAGTTCGTCGAGCGGCGCGGCTTCCTCGGCGGGCGCGATCAGCGTCCATCGGCGACAGCCGTCCGGATCGTCACACCATGGATCGGCGACGCCGCGCCGACCGCCGCCGGTTCGGCCGTCGCCATCGTCAGGAGCGCGGCGCGCATGCGGGTCATATCGAATCTGGGTGGTTCGCGCCCGCCCGGGCGCGGCCGCGCGAGCGCGTCGGCCGCCTCGCTTGATTGGAACCGGCACACGTATCCAGAACATGTCCGCCCGGGCCGCGCGGCGTATCCGCACCGGCCTCCGAGACACACGGATACCGGCCCGCCGCGTCATCGAAACTTCACAGTCGCTGCCGATAATCCGCCTCGACGAAAACGTTTACATCCACGCTACGCACCATGCCGTCGACCATCAGGGATGTCGCCGCCCTCTCGGGTTTCTCGATCGCCACCGTCTCGCGCGCGTTGAACGCGCCGCACACCGTCGGCCCCTCGACGCTCGCGTCGATCCGCGCCGCGATCGAGACGCTGCACTACCGCCCCAACCCGCTGGGGCGCCAGCTTCGCAGCGAGCGCACCCAGCTCGTCGGCGTGGTGTTGCCGACGCTCGCGAACCCGGTGTTCGCCGAATGCCTGCAAGGCATCGACGAGCTGGCCTCGCTCGCGGGCTTCAAGCTGATCGTGATGACCACCGAGTACGACGCCGCGCGCGAGCGCCACGCGATCGAAACGCTGCGCGCGCAACGCGTCGAGGGCCTGATCCTGACGGTCGCCGACGCGGACGCCCATCCGCTCCTCGACGCCCTCGACCACGACGGGCCGCTCTACGTGCTGATGCACAACGACACGCTGCGCCGCCCGTCGGTCGCCGTCGACAACCGGCAGGCCGCCTACGACGGCGTCAGCCTGTTGATCGCGCGCGGCCACCGGCGCGTGCTGATGCTGGCGGGAGCGCTCGCGGCCTCGGACCGCGCTCGGCTGCGTCATCGCGGTTACGCGCAGGCGCTCGAGGACGGCGGGCTCGAACCGCTGCCCGCGCTCGAAGTCGACTTCAACGCGCCCGCGCTGCCGGCCGCTGTGCTCGCGCACCTGACCGCGCGCGCGACGCGGCCGACCGCGATCTTCTGCAGCAACGATCTGCTCGCGATGGTGGTGATGCGCGGCCTGCGCGCCGCGCGCTTCAGCGTGCCGGACGACGTCTCGGTGCTCGGCTTCGACGGCCTCGCGATCGGCGAGCTGCTCGCGCCGCCGCTCGCGAGCGTCGCCACCCCGAATCGCGAGATCGGCCGCGCCGCGTGGCAGCGCCTCGTCGAACGGATCAGCGGCATCCAGCACCCGCGCGCGGCGCTCACGCTGCCGCACACCGTGCGCGACGGCGCGTCGATCGCATCGCCCCGGCTCGGCGCGCGCGCCGAACCCCGTCCCGCCTGACCCGCACCGCCCCGCCTCTCCAGGAGACCCTGCTCGTGAACCACCGCCCCGCCTCCCGCTCGCGCCTCTTCGCCGCCGTCCGCGGCCTGTTCGTCGCGCCGCTCGTGTGCGCCGCCGCGCTCGTGTCGCTCGCGCCGGCCGCCTACGCGGACGAAACCGCGATCTGCTACAACTGCCCGCCCGAATGGGCGGACTGGGCCGCGCAGATCGCCGCGATCAAGGACAAGACCGGCATCCGCGTGCCGTTCGACAACAAGAACTCCGGCCAGTCGATCGCGCAGCTGATCGCCGAACAGAAGAGCCCCGTCGCCGACGTCGTGTACCTCGGCGTGTCGTCCGCCTATCAGGCGAAGGACAAGGGCGTGATCGCGCCGTACAAGCCCGCGCACTGGAACGACATCCCCGCGAACCTGAAGGATCCGCAGGGCTACTGGTTCACGATCCACTCGGGCACGCTCGGCTTCTTCGTCAACAAGGACGCGCTCGACGGCAAGCCCGTGCCGCGCAGTTGGGCGGACCTGCTCAAGCCCGAATACAAGGGGATGGTCGGCTACCTCGATCCGTCGAGCGCGTTCGTCGGCTACGCGGGCGCGGTCGCGGTCAACCAGGCGCTCGGCGGCACGCTCGACAATTTCGCGCCGGCGCTCGACTGGTTCCGCAAGCTGAAGGCGAACCAGCCGATCGTGCCGAAGCAGACCGCGTACGCGCGCGTGCTGTCCGGCGAGATCCCGATCCTGCTCGACTACGACTTCGACGCCTACCGCGCGAAATACAAGGACCAGGCGAACGTCGAGTTCGTGATCCCGAAGGAAGGCACGATCGCGGTGCCATACGTGATGAGCCTCGTCAAGGGCGCGCCGCACGAGGCGAACGGCAGGAAGGTGCTCGATTTCGTGCTGTCCGACGAAGGCCAGCGGCTGTGGGCGAACGCCTATCTGCGGCCGGTGCGCGCGCAGGCCGTCAGCCCCGAGCTGGCCGCGAAGTTCCTGCCCGCGAGCGAATACGCGCGCGCGAAGACGGTCGACTTCGGCAAGATGGCGGCGGGCCAGCAGGCGTTCGGCCTGCGCTATCTGCAGACCATGCAGTGACGGCCGCCCGATGAGCCGCTCCGACCTCACCTTTCCGGCGCGCTGGCGCGTCGCGCTCGTCGCGCCGGCGCTCGCGGTGTTCGCCGCGTTCTGGCTGCTGCCGATGGCCGCGCTCGCGCAGGTGTCCGCGAACGGCGCGTTCGTCGACACCTACGCCGCGCTGCTGTCGAATCCGCGCTACATGTCGAGCCTCGGCGCGACGGTCGCGCTGTCGGCGGCCGTCACGCTCGTCACGCTCGTGCTGTCGACGCTCGCGGGCCTGCTGCTCGCGCGCCGGGAATTCGCCGGCAAGCGCGTGCTGATCGCGCTGCTGACCTTCCCGCTCGCGTTTCCCGGGGTCGTGGTCGGCTTCATGGTGATCATGCTCGCGGGCCGCCAGGGCCTGATCGGCCTGCTCACGGCGCGCCTCACCGGCGACAAGTGGGTGTTCGCCTATTCGGTCGCGGGCCTGTTCGTCGGCTACCTGTACTTCTCGATTCCGCGCGTGATCGTCACGGTGATCGCGGCGGCGTCGAAGCTCGACGCCTCGCTCGAAGAGGCCGCGCGCTCGCTCGGCGCATCGCCGTGGCGGATCCTGCTCGACATCGTGCTGCCCGCGCTCGCGCCCGGCCTCGTCGCGGCGGGCGCGATCTGCTTCGCGACCTCGATGGGCGCGTTCGGCACCGCGTTCACGCTCGCGACCGACCTCAACGTGCTGCCGATGGCGATCTACACCGAGTTCACGCTGAACGCGAACGTCGCGACGGCGGCCGGGCTGTCGATCGTGCTCGGCGTCGTCACCTGGGCGGCGCTCGCGCTCGCCCGTCATTTCAGCGGTCAGGCCGTGGCCGCCGCCTGAGGATCGCCCGATGCACGCCTCCCCCGCCTCCGCCTCGCCCGCCCGGTCCGCGCGCCGGCCCGCACGCCGCCGCGCCGGCGCGTCGACCGCCTGGCTCGCCGCGCTCCAGTGGGCCGTCACGCTGCTGCTCGCCGCCTTCATGATCATCCCGGTCGTGATGTCGGTGCTCGCCGGGCTGACCGTCAACTACTTCCGCGGGCTGTCGAGCGGCCTGACACTGCGCTGGCTCGCGCAGGTCTGGGCCCAGTATCACGACTCGGTGTTCCTCTCGCTCGGCATCGCGCTCGCCACGCTCGCGGTCACGCTGCTGGTCGGCGTGCCCGCCGGCTATGCGCTCGCGCGCAGCCGCGGCCGCGCCGCGCGCGTGGTCGAGGAGCTGCTGGTGCTGCCCGTCGCGCTGCCCGGCCTCGCCTCGGCGCTCGCGCTGCTGGTGGTCTACGGCGGCTGGACCGCGTTTCGCCTGAGCGCGTGGTTCATCGTCGCCGGCCACGTCGTGTTCACGCTGCCGTTCATGGTGCGCTCGGTCGCGGCCGTCGCCGCGGGCGCCGACCTGCGCACGCTCGAAGAAGGCGCGGCGAGCCTCGGCGCCTCGTTCGCGACGCGCTTCGCGACGATCGTGCTGCCCAACCTGCTGCCCGGCATCGTCGCGGGCGCGCTGACAGTGCTCACGCTGTCGATCGGCGAATTCAACCTGACCTGGATGCTGCACACGCCCGACACCAAGACGCTGCCGGTCGGGCTCGCCGACACCTATGCGTCGCTGCGCCTCGAAGTCGGCAGCGCCTATACGATCCTGTTCCTGCTGATGACGCTGCCGCTGCTGATCGCGATGCAGTGGCTCGGCGTCGATCCGTCCGGCGCGCGGCGGCGCGCCCGGCGGCGCGCTTGACGTCCCGTCCGTCCGCTCCCGTTCCCGCTCCCCGATGAAACTCGATTCCGTACCCATCGCCATCACGCGCTGCGCGAAGACCTTCCGCGGCGTGCGCGTGCTCGAACCGCTCGACCTGTCGATCGGCGCGGGCGAGACGCTCGTGCTGCTCGGCCCGTCCGGCTGCGGCAAGACCACCACGCTGCGCCTGCTCGCCGGGCTCGACACGCCCGACGCGGGCGGCGCGATCCGCTTCGGCGACGACGACGTGACCACGCTGCCAATCGAGCGCCGCCAGGTCGGCATGGTGTTCCAGAACTACGCGCTGTTCCCGAACCTGTCGGTGCGCGGCAATGTCGGCTACGGCCTGCGGATCCGCCGCACTGACGCCGCCGCGCTGCGCCGCCGCGTCGATGCGCTGCTCGCGATGATGCGGCTCGACGCGCACGCGGACAAATCGATCGACCAGTTGTCGGGCGGCCAGCGGCAGCGCGTCGCGCTCGCCCGCGCGCTCGCGGTGGAGCCGCGCGTGCTGCTGCTCGACGAGCCGCTGACCGCCCTCGACGCGAAGCTGCGCGACGCGCTGCGCCGCGACATGGACGCGCTGCTGCGCGAGCTGGGCGTGACCACGGTCTACGTGACGCACGACCAGGCCGAGGCGATGGCGCTCGGCGACCGGATCGTCGTGATGAGCGCCGGCCGCATCGAGCAGGTCGGCACGCCGCGCGACATCTACTACCGGCCCGCGAACCGCACGGTCGCGCAGTTCATCGGCACGCTGAACCGCGTGGCCGGCGCGTGGCGCGACGGCGCGCTCGTGACCGAGGGCGGCGCGCTCGCGCTCGAACGTCCGGCCGACGAGGTGTTCTTCCGCCCCGAGGACGCGCGCCTCGCCGACCCGGCGCACGCCGCGCTGCGCGGCGCGATCGCCGGCTGCGCTTTCCTCGGCGACCGGACTCGCCTTACCATCGAGCAGGCGGCCCCGGATCCGCTCGTGGTCGACGTGCCCGGCCGCATCGAGCTGGCCCGCGGCACCGCGGTCGGCCTCGCGATCGACGCGGCCGGCCTGATCACACTCGACTGACGCCCCCACCGGCAAGGACACGACATGCTGCTCGCCCACATCAGCGACCTCCACATCAAGCGACCCGGCGCGCTCGCGTACCAGCGCGTCGACACCGCCGCGCATGTCGCGCGCTGCGTCGCGCGCCTGAACGCGCTCGCGCCGCGTCCGGACGCGGTGCTCGTCACCGGCGACCTGACCGATTTCGGCCATGAAGAGGAATACCGGCACCTGAAGGCGCTGCTCGCGCCGCTGGAAATCCCCTACTACCTGCTGGTCGGCAATCACGACGAGCGCGCGGCGCTGCGACGCGTGTTCGCGGAACGCGACGAACTGCAGCACGGCGAGTTCGTGCAGTACGCGCTCGACCTCGGGCCGCTGCGCGTGCTCGCGCTCGATTCGCAGATTCCCGGCACGAGCGGCGGCACGCTGTGCGAGGCGCGCCTCGCGTGGCTCGCCGGGCAGCTCGACGCCGCGCGCGACCGGCCGGTCGTGGTCGCGCTGCATCACCCGCCGTTCGTCTCGGGGATCGACCACATGGACGCGATGCGCCTCGCCCCCGACGCCGCCGCGCGGCTCGATACGCTGCTGCGCGCGCATCCGAACGTCGAGCGGGTGCTGTGCGGCCACGTGCACCGCGCGATGTACACGCGCTTCGGCGGCACGATCGCGGCGGCCGTGCCGGCGCCCGCGCATCAGGTCACGTTCGACCTGCGCGACGACGCGCCCTCGTCGTTCTCGATGGAGGCGCCCGCGTTCGCCGTGCATCGCTACACGCCCGAGGCCGGCCTGACCTCGCATCACGTGTACGTCGATGCGGGCGACGGCCCCTATCCGTTCTTCGAGCCGGACGGCGATTTGATCGATTGAGTGGTTGGGCGGTTGAGCGGTTGAGCGGTTGAGCGGTTGAGCGGTTGAGCGGTTGAGCGGTTGAGCGGTTGGCCGGTTGAGCGGTTGGGCGGTTGGGCGGTTGGGCGGTTGAGCCGATGAGCCGATGAGCCGATGAGCCGATGAGCCGTTAGTCCGTTAGTCCGTTAGTCCGTTAGTCCGTTAGTCCGTTAGACGGTCTGGCGGTCTGGCGGTCTGGCGGTCTGGCACTCAAGCGGTTGAACGCGCCGACGTCGGCAGACCGGCCGGCGCTCCGGTATGATCGTCAGCTGCCCGGCGCGCCGGGCAGCTCCGCCGCGCCACGCGCCTCGATTCGCCCCCTGGTTCAACGATCATGTCCGCTTCATCCGCTCCCGCCCCCACAGCCCAGCCTGCGTCGCAGCACTATTCGCGCGGCCTGTTGCTGCTGCTCGCGACCATCGCGGGCGTCTCGGTCGCCAACATCTACTTCAACCAGCCGCTGCTCGACAGCTTCCGCGCCTCGTTTCCCGACGGCGCATCGTGGATCGGCGCTGTGCCGACCGCGACCCAGCTCGGCTACGCGGCCGGCATGCTGCTGCTCGCACCGCTCGGCGACCGCTTCGACCGGCGTCGCTTGATCCTGCTGCAGCTCGTCGGGCTGTCGCTCGCGCTGCTCGCCGCGGCCGCCGCGCCGACGCTGCCGGTGCTCGTGCTCGCGAGCCTCGCGATCGGCGTGCTCGCGACCATCGCGCAGCAGGCCGTGCCGTTCGCGGCCGAGATCGCGCCGGCGAACGCGCGCGGCCAGGCGGTCGGCACCGTGATGAGCGGCCTGCTGCTCGGCATCCTGCTCGCGCGCACCGCCGCCGGCTTCGTCGCCGAGTATTTCGGCTGGCGCGCGGTGTTCGGCGCGTCGGTGGGCGCGCTCGTCGTGCTCGCCGCCGTGATCGTCGCGCGGCTGCCGCGCAGCGCCCCCACCTCGATGCTGCCGTACGGCAAGCTGCTCGCGTCGATGTGGCATCTCACGACCGAGCTGCGCGGGCTGCGCGAGGCCTCGGCCACCGGCGCGGCGGTGTTCGCCGCGTTCAGCGCGTTCTGGCCGGCCCTCACGCTGCTGCTTGCCGGCGCGCCGTTCCACTACGGGCCGCAGGTCGCGGGCCTGTTCGGCGTGGTCGGCGCGGCGGGTGCGCTCGCCGCGCCCTACGCGGGCCGCATCGCCGACAAGCGCGGCCCGCGCGCGATCATCACGCTCGCGATCGCGCTGCTCGCGCTGTCCTACCTGATCTTCGCGGTGTCGGGCGCGAGCCTCGTCGGGCTCGTGATCGGCGTGATCGTGCTCGACGTCGGCGTCCAGGCCGCGCAGATCTCCAACCAGTCGCGCATCTACGCGCTCAAGCCCGAAGCGCGCAGCCGCGTGAACACCGTGTACATGGTCTGCTACTTCATCGGCGGCGCGCTCGGCTCGTCGGCGGGCGTGATCGCCTGGCGCGTCGCGGGCTGGACCGGCGTCTGCGCGGTCGGCCTCGGCTTCTCGCTGCTCGCCGCGCTGATCCACGCGCGCGGCCGGCGCGGCTGACCGCGCGCTGCGGCCCGATGCAAAAAACCCGTTCCACCGCGCAGTGGAACGGGCTTTTTTACCTGCCCGACGAGCGCCGCGGCGCCTAGACCTGCTTGCGCGCGGGGTCGAACACGAACGACAGCCCGACGCTGCCGAGGATCGCGAGCGTCGCGACGACGGTCGCCGTCGTGACCGGCTCGCCGAGCAGCAGCGCGCCGAGCGCGACCGCCACGACGGGATTCACGTACATGCAGCTGCTCGAGATGATCGGGCTCGTGTGGCGGATCAGGTAGCCGTAGGCGACGTAAGCCGCCATCGTGCCCGCCACCATCAGGTAGATGAACGCGACGGTCGCCGTGAAAGCCAGGTGCTCGATGCGCTCGCCGAGGAACCACGCGACGAGCGTCGACACGAGCCCGCCGAGGCCGATCTGCAGCGCGGTCGACAGGAACAGGTCGGACGGCAGCTTGAGGCGCGCGGCCAGATGCGCGCCGCCGGCCCAGAACAGCGCGCCCGCGAGCACGGTGATGCTGCCGAGGGTCGAGCCGGGCGTGGACGGCCCGCCCGAATTCAGCACGACGATGCCGACCATGCCGAGCGCGACGGCCACCCACTCGCCCTTCGAGATCGGGCGGCCCGCGACCGCCGCGATCACGGTCGCGAACAGCGGCACGGTGGCGACCATCACGGCCGCCGAGCCGCTGCTGACCGTGCGCATGCCGAGCGCGATCAGGCCCGACGACAGCGCGACGAGCATCGTGCCGACGAGCGCCGCGTTGCGGATCTCGACGAGCGTCGGCCGGGCCGGCCGGCGGCGCATCGCGAACACGAACAGGCCGGTCCCGGCCAGCAGGTTGCGCAGCCCGGACATCAGCAAAGGCGGAAACGACCCGAGCGCGACGTGCACCGCGAGATAGGTCGAGCCCCACACGATGTAGATGAACCCGAGCGCCAGCGCGATGCGGCCCCCGCGGCTTTGCGGCAGGCGGATCGGGTGCCGCCCGAGAAAGGCGAGCAAGCGGTCGAACGGGGTCATCGGTCAGTCTCGCGGCGCGGGGCGTGCGCCGGGGCCGGCGGAAGGCGGGAATCCAGGGAGCGGCGAGCGCGCGGCGAAGGCGGGCGAGAGCGGGCGGAACGGCATGTCGGAACGTGCGGCGACGATAGGGAACCGGGGATGTCGGTAGGTTCGAATGGATCTGAACTGCGCGGTGCGCCCCGTGGAGCGCACCGTCAGCATTATGCATGAACGGCTGTAAGACGAATGTCGGGACGCGACGAATCAGACTGGGCTGACGTTTCGGCGCGACATTCGCGGGCGCGGCGACAGCGGCGGCGACAGCGGCAGCGGCAGCGGCAGCGGCAGCGGCAGCGGCAAGCAGCGTCGCAGTTTGGCGAAGCGAGACCCGACGGACGCGCGCAGCGTCCGTCGGGTCGTTCGGGTCGTTCGGGTCGTTCGGGTCGTTCGGGTCGTTCGGGTCGTTCGGGTCGTTCGGGTCGTTCGGGTCGTTCGGGTCGTTCGGGTCGTTCGGGTCGTTCGGGTCGTTCGGGTCGGTCGGGTCGGTCGGGTCGGTCGGGTCGGTCGGGTCGGTCGGGTCGGTCGGGTCGGTCGGGTCGGTCGGGTCGGGTCGGTCGGGTCGGTCGGGTCGGGTCGGTCGGGTCGGTCGGGTCGGGTCGGGTCGGTCGGTCGGTCGGGTCGGTCGGTCGGTCGGTCGGTCGGTCGGTCGGGTCGGTCGGTCGGTCGGGTCGGTCGGTCGGTCGGTCGGTCGGTCGGGTCGCGGCGGGTCGCGGCGGGTCGCGGCGGGTCGCGGCGGGTCGCGGCGGGTCGCGGCGGGTCGCGGCGGGTCGCGGCGGGTCGCGGCGGGTCGCGGCGGGTCGCGGCGGGTCGCGGCGGGTCGCGGCGGGTCGCGGCGGGTCGCGGCGGGTCGCGGCGGGTCGCGGCGGCCGGCGACCCACGGGTCGCCGGCCGGCTCCGGCGACGCGCGGATGCGCCCCGCCCCCGCCGCCACATCCACCGCCCGCCGCGGGCGACGCCGCCCCTCAGGAGCCGCCGAACCAGTTGTAGCCCTGATCGACCCAATACCCGCCCGGAAAGACATCGGTCACGAAGATCTCCATGATGTGCTTCGGATTCTTGTAGCCGAGCTTGGTCGGCATCCGCAGCTTCATCGGGAAGCCGTACTCGGCCGGCAGGCGCGCGCCGTCGTACTCGAACGCCAGCAGGGTCTGCGGATGCAGCGCCGTCGGCATGTCGATGCTCTCGTAGTAGTCGTCCGCACACTTGAACCCGACGTACTTCGCGTTCAGGTCCGCGCCCGCGCGCCGCAGGAACGCCCCGAACGGCGTGCCGCCCCAGCGGCCGATGGCGCTCCACCCTTCCACGCAGATATGGCGCGTGATCTGCTCCGCGTGCGGCAGGGCATACAGCTCGGGCAGCGTCCACACCCGCTGCCCGGTCACGCGCCCGGACAGCATGAGGCGGTAGCCGGCCGGATCGACGCGCGGCACCTCGTCGATGCCGTAGAACGCGTTGAACGGAAACGGCCGCGTGAGATCGGCCTCGGTGTAGGTCGGCGCGAGCCGCGTGGGCCCGAACAGCCAGGCCTGCACGCGATCGTTCGCGCGCGACACCTTGTCGAGAAAATCGTTGACCGACGCGTCGTCCTGCAGCGAGCAGCCGGTCAGCATCGCGAGCCCGCCCAGCGTCAGCACGCGCCGGCCGAACAGCCGACGGGCCGGTTGTTCGAGCGTCTTGCGCACGTCGATCTCGAGCGCGGCGCGATCGATCCGCGGCGCGGCCTTGCGCGCGGGTGGGTCGTCCTGGATGGACATGATCGGAACTCCTTTCAACGGCCGCGCAGCATCGCGAGGAGCGAGCGCGGCACCAGCAGCGCCATCGCGACGTGCACGACGAAAAACGCGACGAGAAACGCCATCGCCCAGAAATGCACGACGCGCGCGCGGTCATAACCGCCGAATGCCTCGCGCAGCAGCGGAAACTGCACCGACTTCCAGATCACGAGCCCGGACAACACGAGCAGCGTGAGATCCGCGAGCGCCGCGACATAGGCGGCGCGCTGCACCGCGTTGTAAACCGACAGATCGTCGTGCGACAGCCGTCCGCGCAGCGCGGCCCACGCGTCGCGCAGCACGGCGCGCGGCGACAGCGGCCAGAACTTGCGGCGCAGGCGTCCCGTCGCGACGCCCAGCGCGAGATAGCCGAGCCCGTTGAGGAACAGCAGCCACATCGCGGCGAAATGCCATTGCAGCGCGCCGCCGAGCCAGCCGCCGAGCGTGAGCCCGTGCGGAAACGTGAAGCCGGCGTAGATCGGCGAGGCGTCGTAGATGCGCCAGCCGGACAGCACCATCGTGACGGCCGCCAGCGCGTTCAGCCAGTGGCAGACCCGCACCCAGACCGGGTGGACGACGCGTTCGCGGCGCGCCGCGGGCGGCCGCATGGGGGAATGGGAAACATGCATCGCGTGACCTCCTGGCTGTCACGGCGGCCCCGCGCGCCCCGGCCCGAAAAAGCGCCGCCCGCGCGGGGGCGCGGACGGCCAAGGCCAAGCGGGGAGCGCGCGGGCGCTCAGTTCGACATCGGGCTCATCTTGTCGTCCTTCATCGGCTTCTTCATGCCGTCCTTCGACATCGCATCCTTCTTCATACCGTCCTTGGACATCGCATCCTTCTTCATACCGTCCTTGGACATCGCGTCCTTCTTCATGCCGTCCTTGGACATCGCGTCTTTCGCCATGGCGTCCTTCGCCATCGCGCCGTTCGACATCGCATCGTTCTGCGCATAGGCGACGCCTGCGGCAGAGAACGCGAACACGGCGAGGCAGGCGGCCAACAGGGAATGTTTCATGGGATGACTCCGTCATCTTGTTAGAGGAGTCGATTGGTCGGCGCACACCGCGCGATCTGACAGCCGCCCATGAAATTATTTTCGCGGCCGCACCCCGCCGCCGCACTTAAGATCTGTCCCCGGTTGAAACCGCCGCCGACCCGGTGTATCTTGTGCGCTTGCTAACGCGGGGGTCCTGCCTTGCGCCAGATCAGACATTTGGTGCGCGGCGGGTGAGAAATACCCTTTGAACCTGATCTGGATAATGCCAGCGCAGGGAAGCGTCCGGGTTTCACCGTCGTTCTTCAGATGAATCCCGTCGCGTCGCGAGTCTCGTCTCCTGCTTAGCGCCCCACATTCGCTTTGCATGGGATCCGGGCAAGTACTGAAGCGCCGGCCCGGGTCCTGCACCCGAGCCAGCGCCCAGCGCTCGATCGGATCGACACAGGAGATCGCATGAACGCCAACCCCAAGTTCCTTTCCGCCGATGCGCGCGTCGACGCCGCCGCCATTGCCCCGCTGCCGAACTCGCGCAAGATCTACGTGGCGGGCTCGCAGCCGGACATCCGCGTGCCGATGCGCGAGATCACCCAGGCCGACACCCCGACCGGCTTCGGCGGCGAGAAGAACCCGCCGATCTATGTGTACGACACCTCCGGCCCCTACACCGATCCGGACGCCAAGATCGACATCCGCTCGGGCCTGCCCGCGCTGCGCCAGGGCTGGATCGAGTCGCGCGGCGACACCGAGGCGCTCGACGGCCTCACGAGCGAATACGGCCTCGAACGCGCGCAGGACCCGAAGACGGCCGAGCTGCGCTTCCCGGGCCTGCACCGCAACCCGCGCCGCGCCAAGGCGGGCAAGAACGTCACCCAGATGCACTACGCGCGCCAGGGCATCATCACGCCGGAAATGGAATACATCGCGATCCGCGAGAACCAGCGCCGCGCCGAGTACCTGGAAAACCTGAAGACAAGCGGCCCGAACGGCGCGAAGCTCGCCGCGATGATGGGCCGCCAGCATCCGGGCCAGGCGTTCGGCGCCGCCGCCTACGGCACGGGCGCGCCCGCCGAGATCACGCCGGAGTTCGTGCGCGACGAAATCGCGCGCGGCCGCGCGATCATCCCGGCGAACATCAACCACCCGGAATCGGAGCCGATGATCATCGGCCGCAACTTCCTCGTGAAGATCAACGCGAACATCGGCAACTCGGCCGTGACGTCGTCGATCGGCGAGGAAGTCGACAAGATGACCTGGGCGATCCGCTGGGGCGGCGACACGGTGATGGACCTGTCGACCGGCAAGCATATCCACGAAACCCGTGAATGGATCATCCGCAACAGCCCGGTGCCGATCGGCACGGTGCCGATCTACCAGGCGCTGGAAAAGGTCAACGGCAAGGCCGAGGACCTGACCTGGGAAATCTTCCGCGACACGCTGATCGAGCAGGCCGAGCAAGGCGTCGACTACTTCACGATCCACGCGGGCGTGCGCCTGCAATACGTGCCGCTGACCGCGAACCGCATGACGGGCATCGTGTCGCGCGGCGGCTCGATCATGGCCAAGTGGTGCCTCGCGCACCACAAGGAAAGCTTCCTGTACGAGCACTTCGAAGAGATCTGCGAAATCATGAAGGCCTACGACGTGAGCTTCTCGCTCGGCGACGGCCTGCGCCCCGGCTCGATCTACGACGCGAACGACGAAGCGCAGCTCGGCGAGCTGAAGACGCTCGGCGAGCTGACCCAGATCGCGTGGAAGCACGACGTGCAGGTGATGATCGAAGGCCCGGGCCACGTGCCGATGCAGTTGATCAAGGAAAACATGGATCTGCAGCTCGAGTGGTGCAAGGAAGCGCCGTTCTACACGCTCGGGCCGCTCACGACCGACATCGCGCCGGGCTACGACCACATCACGTCGGGCATCGGCGCGGCGATGATCGGCTGGTTCGGCACCGCGATGCTGTGCTATGTGACGCCGAAGGAGCACCTGGGGCTGCCGAACAAGGACGACGTGAAGGAAGGGATCATCACGTACAAGCTCGCCGCGCACGCGGCCGACCTGGCCAAGGGCCATCCGGGCGCGCAGGTGCGCGACAACGCGCTGTCGAAGGCGCGCTTCGAGTTCCGCTGGGAAGACCAGTTCAACATCGGCCTCGATCCGGACAAGGCGCGCGAATTCCACGACGAGACGCTGCCGAAGGATTCGGCGAAGGTCGCGCACTTCTGCTCGATGTGCGGCCCGCACTTCTGCTCGATGAAGATCACGCAGGACGTGCGCGAATTCGCCGCGCAGCAAGGCATGTCCGAAACCGATGCGCTGAAGAAGGGGATGGAAGTGAAGGCGGTCGAGTTCGTGAAGAGCGGCGCCGAGATCTACCACCGCCAGTAAGCCGCGCGTCCGGCTTTCCGGCCTGGTCAAGAGCCCGCCTCGCGCGGGCTTTTTTACGTCGTCGCGTCAGTGCGGCGCGCGCGCAGGCCCGCCAGCAGGTGATCGAGCGCGACGCGCGCGGCCGCGAGCCGCTCGGCGCCCGCCTCGCCCTCGCCTTCCGCGATCCAGTGCGCCGCTTCGGTCAGGCTGCCGTGGACGAGCCGCGCCAGGGCCGGCGCGGGCGCGCCCGCCAGGCAGCCCGCGTCGATCAGCGCCGCCACCCGGCGCTCCAGCGACGCCACGCATTGCCGCTGCGCATCCCGCGTCGGGCCGCCGAGCGCCGCGCGCGCGTCGCGCAGCACGATGCGCTGGATCTCGGGCTCCAGCGCCATCTCCAGATACGCATGGCAGCGCGCCCGGAAACCGCGCCAGCCGTCCTGCGCGGCCGCCTCGACGGCCGCGAGCCGCGCATCCGATTCCGCGTCGATCTGCTCGACCACCGCCGCGAGCAACCCGGCCTTGTCGCCGAAATGATGGTAGAGCGCGCCGCGCGTCAGGCCCGCGCGCGCCGTCAGGTCGTCCATGGACGCCTCGGCGTAGCCCGCTTCGCCGAACACGCGACGCGCCGTCGCGAGCAGCGTCGCGCGGGTCGCCTCCATCTCGACGCGGGTTCGTCGCACCATGCCTGCTCTCCTTCCTGTCCGTCGGCGCCTGCGATTGTTTACATTCAGCGCGTAGGTATATACGATCATTATTCATACGCACTGTACGTATTATTCCACGCGCCCCGCAGCGGGCACAATCCGCCCGACCACGAGGAACCCGCGACGATGCCCAATCCCTACCGTGAACTGTTCGCGACGCCCGGCGCGCGGGGCTTCTGCGCGGCCGGCCTGATCGCCCGCCTCGCGCTGCCGATGATCGGCATCGGGATCATCACGATGCTCGTGCAACTGGGGCGCGGCTACGGTCTCGCGGGCGCGGTGGCGGCCGCCTTCATGCTGGCCTATGCGGCGCTGTCGCCGTTCACGTCGCGGCAGGTCGACCGCTTCGGTCAGCGCCGGGTCCTGCCGTTCGCGGCCGGCATCGGCGCGAGCGGCCTCGTCGCGCTGGTCGCCTGCGCCGCCTGGCGCGCGCCGGCGTGGACCCTGTTCCCATGCGCGGCGCTCGCGGGCGCGATGCCGAGCATGGGCGCGATGGTGCGCGCGCGCTGGAGCGCCGCGCTGCGCGAGCGCCCCGCGTTGCTGGCCAGCGCGTATTCGTTCGAGACCGTCGTCGATGAAATCACCTACATCGCCGCGCCGCCGCTGTCGGTGGGCCTGTGCGTCGCGCTCGCCGCGCCCGCCGGCCCGCTCGCGGCGGCCGCGCTGCTCGTCGGCGGCGTCGCGGCCCTGGCCGCGCAGCGCGGCAGCGAGCCCGTGCCCGGCGCGCGCGATGCGGCCGCGCACGCGGCCGGCTCCCTGCTGCGGCTCGGCGACGTGCGCCTGCTGCTCATGCTGATGACCGCGATGGGCGTCATTGCCGGCACGGTGGACATCGCCAGCGTCGCGTTCGCGCGGCAGGCCGGCAGCCCGGCCTCGGCGAGCCTCGTGCTGTCGGTCTACGCGACCGGCTCGTGCCTGGCGGGCCTCGCCTTCGGCGCGCTCGGGCTCGCCACGCCGCTGCCCCGCCTGCTCGGCCTCGGCGCGCTCGCCACCGCGGCCGCGACGCTGCCGCTGCCGTTCGCGACCGGCGTCGCGAGCCTCGCGGCGATGGTGTTCGCCGCCGGCCTGTTCTTCGCGCCGACCGTGATCGTCGCGATGTCGCTGATCGAACGCGCGGTCCCGGCCGCGCGCCTGACCGAAGGCATCACCTGGCTGCTGGCCGGACTCAACACCGGCGTCGCGCTCGGCGCGGCGCTCGCCGGCCAGGTGGTCGACCGCTTCGGCACGCGCGCGGGCTTCGGCGTCGCGCTCGGCGCGGGCGGCGTCGCGCTGCTCGCCGCGCTGTGGAATCAGCGCCGCACGCGCGACCCGCTCGCGTGCAACGCCTGACGCCGCGCCGCACGGGGTCGGATGCGCGACGCCCGATCGAAACGAAACATTTGATTACGAAACCCACAGACGCTCACAAGTCCTTACAGCAGCCTCTCGATGCGCCGCGTAGATTGGTCTGCATGGGCGCGGCGTCGCCGCGCCTGCTTCCCATCCTATGAGGACGGCATCATGAACTCGATTCGACGCATCGGAGCCTGTGCGCTCATCGTCGCCGCGATGGCGAGCCTGTCGGCCTGCGACAACATGACCACCCGTCAGCGCGACACCGCGATCGGCGCGGGCGTCGGCGGCGTCGCCGGCGCGGCGCTCGGCGGCAGCGCCCTGTCGACCCTCGGCGGCGCAGCCGCCGGCGGCCTGATCGGCAACCAGGTCGGCAAGTAAACGCGGCGGGCGCGCCGCCGCGCGCCCGGTTCGCGCTTCGCCCGGCGCACGCCGGCGAAATGATCCGTTACCGTTTCACACAGCCTTTCATATGCCCCCCGGCTAAGCTCCAACGCATCGACGCCTCACCGCGCCCCTCGCATCGGGGAATCATCATGATCAGGACTTTCGCCACGGTCGCACTCGCGAGCCTCGCGCTCGCCGGCTGCTACTACCCGTACGGCTACTACCCGACGGGCTACTACGCGGCCGCGCCCGTGCAAACCGAGCAGACCCCGTACGCGTACCCCGCCTATCCGGCCTATCCCGCCTATCCGACCTACTACCCGGCCCCGGCCTACGCGCCCGCGTGGGGCTGGTGGGGACCGTCGGTGTCGCTGAACTTCGGCTATCGCGGCGGCTACCGGCGCGGCTACTGGCATCACTGACCGTCAATCGGAGCACGCCCGGCGCGTACTCCGATTGTTGCGGTCTCATCGTCTTTTCTTGCCATTTCATCGCAGCGTGAAACGTTGCGCGCAGGCGCGGAGGTAAGATGCACTCGCCTCTTCTCTCCACCGCTCGCCATACCTCCGATGAATGCCAAGAACATCTCGCTGTTGATCGTGCTCGCCGCGCTGTGGGGCGCGTCCTTCCTGTTCATCCGCATCGGCGTGACCGATTTCGGCGTCGCGCCGCTAATGCTGCTGCGCGTCGCGATCGGCGCGCTGTTCCTCGTCGGCCTCGCGCTCACGCGCTATCCGCCGCGCGCGCTCTACGCGCAGCTGCGCGAGCGCGCCGGCCCCTTGTTCGTGGTCGGCGCGCTGAATTCCGCCCTGCCGTTCTGCCTGTTCGCGTTCGCCGAACTGACGCTGTCGGCGGGCGTGACCTCGGTGATCAACGCGACCACCCCGCTGTGGGGCGCGCTCGTCGCCTACCTGTGGCTCAAGGACAAGCTCTCCGCCGCCCGCGCGCTCGGCCTCGCGATCGGTTTCGCGGGCGTGCTCGCGCTGGTGTGGGACCAGGTGTTCGCGCCCCACGGCGCGCACGCCGCCGCGCCGGGCCCGACCCTGCTCGCGTCGGGCGCCGCGCTCGGCGCCACGCTGCTGTACGGGATCGCCGCGAACTACACGAAGCGCAAGCTGACGGGCGTCGACCCGCTGATCAACGCCACCGGCAGCATGATCGGCGCCACGCTGCTGCTCGCGCCGTTCGCGCTCGCCACCTGGCCCGCCGGCCCCGTGTCGGCCGGCGCGTGGGGCGCGGTCGCCTGCCTCGGCGTCGCCTGCACGGGCGTCGCGTATTTCATCTTCTTCTACCTGATCACGCATATCGGGCCGGCGCGCGCGATCACCGTCACCTTCGTGATCCCGATCTTCGGGATCCTGTGGGGCGCGCTGTTCCTCGACGAACGCGTGTCGCCCGGCATGCTCGAAGGCTGCGCGATCGTGCTGCTCGGCACCGCGCTCGCCACCGGCGTGATCAAGCGCGTGCCGGGCCTCGGCGCGCGCCGTTCGACCTGAGCGCCACCCTGCCTTCGTTCATTTGACCCGGTCCCCGGCGAACGATGCGCGCGATCCGCGCATCGTTCGCGCCCGCGCAAATCCGCCCGCCCCCGCATCGACCCCGATTCATCGGACTTGAGTCTGGAGTTACCCTGATACGCGCAGCGTGTCGACTTTCGCTACACTCGACTGCAATCCACCCGCCGGAGGCAAGCGTGACCCGCTTCGTTTCTCCCGACGTCGCGCGTCCGCCACGCCGCCGCCTTGCGCCGCACTGACATCGTGCCGGCCCGCCCTCTCCCGCTCGACAGCCTGCTGCCGCTCCTGGTGCGCGGCCCGGACGGCTGGTGCGCGGACTATCACGGCGCGACGCTGTCGAGCGTGTTCCAGCCGGTGCTGTCGATCACCCATCGGCGCGTGGTCGGCTACGAGGCGCTCGTGCGCGCGACCGACGCCACCGACCGGCCGGTCTCGCCCGGCGCGCTCTTCGCGCGCGCCCACGCGCGCGGCGAGGCGGTCGTGCTCGACCGGCTCACGCGCTGCATGCACACCGCCAATTTCGCCGCGCAGGGGATCCCGGTCGGCTGGCTGTTCCTCAACATCCTGCCGCTCGTGCTCGATTCCGGCAGCGCGCAGCGCGAATTCATCGAGGCGCTGTGCGCGCATTTCCAGCTGCCGCCCACGCGCATCGTGCTCGAAGTGGTCGAACAGCCGTCGCGCGACGAGGAGGCGCTGGGCCGCACGATCGACCTGATCCAGCATCGCGACTTCCTCGTCGCGATCGACGACTTCGGCACGGGATTCTCGAACTTCGACCGCATCTGGCAGATGAAGCCCGACATCGTGAAGCTCGACCGCTCGCTGGTCGAGCGCACGCTGAGGGCCGACGACGCGCACCGGATCATTCACCACCTGGTCACGATGCTGCACCAGTCGGGCACGATGGTGCTCGCGGAGGGCGTCGAAAGCGACGAGGCGCTGCAGATCCTGATGGAGGCCGACGTCGACTTCGTGCAGGGCTTCCACTTCGGGCAGCCCGACGCATCGATCGCGCGCGGCTGCGCGGGCGCGCCCGCCCTGCTCGACGACGCGTGGCGGCAGTTCGCCGCGCGACGCCAGGCGCGCGCGCACTGCGCGCAGCCGTGCTTCGACGTGCTCGAACGGCTGGTGCGGGCGGCGGCCGCCCACTACGCGCGCGACCGCGACCTGCACGCCGCCGCGCAGCAGGTGCTGGCCGAGCCGAGCGCGCGCCGCGTGTTCATCGCGGATGCGAGCGGCGAGCAGCACGCGCCGTCCGTGACGTCGCCCGCGATCGCCGCCGCCGCCGCCCACGGCCGGCTCGCGCCGCTGTTTCCGGAAACCCACAGCAATTGGTCGCGCCGGCCGTACTTCCAGCGCGCGCTCGCCGCGCCGGGCCGGGTCGCGCTGATGGGGCCGCACTTCTCGCTGACCGACGGGCGCGACTGCTACACGGCGGCCATCGCGATCGAGGTCGAGGGCGAAACCATCGTGTTCTGCGCGGATTTCGCGCTCGACGGCGCGAGCACGATCATGCGTTGAGGCGGCGCGCGCCGCCGATCCGGCGCGGCCCGCCGATCCCGGGTTCGGGCCCGCACGCGAAGCGGCCGCCCGGCTCGACGCGCCGCCTTACTCGACGATCCTGCCGCGCCCGGCCTTCACGTTCCCGCGCCGGCTCTTCGCGTCGAGACGACGCTCCTTGGCGGCGCGCGTCGGCCGCGTCGCGACCCGCGCGCGCGGCGTCACGCAGACGCTGCCGATCAGCGCGTCGAGGCGCGCGAGCGCCGCCTCGCGGTTGCGCTCCTGGGTGCGGTGCTCCTGCGACTTCAGCACCACCACGCCCTCGCGCGTGATGCGCTGGTCGGACAGCGCGAGCAGGCGCGCCTTCACGATCTCCGGCAACGACGATGCGCGGATGTCGAAGCGCAGATGGATCGCGCTCGACACCTTGTTGACGTTCTGTCCGCCCGCGCCCTGCGCGCGCACCGCCGACAGCTCCACTTCCTCGGGTCGCAGCGTGTAGCGGATCATGCGTCCTCCCGCGCGGCGCAAAGCGCCTCGTCGATCCGCGCGGCCAGCCCGGAATCGCGCTGCGTGCGCGTCGCGATCGCCTGCGCGAGCACCGCGCGCGGGCCGATCACCTCGACCCGCGCGCGCGCGCGCGTGATCGCGGTATAGATCAACTCGCGCGACAGCACGCGGCTGAACGAGGCCGGCAGGATCAGCGCGGCCTCGTCGAATTCGGAGCCCTGCGACTTGTGCACGGTCAACGCGAACGCGCTGTCGTGCGGCGGCAGCGCGGCGGGCGACACCGCGCGCGCGAGGCCGTTGGCGCCCTTGAACCACACGCGCAGCGCGCCCTGCGCATCGGGCAGCGCGATGCCGATGTCGCCGTTGAACAAGCCGAGCGCGTAATCGTTGCGCGTCACCATCACGGGCCGCCCCGCGAACCACTGCGCGCCGACGCCGAGCGACACCCGCACCGCGCGGCGCACCTGCGCGGCGACGAGCGCGTTGACCTGGTCCGCGCCGCGCGCGCCCGCGCGGGTCGCGCACAGGATGCGGAACCGGTTCAGCGCATCGAACAACGGCAAGGGGCCGGGTGCGGGATCGGCGAACGCGGCGCGCAACGCCTCGACGTAGGCGGCGAACCCGTGCGCGAGCCGCTCGATCATCGCGGTCGACAGGGTGTCGCCGGCATCGTCGTGGAAACGGGCGGCGGCGTCCGGAGCCGTCGACAGCGCATCGAGCGCCTCGCTCGCCGCACCCGCGCGAATCGCGAGCGACAGCCGGCCGATCGGCGAATCGAGCCCGAAGCGGTAGTTGCGTTCGAGCCAGACGACGCAATCGGTCAGGGGCGCGGCGGCGGAATCGACGGGCGACGCTGCGACAGTTGCCTGCATGCGCGCCTCCGCGGGCACCGACGCGCGCGCGGCCACGTCGCCCGCCGGATGGGAGGCGAGCGCGACGGCCAGCGCCGCGTCGTCGGCATCGAGCCGCATGTCGTCGAGCCACGCCAGTTCGCCCGCGTCGATCCACGCATCGGGGGATTCGTCCGGGGTGGGCGGCGGCGGGTTTTCGATCGGTGTCGAAACAAGCGCTGGCGCTGGAACGGATGCGGGCGCGGACGCGCCCGCATCGTCATCGAAATCGAACAACGAAGCCTGGGCCTCATCGACGCGCTTCGCGCGCCGCCGACCGTTGCGCGACGACGTGGACGCGGCAGGCGTCGCGGACGTCGCGGGCGCAGCAGATGTCGCGAGCATCGCGGATGTCGTGGGAGAAGCAGACGTCATGGAAGGCGGCGTCGCCGCGTCGGGCGCCGGCGCGGCGGCCGCCGTCTCCACACGCGCCGCCGCCGGCAGCGCCGCCTCGAACGCCGCGACCTCGACGCCGAGCGCCCCCGCGATGCGCGCCCGCCCGGCCGCGCTGTACGCGGGCCGCGCGCTGAGTTCCGCGAACACCGCGCCGGCCTCGACCGCCGCGAGCTGATCCTTGTCGCCCAGCATCACGAGCCGCGCCCCCGGCGCGAGCGCATCGAGCAGATGCGCGGCAAGCGCGACGTCGATCATCGACGCCTCGTCGACCACCACCAGGTCGTAGGGCAGCGGATTGTCGCGATCGTGCCGAAAGCGCCCGCCGGGCCCGCCGCCGAGCAGGCGGTGCAGCGTATAGGAAGTCTGCGGCAGCCGCGCGGCCAGCTCGGCCGGCAAGTCGCCCGCGCGCGCATGCAGCGCTTCCTGCATGCGTTGCGCGGCCTTGCCGGTCGGCGCCGCAAGCGCGATCCGCAGGTCCGGGTGGAGGTCGAGCAGGCAGGCGATCACACCGACCACCGTGGTCGTCTTGCCGGTGCCCGGGCCGCCGCTCACGATCGTCACGCGGCCCGTGAGCGCGACGATCGCGGCGACGCGCTGCCAGTCGATGCCGTCGTCGCGCGGCGGCCCGAAATAACGCCCGAGCCGTTCACGCAAGCCGTCGGCCGCGACGTCCCCCGCCTCGCCCGCGTGCGCCTGCGCGACGAGCGCGCGCGCGAGCCGCCACTCGTAGTCGAAATAGCGCGCGAGATAGAGCCGGTCGTCGCGATCGACGACGAGCGGCCGTTCCGCGCCGCGCGCGCCGTGCCCGAAGGTGGTCACGCCGCTGGCCGCGAGCGCCTGCCGGACCTCGTCGGGCTGCGCGTCGTAGCGCTGCGCGAGCGCGCCGAGCGCCACGCACACGTGCCCCGCCGCGGTTGCCCGGCTCGCCGCGAACGCGGCGCGCGCGGCCCAGCGCGCGGCCTCGGCGGACGCGCCGCCGCGCCGCGCGAGCAGACCGATGCGGCGCGCGAAGCCTTCGGCCAGCGCGAGCCCGAAATCGGCGGGTTCGGGCAGCCGGGCAGCCAGCCCGCCCGTGAACGGATACAGTTCCGGCGCCGGATTCACGCGGCCTCCCCGCGCATCAGCGCGTCGAGCGCCTCGACCAGCGCGCGCGCCGGCCGCCGCGCGTGCACGCCGGCCGGCGCGCCGCCGCTGCGCCAGCCGGGCCGCACACCGCGCACGAACAGGTACAGGTAGCCGGCGATATGCGAGTCGTAGTCGTAGTCGGGCAGCCTGCGCGCCAGGTAGCGATGCAGCGCGACCGTGTAGATCAGGGCCTGCAGATGGTATGCGTGCTGCGCCATCGCGACCTCGAGCGCGCGCGTCCCGTAAGCGTCGGGCGTCGTGCCGAGATGGTTGGACTTCCAGTCGATGATCCAGAAGCGGCCATCGTGCTCGACGATCATGTCGATGAATCCCTTGATGAAACCGGCCAGCGTGCCCGCGTCGAACGCGACGTCCGGATAGCCGTGCGCCGCGAGCAGGCGGCGCAGTGCATTGAAATCGAGCGCGGGCGCCGGAAACAGGAATTCCATTTCGGTCAGGCGGCGCGCGGGATCGAGCGCCGCGAGCCGCATGCCGGGCACCAGCTCGGTCGCGGCGAGATCGGCGACGAGCGCGTCCATCATCGCGGGCAGGCGCTCGGCCAGCGCCGGCTCCGCCTCGACCGGCCGCTCGTGCAGCGCGCGCCGCGCCGCCTCGGGCCAGCCGTCCGGCGCGGAGAAATCGCTGAGTTCGAACAGGCGGTGCAGGCATTCGCCCGCCGCCGCCCCGCGCGGGAACGCCAGGATGTCGTGTTCGGCCGGGCCGGCGGCGTCGGGTGCGCCGTCGGCCGCCGGCGCCGCGGCGAGCGCGTCGTGATCGGGCCGCAGCGCGTCGTCGGGCGGCGGCGCGACGCCCGCCTCCTCGCGCGCCAGCGACGCCGTCAGCGAACTGAAGCTCGCGATCCGCCACGCATCGCGCAGCACGCGCGACGCGCGACGCGCGCCTTGCAGTTGCGCCGCATCGTGACCCGCCGCGAGCGGGGTGCGCGCCGTCGCGCCGGGCAAGGGCGCGAGCGTGATCGGACCGTTGGCGAGCGCGCCCCAGCGCTCCGCCAGCGCGGCCTCCTCGGGCGGCTCCTTCAGCCAGTCGTCGAACGCCTGCCCCGCGCCCGCGACCAGCCAGTTCAGCACGCTGCGGCGCGACTCGCGCGTCGAGCGCGACGACAGGTACGCGCCCGCGACCACGTAGCAGCGGTATACGGCGCGCGTCAGCGCGACATACACGAGCCGCGCGCGCTCGGCCGCCTGCTCGCGCTGCGCCTGCCGCGCCGCATGCTCGGCGGCCGCGTCGTCGCAGCCGTAGTGCAGCACCGCGTCGCCCGCGTCGTCGTGATACTCGCGCGCATCGGGCAGGCCCGACGCGGGCGGCTCGCGCAACGCGCCGTCGTTCAGGAACGGACAGAACACCAGCGCATATTCGAGCCCCTTCGACTTGTGCACGGTGACGATCTGCACCAGGTTGCGATCCGATTCGAGCCGCAACTGGGCCTCCTCGCCGCCGCCGTCGATACGCTGCGCGGCCAGCCAGCGCAGCGTCGGCGCGATGCCCGGCTGCGCGGCCGCGCGCGCCTGCGTCAGCTCCGCGAGATGATTGACGTCGGTCACGCGGCGCTCGCCGTCCGGCCCGGCCATCAGACGCTCGGCAATCCTCAGCTCGCGCGAGAAGGTGCGCCACATCACCGCGAAGCCGCGCTCGCGCCACAACAGGCGGTAGCGCGAGAAGCGCTCGACCCAGCCCATCGCGTCGGCAGCCGATGCTGCGGCAGCCGATGCCGCGGCCGTCCCGGCGTCGGCCGCCGCCTCGTCGCTCGCATCGGCCTCGCCCTGTTCGAGCCGCCACAGCGCGGCCGCGTCGAGCCCGAACCAGTCGGCCGCGAGCGCGGCGCGCAGGCGGCGCAAGTCGCCGGGCGCGTCGACCGCCGCCAGCACGCGTTCGAGCTGTTCCGCGTCGACCGTCGCGAACACCGACGCCTGCGCGAGTTCGACGGCGCCGATCCCCCAGTTCGCGAGCACGCGCTTCACGAGGCTGCCCTGCTTGTGGGTCTGCACGAGCACCGCGATGTCGCCGGGCGACAGCGGCACGTCGCCGAGCCGCACCGCGCCCTCGCGCGCGCCGCGCATCAGGCGCGCGATCTCGGCCGCGCAGGCCTGCGCGGACTGGCGCTGCGCGTCGCGCTTGGCAAGCGCCGCCTCGCCATCCGGCAGCCACCACACGCGGAAATCGCCCGCGCCGCCCGACGGAGCGCCGCCCGACGGATCGCCGCCCGACGGATCCGTACCGTCGTACAGCGGCGGGCGAACCCGCGCGCCCGCGCGCACCGGCTGGTAGTCGAGGCCGTCGAGCACGAACGCGCGCGGATTCGCGCCGAACACGCGATTGCATGCGTCGACGATCGGCGGCGTCGAGCGCTGGTTGACCGCGAGCGTGTAGCGCGCGGTCGCGCGGTCGCGCGCCGCGAGATAGGTATGCAGGTCCGCCGCCCGGAAGCTGTAGATCGCCTGCTTCGGATCGCCGACCAGGAACAGCGGCCCGGCCGGCGCGAAGATCCGGTCGAAGATCGCGAACTGCAAGGGATCGGTATCCTGGAATTCGTCGATCAGCGCGGCCGGATAGCGCGCGCGCAGCGTCTCGGCCAGCCAGGGGTGCGCATGCAGCGCGCGGTACAGGTTCGCGAGCAGATCGTCGAACGACACCACGCGGCGCGTGCGCTTGCGCTCGGCGAGCGCGGCCGGCGCGTAGTCGAGCCACTGCGCGAGCACGCTCAGCCAGCGCGCGCGCTGCGCGGCCTCGGCCGAGGCGAGCGCCGCGTCGAGCGCGTCGAGCTGCGCGAAGAACGCATGCTGCGGCGTGGCCCCGCCCTTCTTGGTGGCCTTCGCGAGCGCCGCCTGGGTGAGCCGCAGCGTCGCGCGCGGCAAGCTCGCGGGCGGCGTGGCCTGCGCGGCGCACGCGGCCCACGCGTCGAGCGCCTCGGCCACCGCGTCCGGCTTGTGCGAGCGCTGGTTCAGCGATGCCTGCGCGGCGGCCAGCAAGCCGGCGATCGCGTCGCGCTGCTCGCGCCACAGCGCGGCGGCCGCCGCGAAGCACGCATGCGCGGCCGCCTCGGGATCGGCCTCCGGCAGTTCCAGCCCATCCCAGCGCAGCCGCGCGAGCGGCTTCTTGAGCCGCCGCGCGAGCTGCGCGTTGAGCGCCTCCGGCCCCGCGCCGCGCTCGACGAGCCACGCCGCGAACGCCGGATGCGCGGCCGCGAGCGGTTCGACGCGGGTGCGCCAGAACTCGGCCGCCAGCTCGAAGCGCAGGCCGGCGTCGTCGGCCTCCATCTCGACCGCGAACGGCATCGCCGCCGCGAACGGCGCTTCCTGCAGCGCGCGCTGACAGAACGCGTGGATCGTGTGGATCGCCGCCTGGTCGAACGCGCGCAAGGCGCGCCGCACGCGCTTCGCGGCGGTTTCCGCGTCGAGCCCGTCGGCCGAGAGCGTCGTCTCGAACAGCTGCGCGATGAACGGATCGCCATCGTCGTCGCCGGTCTCGAGCGCGTGCGCGAGTTGCGCGAGCCGGCCGCGGATGCGCTCGTGCAGCTCCGCCGTCGCGGCCTTGGTGAAGGTGACGACGAGGATCTGGTCCGCGCTGAAATCCTGTTCGAGCAGCAGCCGCACATAGAGCGCGCAGATGTTCCAGGTCTTGCCGGTGCCGGCCGACGCCTCGATCTGGTTGACGCCGTCGAGCGCGCACGCGAAGACGTCCAGCTCGCGCGCGAAGGGGGGCGTCGCGCTCATGCCGGCCTCCGCAGATGCTCGACGAGCGGATCGAACACCGCATGCGCGAGCACGCCGAACGGCGCGTCGAGCGACAGGTTCGCGCCGCGCCACGCGATCGCGAGCGCGGGATCGTCGGCCTCGCTCGCGACCCGCTCGTTGATCCACACGCCCGCCGCCTTCGCCTCGCCTTCCGAGACGAGCGCCCAGGCGCTGCGCGGGAAGAAGCGCAGCGGCATGCGGCGGCCCGCGCGGAACAGCGCGGCAAGCGGCGCCAGCTGCCCGCCCGGCGCGGCGACCGGCGCGAATTCGAATGTCTCGCCGCTGCCGAACCACAGCGTGCGGCGCGGGCCGTCGGGCGCGACCGCGCAATACACGAGATGCGCGAGCCAGGCCGACAGGTAGTCGCGCGCGCCCGGCCGCGCGTAGCGGTAGATCACCTGGCCGGCCGGGGTCAGCCGGTTCAGCGTGCCGTGCAGCCGCAACGGCGCGGCCGTCGCGTCGCGCGCGAGCGCCGCATCGTGCACGCCGAACCACGCGGGCTCGCCGTCCGGCCAGCGCGGCGTCACGTCGAGCGTGAACGGCAGGCGCGTCGCACCGTCGGCGAGCGCGTGCCGCACCTTGCCCGCGAGCTGCGTGAGCGCATCGAGCGCCTGGTCGCGCCATACCGCGCCCGTCGCGCCGCCCGGCAGTTCCGGGCTCGCGTCGGCCACGCGCAGCGCATGGTCGTGCGCGACCGCGTCGTCCGTGTCGACGAGCAGCGGCAGCACGCGCGCGGCGAGCGCGTCGCTGCCCGCGTAGTCGAGCGCGAACGGCTCGGTGTCGAGCAACTCCGCCTGCGCGTCGGCCAGCACGATGCCGAGCCGCTCGCGCAGCAGCGCGCGCGCCGGGTGGCGCCAGAAACGCTCGAAATCGCCGAACGCGACGGGCGTCGCCGGCTCGGCCGGCAGCGGTGCGGGGAAGAACGGCGCGACCGGCCGGGCGTCGTCGAGCGCGAGCTGCGCGGCGAGCGTCGCGCGTTCGCTGTCGTAGCTGAACAGCGCACGCGCGCCGCCGCGCGCGCCGCTGAAATAGTCGGCCGAGAACGGCTGCAGCGGATGCTCGACGATGAAGCCCGCGCGCGCGGCGTCCACCTCGGCCGGCGACGCGCCCTCGCCCGCCGAGATCGCCGCGAGGTGGTCGAGCAGTTCATCGACGAGCGCGGCCGGCGGCAACGGCGCGTTGTCGCGGATGCTGCGCCCCGTATAGGCGATCAACAATCGATCGCGCGCCGCGAGCACGAGGTCGAGGAACAGGTTGCGCTCGTCGTCGCGGCGCTGGCGGTCGCCGAGCTTCGCGAACACCGCCATCAGGTCGAACTCGTCCGCGCGCGTGAGGCTCGGCAGCACGCCGTCGTCCATGCCGAGCAGGCACACGACACGATACGGCAGGCCGCGCAGGCTCGTCAGCGACGAGAACGTGACGCCGCCCCACGGCACCCCGCCGCGCGCCGGATCGTCGAGCGCGGACGCGAAGCCGGCGCGCACCACCGCGGCCGGCAGCGGCGCGTCGAGCGCGCCCTCCGCCATCGCCGCGAGCATCGCGTCGAGCGCGTCGCGCACGCCCGACAGCGCGTCGGCATAGGCCGGCCCCGAATCGAAGAAACGCGCGAGGGTGTCCGCGAACAGCTCGCTCCAGCCCTGCGGCGCATGGCTGTCGGCGAGCCGCCGCGCGAAGCCGTCGAGATCGTCGGTGAAGCGCGCGAGCCGGCCGAGCAGCTCGGCCTCGCTGCCCTCCGCGCCCTCGACGGGCAGCCAGGACTCGACGGGCGCCGCGCCGTCGGGCATCGCATAGCCGAGAAACAGGCGCGTGAGCGCATCGGCGAAAGTGTGGCGCGGCGCGGGCACGGCGGGCGCCTCGCCCGGCTCGGCCGCGAGCCCGCGTCGCGCGCCGGCGGCCGCGAGCCAGGTCTGCACGGTTTCGAGCGCGGCCGCGTCGATGCCGTAGCGGGCCGCGACCGCGTCGACGCGCAGCCATTCGATCAGCTCCGGCGCGCCGACGCTGCGCTCGGGCAGCGCGAGCCAGTCGAGCAGCACGCGCGCGACCGGGTTCGCCTGCGACGGCGGCAGCCCCGTGATGCGATAGGGAATGCGGCGCGCGTCGTGCGGCGCCGAG
The DNA here is from genome assembly GCF_028657905.1 of Burkholderia sp. FERM BP-3421. Lineage (NCBI taxonomy): Bacteria > Pseudomonadati > Pseudomonadota > Betaproteobacteria > Burkholderiales > Burkholderiaceae > Burkholderia > Burkholderia sp. FERM BP-3421. The sequence continues at coordinate 458,267 of NZ_CP117782.1, read as the reverse complement.
GTGCCGAACACGGCGTCGATCAAGGGCCCGGCCGCCGCGAGATCCGCGACGGCGACCAGCACGTCGGCGGGCGCGAGGCCGGGATCGGCGTCGAACCACGCGAGCAGCCGGTCGTGCAGCACTTCGAGCTGGCGCGCGAGGCTGTGGCACACGTGCACCTCGACGCCCGCCTCGGCGGGCGGCGGCCCGAGTTCCGCCTCGGGCTGCAGCGCGAGCATCGCGTTCTGGACCCGCGCGAGCCAGGTCGGCGCGGGATTGTCGACGTACAGCGACGCATCGCCCGCCGCCGCGCTCTCGGTCAGCTCGTGCAGCATGTGCAGCTGCGCCTGGGCCTGCCGGCCCCACTCGGCGAGGAGCGGATGGCCGACCTGCTGGTAGTCGAGCTGGTCGGCCGCGTCGAGCGATTCCGCGCGCGCGGCCGTGACGATGTCGAACCAGAATTCGCGGCACGGATTGAGCGCGTAGATCCGCACGTCGATCCAGCGCGACAGCTCGCGCAGGAGCGCCACGTGCAGCGGCGGCATGGTCGGCAGCGCGAACACGCTGACCGACGCCGGCCAGCACGGCGCGCGCGCGGCCGGATCGCGCGTCTTCACCTCGTCGAGGAAACGGTGCGCGGGCGGCACGCCGCTGTCGCTCAGCTCCGCGAGCAGCGCGCGCCACAGCGCGCCCTGCCACGCCTCGTCGTCGCGCGCGGCGTCCGCGCCGTGGCGCGGCGCGCCCTCGCGTTCGAAGATCGACGCGCCGTCGCGCCACAGCGCGAGCCACTCCGGCCGGTACGTGAGGTAGTGGTCGAACACCATCGCGATGCGCTGCGCCAGCTCGTGACGCATCGGCGCATCGGCCGCCGCGAGGTAGGCGGACAGTCGCGGCGACGCGCGCCACGGCGCGTCGGCCTCGTCCGACAGCAGCCGGTAGCAGCGCCACACGAGCCGGTCGGGCGCATACGGCGAACGCGGCGGCACGGTCAGCACCTCGCCGATCCGCGCCCACAGCCATTGCGCGAGATAGGTGAACTGCACGTTCGCGCAGACGCCGTGCAGGCCGGCGATGTCGAGTTCGAGCCGCCGGCGCAGCGCCGCGCTCGGCACGATCACCTGCTGCGCGGCCCACGGCCCGCCGGGCGCCGACTCAAGATCGGCGAGCAGCGCGGCGGCGAGCGTCTCGTGACGGTTCGAATAGAAAAGGTGGAGCATGAAACCTGCGCGAAAGTCTCGCGCGGGTGGGCCCGCGCGGTCGAAGCGCCAAGGATAGCAAACGCATCGGACGGCGAGAACCGGCGCGCGCCGGGTTGACGCCGATTGCGTCCGGCGCGGCCGTGGAAATACGATAGACTCCTCGCCAATCGGCGCGCGCACGCGCCCCTCGTCTGCCATTCATCCCATCGATGCGCTATTCCGTCGAACTCCGGAAGTTTTTCTACAGCCAGTATTTTTTCGGCGGTCTGCGGATCGCGGTCGGGGTGTCGCTGCCGGCGGTGCTGTTCCTGATCATATTTGACAATCGCGAACTCGGCTTCACGATCGCGACGGGCGCGCTCGGCGCCTGCGTGGTCGACATGCCCGGCCCGCTGAAGTACAAGCACAACGAAATGCTCGCGTGCAGCGTGATCGGCTTCTTCTCTGCGCTCGCGACCGGGCTCGCGACGCCGAACATCTTCGCGCTGTGGTTCACGATCGTGCCGCTCACGTTCGTGCTGTCGCTGATCGTCGTGTACGGCAACCGCTGGCCGCAGATCAGCTTCGCCACGCTGTTCATGATGGTGATGACGCTGGAGGAACGCTTCACGCCGCTGCAGGCGCTCGTCAATGCTTCGTGGATCCTCGTGGGCGGGCTCTGGTACACCTACTGGGCGACCCTCGTGTCGCGCTGGCAGGCGCACCGCATCGAGCAGCAGGCGCTGGCCGAGAGCCTGTTCGCGTGCGCGACCTACCTGCTCGCGCGCGCCGATTTCTACGATCTCGATTCCGATCTCGACGAGTGCTACCGCAACCTGGTCGCGAAGCAGATCACCGCGGTGGAGACCCAGGAAACCGCGCGCGACATCGTGCTGCGCAACCTGCCGAAACTGCGCCAGGGCAAGCTCGACCCGAGCCGCACGATGATGTTCAACCTGTTCATCAACAGCGTCGACCTGCACGAGCTGTTCGTCGGCGCGCACACCGACTACCCGCTCGTGCGCAACACCTTCGGCGGCTCGGACCTGATGATCTTCTACCGCGACCTGATCCGCAAGGCGGCCTCCGACCTCGAGGAAATCGGCCTCGCGGTGCTGGAGAACCGCCGGCCGCACACGCGCATCAGCGTCAAGGCGGAACTGCGCGCGATCGAGTACGAGATCGAGCTGATGCGCAAGAAGAACTTCCCGGCCGGCAACGCGGAAGCGTACGCGGCGGTGCTCACCACGTTCCGGCGGATCTGGAGCGCGACGCGCCTGATCGACAAGATGCGCCGCAGCCTGTCCGAGCGCACCGACGGCCAGCAGACCGAGCTGAAGATCGACAAGACGCTGACCCGCTTCCTGCAGCGCCGGCGCATGTCGCCGCTGCTGCTGTTCTCGAACCTGAACCTGCGCTCGCCGAGCTTCCGCCACGCGCTGCGCATGACGATCGCGGTCGCGGTCGGGTTCTGGGTCGGCCGGCTGCTGCCGCTGACCAATGCGTACTGGATCGTGATGACGACCATCATCATCCTGAAGCCCGGCTATTCGCTGACCAAGCAGCGCAACGCGCAGCGGATCATCGGTACGCTGATCGGCTGCGCGGCCAGCCTCGCGCTGATCTACACGGTCCAGGAGCCGCACCTGCTGATCATCATCATGTTCGGCTCGATGGTGATGAGCTACAGCCTGCTGCTGTTCAACTACGGCGCGAGCGTGGTGTTCACCTCGGCCTACGTGCTGCTGATGTTCCACCTGCTCGCGCCGGGCAACATGCGGATCATCGGCGAACGCGCGATCGACACCGTGGTCGGCTGCATGATCGCGATCGCCGCGAGCCGGCTGTTCCCGTACTGGGAATACCGCGCGATGGGCAAGCTGGTCGGCGACATGCTCGCGACGCTGCGCAAGTACTTCGAGGCCGCGTCGCGCATCGGGCGCGGCATGCCCGCGCCCGTCGTGCCGACGGCGGACGGCGCGGCGGCCGTGCCGGCGGTGGCGGTCGCGATCGAGGCGGCGCTGCCGCCGCTCGAAGGCGACTACCCGTACCGGCTCGCGCGCAAGAACGTGCACATCGCGTTCGCGAACCTGGGCCAGGCGTTCCAGCGCATGATGATCGAGCCGAAGGCGCACCAGAAGTTCGTGCCCGAGCTGAACGACCTGCTCGTGCAGACCCACGTGCTCGGCGCGCAGATCACGGCCGCCGCGCCGCTGCTGCGCCATGCGTATACGCAGGACGCCCGGGTCGATCTCGACGCGCTCGAGCGCTGTCTCGCCGCAATCCGGGATAATCTCGAACAGGCGGAGGCCGGTTCGCCCCCCGCCGCGGACCACCTGGACGCCGGCAAGCGCGTCACCCGCGACCTCGATGCGATGGTGGTCGCGGCCGAGCAGTCGGACGCGGCGAGCGCCGACCTGACCCACGACCTCAAGGTGCTCGCGCACCAGTGCAAGCAAATGCTCGCGTCGTCGCTGCTGATCCGCAAGGACGCCGGCGTGATCCGCCTGCCCGAGTAAGGCTCCGCGGGGCGGCCATCCGTGGCGTGCGGATCGCCCCGCCCAGGCCGCCCACCTTATCCCTGTTAGCCCTGCGCGCGTCCGGTTGCAGTCGGGACATTCCCGACTATTGTCGGCGCGCCCCGATTGATATGATCATTCCCGCATCAAGTTGTATAGACAACTCGAACGAGGCACCCGCCGCGCGATGGCGCGCGGCGCGCGATCCTCGTCATCAGGAGACACCATGAAGAATTTGCAGCGCCACCTGAGCGCGCGCCATATCCGCTTTCTCGCGCTCGGCTCGGCGATCGGCACCGGGCTGTTCTACGGGTCGGCGACCGCGATCCAGCTGGCCGGCCCCGCGGTGATCCTCGCGTACATCCTCGGCGGCGCGGCCGTCTACATGGTGATGCGCGCGCTCGGCGAGATGGCGGTGCGCGAGCCCGTGTCGGGGTCGTTCGGCCAGTACGCGACCGACAACCTCGGCCCGTTCGCGGGCTTCGTGACCGGCTGGACCTATACGCTCGAAATGGTGATCGTCGCGATCGCCGACGTCACCGCGTTCGGCATCTACATGGGCTTCTGGTTTCCGGACGTGCCGCAGTGGATCTGGGTGCTCGCGGTGGTCGCGCTGATCTGCGGGCTGAACCTGTGCCACGTGAAGGTGTTCGGCGAGCTGGAGTTCTGGCTGTCGATCGTGAAGGTCGGCGCGATCGTCGCGATGATCGGCGGCGGCGTCGCGATCCTGGTCGCGGGCGTGGCGCTCGGCGGCCGGAGCGCGCCCTCGCTCTCGAACCTGTGGAGCCACGGCGGCTTCCTGCCGAACGGCATGGGCGGCCTGATCGCGGCGCTGTCGGTGGTGATCTTCGCGTACGGCGGGATCGAGGTGATCGGCATGAGCGCGGGCGAGGCCAAGGATCCCGAACGCGTGCTGCCGCGCGCGATCAACGCAGTGCCGGTGCGCATCCTGCTGTTCTACGTGCTGACCATGGTCGTGCTGATGTCGATCTTCCCGTGGACCGGCGTGGGCTCGAACGGCAGCCCGTTCGTGCAGATCTTCTCGGCGCTCGGCGTGCAGTCGGCCGCGAGCATCCTGAACCTGGTCGTGATCAGCGCGGCCATCTCGGCGATCAACAGCGACATCTTCGGCGCGGGCCGCATGATGTACGGCATGGCGCGCCAGGGCCAGGCGCCGCGCGCGCTGGCCGCGACCTCGCGGCACGGCGTGCCGTGGGTCACGGTGCTCGTGATGGCGGGCGCGCTGCTGATCGGCGTCGTGCTCAACTACCTGATGCCGAAGGACGTGTTCCTGATGGTGGCCGCGATCGCGACCTTCGCGACCGTGTGGGTGTGGCTGATGATCCTGCTGTCGCAGGTCGCGATGCGGCGGCGGCTGTCGCGCGCCGAGACCGCCGCGCTCAAGTTCAAGGTGCCGTTCTGGCCGGTCGGCCCGGCGCTCACGATCCTGTTCATGGTGTTCGTGATCGCGATGATCGGCTACGTCGAGGACACCCGCGTCGCGCTCTACGTCGGCTTCGCCTGGCTCGTGCTGCTCGCGCTCGTGTACGCCACGCGGATCCGGCCGAAGCTCGCGGCCGCGTCGTCCTGATGCCGCGCCGGACGGGGTCGCCCGGTCCGGCCGCTCAGTTGCCGTTGCCCTGCGCTGCCGACGCGCTCGCCGCGGGCGCCGGATGCGCCTCGTCGTAGTCGCGCTTCTGCGAGATCGCGTTGTACAGGATGGTGCCGATCACCAGCACCACCGCGACGACGATCAGGATGGATACGCCGAATACCGGATTCTTCTTGCGCTGATCGTTCATGGTCGGGTCTCGCTTCGTCAAAGTCATCGAAGCGGGCATTCTACGCGCAAGCCCGCGCGACGCCCCCATCCCCGCGCATTTCTCCCCGCCCCGCCGCCGCGCCCCAAAGTTGATTCGCATTCGCATTCAACTTACAATCCGCTTTCTTTCATTTTTGTAATGTTCAATGCGCCGAGCCGGCGCGTCGCGGCCGCGCGGCCGATCCTCCGGAGGTTCCATGTACCCGACTCGCATCCCCCTGGTCCCGTTCGCCCGCACGCTCGCGCTGGCGGGCGCCGTCGCCGCGCTCGCGCTGCCCGCGCACGCGGCCGACGAGGTCAGCCTCTACACCACCCGCGAACCGAAACTGATCCAGCCGCTGATCGACGCGTTCACGCGCGACAGCGGCGTCAAGGTCAACACCGTGTTCGTGAAGGACGGCCTGCTCGAACGGGTCAAGGCGGAAGGCGCGAAGTCGCCGGCCGACGTGCTGATGACGGTCGACATCGGCAACCTGCTCGATCTCGTCGACGGCGGGCTCACGCAGCCGGTGCGTTCGAGCACGCTCGCCGACGCGATCCCCGCGAACCTGCGCGGCGCGAACGGCGACTGGTACGCGCTGTCGCTGCGCGACCGCGTGCTCTACGTGGAAAAGGATCTGAAGCTCGACGCCGTCCGCTACGAGGATCTCGCCGATCCAAAGTGGAAGGGCAAGGTGTGCATCCGCTCGGGCCAGCATCCGTACAACACCGCGCTCGTCGCCGCGATGATCGCGCACGACGGGGCGGCCGCGGCCGAGCAGTGGCTGCGCGGCGTGAAGGCGAACCTCGCGCGCAAGGCGACGGGCGGCGACCGCGATGTCGCGCGCGACATCCTCGGCGGCATCTGCGACGTCGGGCTCGCGAACGCCTACTATGTCGGCCACATGAAGCACGCCGAGCCGGGCACCGACGCGCGCAAGTGGGGCGACGCGATCAAGGTCGTGCGCCCGACCTTCGCCAATGCAAAGGGCGGCGGCACCCACGTGAACATCAGCGGCGCGGCCGTCGCGAAGCACGCGCCGAACCGCGACAACGCCGTGAAGCTGCTCGAATACCTGGCGTCCGCGCCGGCGCAGGCGCTGTATGCGCGCGCGAACTACGAGTATCCGGTGCGCGCGGGCGTCACGCTCGACCCGGTGATCGCGAGCTTCGGCCCGCTCAAGGTCGACGCGCTGCCGCTCGCCGAGATCGCGAAGCATCGCAAGCTCGCGAGCCAGCTGGTCGACAAGGTCGGCTTTGACAACTGAGGCGCTTGCGCCCCGCCGCCCTGCGTCGCGCGTCCCTCGCGTCGCGCAGCGCGGCTGGCTCGCGGCCGCGGCGCTCGTCGCGGCCGCGGTGCTCGCGCCGCTGCTCACGCTCGCCTGGGCCGCGCTCGACGCGGATCCCGCGCACTGGCGCCATCTCGCCGCCTTCGTGCTGCCGCGCGCGCTCGCGAACACGCTGCTGCTGCTCGCGGGCGTCGGCGCGATCGTCACGGTGGTCGGCACGGGCGCCGCGTGGCTCGTGACCGCCTATGACTTCCCGGGCCGGCGCATGCTGAGCTGGGCGCTGCTGCTGCCGCTCGCGGTGCCGACCTACATCGTCGCGTTCGCCTATCTCGACCTGCTGCACCCGATCGGCCCCGTGCAGGGCGCGCTGCGCTGGCTGCTCGGCTTCGACAGCCCGCGCCAGTTCCGCCTGCCCGACCTGCGCTCGCTGCCCGGCGCGATCCTCGTGCTCGGCTTCGTGCTGTATCCGTATGTGTATCTGAGCACCCGCGCGATGTTCGTCACGCAATCGGCGAGCCTCGTCGAGGCGGCCCGCACGCTCGGCGCGGGGCGCATCGAAACCTTCGCGCGCGTGGTGCTGCCGCTCGCCCGCCCGGCGATCGCGGTCGGGCTGAGCCTCGCGCTGCTCGAAACGCTGAACGACATCGGCGCCTCCGAATTCCTCGGCGTGCAGACCCTGACCGTCTCGATCTACACCACCTGGATCACCCGCTCGGATCTCGCCGGCGCCGCGCAGATCGCGGTGACGATGCTCGCGATCGTGGTCGCGATGATCGCGCTCGAACGCCACGGCCGCCGTCGCCAGCGCTACGCGCACGGCCGCCGGATGCGCGCCGCCGCGCCGCGGCGGCTGCGCGGCGCGGCGGCCGCGGGCGCCGCGTGCCTCGGCTGGCTGCCGGTGCTGCTCGGCTTCGGCGCGCCGGCCGCCTATCTGGTCGCGGAAACCGCGAAACGCATGCATCAGGTGGGCGGCGTGTCCGGCCAGTTGCTCGCGAGCCTCGGCAACACGCTGCTGCTCGCCGGCGGGGCGACGCTCGCGACGCTCGCCGGCGGCCTGATCGTCGCGTGGGCCGCGCGCAACCGCCGCGACAGCACGCCCGAGCGCGCGGGCCGCGCCTGCGCGCGTATCGCGAGCCTCGGCTACGCGGTGCCGGGCACGGTGCTCGCGATCGGCCTGCTCACGCCGCTCGCGCTGGCCGACCGCGCGCTCGCCGGCCTGCTCGGCCGCGACGGGCTCGTGCTGATGGGCTCGCTCGCCGCGCTCGTGCTCGCCTATACGATCCGCTTCCTCGCGATCTCGGCGGGCAGCATCGAGGCCGGGCTCGCGCGCATCCCGACCGCGCTCGAACAGGCTTCGCGCACGCTCGGCGAAAGCGCCGGCATGACGCTGCGGCGCGTGCACCTGCCGCTGCTGCGGCCCGCGCTCGTCGCAAGCGCGCTGCTCGTGTTCGTCGACGCGATGAAGGAATTGCCCGCCACCCTGCTGCTGCGCCCCCTCAACTTCGACACGCTCGCGACCTGGCTCTACGCGGAGGCCGCGCGCGGCACCTATGAGGAAGGCGCGGTGGCCGCGCTCGCGATCGTGCTGGCCGGGCTCGCGCCCGTGATCCTGCTCGCGCGCACCCCACTCAAGCCTGGACCCTGATGCCCGCTCCCCTGCTCGAACTGAACGCCATCTCGCTCGCCTACGACACGCCGGCCGGCCCGCGCGCCGTCGTCGAGCGCCTGAGCCTGTCGCTCGCGCGCGGCGACATCGGCTGCCTGCTGGGCGCGTCCGGCTGCGGCAAAAGCACCGTGCTGCGCGCGATCGCGGGCTTCGAACCGCTGCGCGACGGCACGATCGCGCTCGACGGCGCGGTGCTGTCGACGCCCGCGGGCGAGGTGCCGCCGGAACGGCGACGGGTCGGGATGATGTTCCAGGACTACGCGCTGTTCCCGCACCTGAGCGTGCAGGACAACGTCGGCTTCGGACTGCGGCGCGAGACGCGCGCCGCGCGCCGCGCACGCGTTTCGCAGATGCTGGCGCTGGTCGGGCTCGCGGATGCGGCGCGCGCCTATCCGCACGAGCTGTCGGGCGGCCAGCAGCAGCGCGTCGCCCTGGCGCGCGCGCTCGCGCCGGCCCCGGAGTTGCTGCTGCTCGACGAACCGTTCTCGAATCTCGACGTCGATACGCGCGAGCGGCTCGCGTTCGAATTGCGCGACATCCTGAAGGCGACCGGCCACACCGCGATCCTCGTCACGCACAATCAGGCCGAGGCGTTCGCGATCGCGGACCGGATCGGCGTGATGCGGGACGGCGCGATCGCGCAATGGGACACGCCGTACCGCCTGCATCATCATCCGGCCGACGCGTTCGTCGCGGACTTCGTGCGGCGCGAAACGCTTGCGGAAGAACGGCAGCGCGCGCTCGCGCGCGGGCGCTAGGCCCCGCGCGCCGGCCGCTCAGGCGCCCTTGTCCGGCTCGGCCGGCGGCGCCGGCTCGACGCGCCGGAGTTCGAGCCGCACGCCGCGGCGCAGCGCCTCGCTCAACGCGCCGTCCGCCGCCCCCGTCTCCACGCTCCGGAGTTCGAGCCGCACGCCCTGCCGCAACGCGTCTTCCGCCGCGCCGCCGCCCGCTGTCCCGGGCTTCTCCGGATGCGCGTACCCGAGCGGCAAGTCGCCGCCCTGGCGCAGGAATTCGCTGAGCGCCGCGTTGCGCCTGCGTTCGTCCGCCAGGTCGGCCGGCAGCGGCAGATGCAGCGCATCGAGCAGATCGAAGCGCCGCAGGTCGATCGCCGCGTTCATCATCGCGCCGAACGCGACCGCCGCCTCGACCGCCGCCCGATAGGCCAGCCGCGCCACGCCCGCGAACGCGATCGGCATCAGCCACCACCACCCCTTGTCGAACAGCAGCGCCAGCGACACCAGCGCGCACAGCAGGAACGTCACCACGAGCCGCACGGACATGTCGAGCTGGTTGCGCGCGCTGTCGACGAGGCCGCTCAGCGCATCGCCGAGGTACGGGTAGAGACGCGGCCAGATCACGATGCTGTCGAGCCCGTAGCGGTACGTGGCCAGATCCTCGGCCGCGCGCAGCGCGTTGCCGAGCCGGGTCGGCAGCACGCGCGACGCATCCGCCGGGTAATGGGCGGCGAAGCGGCGCGCCGCCGAGTCGAGCGCAAAGGCATCGGCCGTCCCGGGCTGCCCGTCATGCTGCATGTCGGCCAGCAGTTGCGCGCGCGCTTGCCGTTGACGCGCCACGCACCAGCGCCCCGGCCGCGTCGTCGCCAGCTTGCCCCAGTAGCCCTCGAACACCCGCACCAGCGCATCCTGCAACGGCATCGAGACGAACGCGAGCACCAGCACCGCGAACAGCAGCCCGGCCCAATCGGCGAGCGCGGCGGCGTCGAGCGCGGCCACGAAGCCGCGCCACGACGGCGTCGCGGCGGGTGCACCGGCCGCGATCAGGCTCGCGCCCACCAGCGCCACCACCAGCATCGGCAGGAACGCGACCAGGAAGAAGCGCGCCCCAAGCTCCTTGAAACCGGCGTCGAACAGCGCGTCGAATTTCATTGCGCCACCGGTTCCATGTGACGCGGCGGATGGTTGCGCATGCAGTTCGGCGGCGGCAGCCCGTCGAGCGGAATCGCGCTGACCGTGTGGCCGCACGCCGGGCACCGATATTCGCGCAGCCGATAGCGCGACTGTCCCGGCAAGCTGCCCAGGCCCGCGCCGCCGAATCCCGGCCGCGCGCTTTCGATCGCGCTCGCGGCGTCGTGCTCCCCGGCGCCGGGCATGTCATCGCGCCGACGGAGATCGAACGCCCGCAGGACATCCGCCCTGACGATCTCGAGCACGTCCGGCCCCAGTATCGGTTCGAGCGCCGACGAGTCGAGCGCGCGCACGAGCGACGCCTGCGTCACCGGCGTCACGATGCACGGCAGGTCGGCGCGCGCGCGGTAGAGGTACAGACCGAGCGTGTCGTCCGGGTGATCGACCAGGTAAGCCCCCACCCAGCTCAATACCGAGGTGATCCTGGCGCGGCGCGGCAGCGCGACGGGCAGCGTCGGCGGCGTGGCGAAATCGGCCGGTTCGACGCCAATCGCCTCGATCAGTTGCGAGAGTGCTTTCATCACTGCCTCCGTCCGCCCACGGGCCGGACGCCCGCCCGACCCGCGGCCGGCCCGGCGCGCGACCCTGTCTCAACGATAGGCAACCGTGCGCGACATGCAATCCGGGTTCGCCGCGCCCGCGCGCTCAGGCGTCAGACGCCGTCACGCACCGGCAGCGCGGTCGAGTACTTGATCTGCTCCATCGCGAACGACGAACTGACGTCGAACAGCGGCACCGCGCGGATCAGCTGCTTGTACACGCGATCGTAGTCGTCGATGCCGGACACGACGACGCGCAGCAGGTAATCGGTCTCGCCGCTCATCCGGTAGACCTCGACCACCTCCGGGATGTCGCGCACCGCCTGCGTGAAGCGCGCCGCCCACTCCTCGGTGTGCTGGTTGGTGCGCACCGCGACGAACACGGTCGTGCCGACGCCCAGCTTGCGCGGATCGCACAACGCCACCTGCGCGCGGATCGCGCCGGTTTCCTTGAGCCGCTGAATCCGCTTCCAGCACGGCGTCTGCGACAGGTTCACCCGTTGCGCCAGCTCGGCGATCGGCAGCGTCGCGTCTGCCTGAAGGAGTTCGAGCAATTTGCGGTCGATCGCATCCATTTCCCCAACCTCGTGTGGATAGAATTTTTTTCTATTGAAAAAGTAGATGGGGGAACAGTATGGAATCCCTTTCTCCGCGTCGACCGGTATAAATACGTATCCGTCCCATTGATCCCGGCGGGCGCTCCACGACGCGCCGATTCACCGATTTGCCGATGAATCCAGACGCCCAGCTTGCCCCGTTCGCCCCGGCCCGCCGACGGCCGGCGCGCCGGCCGCGCCGCGCATCGTCACGGCGCCGCTCGCGCGGCTGTGCGCGCGGCTCGATGCGGCGCTCGACGCGACCGCGCACCGCGCGGAACCGGCGCGGCATGCGCGCTTCGCGCGCGCGGCGCTCGCGGAGGCCGCCGCCGCATCCGGGCTCCTCGCGCCCGGGCAGCGTGAAAGCAGTGCGCACGCGTACCGCCGTCACCTGCTTGCCGCCGATCCGCTCGGCCGCTACGCGATCGTGTCGCTGGTCTGGCGCCCGGGACAATGGAGCCCGGCGCACGGCCATCGGACCTGGTGCGGTTACGCGGTGCTCGAAGGCACCCTGAGCGAAACGGCCTATGCCTGGCACGAAGCGGCCGGCCGTGCGAGCGCACTGCGCCGTCGGCCGCGCGCGCCGGGCGCGGTATCGTTCGTGCGCGCCGGCATGACGGGCATCCATCGGCTCGGCCACGGCGGCGAACCGCACGAAGCGCCCGCCGTGTCGCTGCACGTGTACGGCGTGTCCGGCGAGCGCATCGCCACCCACGTCAACGCGCGCGTCGACGCGGACGCCTGACGCGCCGCGCGGGATCACCGGATCATCCCGGCGGCGGAAAGCGAAGGAGACGCGCGAGGCCGACGCATCGGCCGCCGAGCGGCCCATGCGTCCGCGCGATCCTCCGCGCACGCACGCCCCCCCGCCTCGCCCGGCTTGCACGACCGCCATACAGCAACCCGACCCGCACATGAGGCAGCGCGCACGCCTGGCGCGCTGCGGCGCCGAACCGCCGCCACGTCCCCTGCGTCGGGAGGCACCATGCGCGATGCCGACATGGCGGCCGTCGGGCCCCCTCTGCGAACAGCTGGTCCGCCAACACGCTCCCACGCCCCGCCCCCCCGCCTCGCTCGACTCGCACGACCGTCACACGCCCCCCTGACTGTAGACAAGGCAGCGCGCGCGCCCGACACGCCGCGCGATCGGCGCGCCGGCTTGGTCTCCCGCGCCGGGAAACACGACGCTTGATGCCGATGGGTCGACCGGCCGGCGTCCCGTGCGAGCGCGCGGCCGCACCGTGCGTTCGACACGCGCCAACCCGACCCGCCAATAGACACTGCGCGGGCGCATCGATGCATGCGCCCGCGCAGCATGTCCCATGATCGGACCCGCGCGGTCCACGGGCCTGCCGGCCCCACGCGCCGGGCCGGCGCCGCCACGCGTCAGTAGGCGGCCGTCGCGATCCGGCGCACGAACGCGTCCTGCTCGAGCGCATCGACGAACGCGACCGCATAGTCCTCCGCCGAGATCTTGCTGTTGCCGTCCGCATCGGCCAGCAGCGCATCGACGCCGGTGCGGAAGCGACCCGTGCGCTCGCCCGGCGCGATCATCGCGGCCGGCGCGAAGAACGTCCAGTCGAGATCGTCCGCCGTCTTCAGGTACGTGAGCGCGTCGCGATGCGCGAGCGCGACCGCCTTGTACGCGTCGGGGAACCCTTCGGTGTCGACGAGCTGCTTGCCGGGCGCGACTTCGAGCGAGCCCGCGCCGCCCACCACCACCAGGCGCTTGAGACCGGCGCGGCGCGCGCCCTCGACCAGCGCGCGCGTCGCCGCGCCGACCTGCGCCGCATCCTCCTGCTTCGGACCGTAGGCGCTCGCCACGACATCCTGGCCGGCCAGCGCGGCCGCGACGCTCGCCGCGTCGAACAGGTCGGCCGCGCGCGCGGTCACGTTCGTCGCGCCCGCCGCGCCCGCCTGACGCGACAGCGCGGTCACGCGATGGCCGCGCCGAGCCGCTTCCGCGGCGATACGCGAACCAATCATGCCGGTGGCGCCAAACAAGGCGATGTTCAAAGTACGTTGGGTCATGCTCGTTCTCCGGTGAAGTCAATATGTAATCGTATTGATTACATTTAAAGGTAAAAAAAGCGGGGGGTTCCCCCCACGACTGCCTGTCCGGCCGGCGTCGCCGGCCCCATCCTGCTCACCCGCCGCGCGCGGCCGCGGCGGATGCTCCGTCTTGCGCCTCGGCGTCGAGCACGTCGGCCGTCACGTCAGCCAGCGTGCGCTGCGCGAGCGCGGCTTCCATCGCACGCTGCGCATCGCCGATGTACCCGGTCAACGCGCCCTGGATATGCCGCCCCACCATGCAGTCCGGGTTCGGCGCTTCGCGATGCAACGCGAACAGCTGCGCGTCGTCGACCGCACGGTATACGTCGAGCAGCGTGATGCTGCCCGGCTCCCGCGCCAGCAACGCGCCGCCACCCGCGCCGAGCTGCGAGGTGGTCATCCCGGCCGCGGCCAGCATCGACAGCAGGCGGCGGATCAACGCCGGATTGGTGTTGACGCTGCCCGCGATCACCCCCGACGACAAGGGCACGCCTTCCTGCATCGACAGCAAGGCAAGCACATGGACGGCGAATGCGAAGCGACTGCTCGTGTTCATGACTCACCTGTCCGGCGACGCGCCTGCGCCACCGCTCGACGACAATATGTAACCATCATAATTACATTTAATTGGAAACGCAAGTCCGTCATCCACCGGAGCGGGTACCGCTCGCGGCGCTGGCCGGCGCGGCCTGCTGGCTCCATTGCTGGAGCTTGCGGCCGGCGGCCTCGAGCTGAGAGCCGGCGGCCGCGGCGGCCTGCCCGAACACGGCCGAGGCCGCGCCCTGCAACTGCGCCTGGGCGGCCGCGGACACCGTGCTCGCGCTCAGCGGCGGCACCGCGGAAGCGGCCGAGGCGACGCCCCGCTTGGCCGCATCGAGCTGTTGGTCGACGAAGCCCGCGACCTGGTCGAGCTTGCGCGACGCCTGGGCGGCCGCCTGCGCGGCGGCGCTGGCCGCGGTGTCCGGCGGCGTCGGGGTGTCGGTCTTGTTGCAGCCGGCGAGCAGGCCGGCCGCAAAGGCGGCGCACAACGCGGCGCGCGGCCAGCGGCGAGGAGAAAGGGTGGACATCGTCATCAGCTCATGCGCCGCGCGCGGCGCTTCCAGGCAAAAAAACATCATACGACGGCCGGCGGGGCCCGCCGGCCGGGCGTGGGCAATTTTTACATCTCGCCGCGCGCTCGCGCCGGCCTCGAATCGGGTCCGGCACGGCCGGTTCGGCGCGGCCAGTTCGGCACGGCCGGTCGGTCGATTCGGCGCTCGATCCAGAAACAGCGGCGGCGATTGTCGAATCATACGGAATCAATTCAAAAAACTTTCATCTTCCATCCCTACACTGCGAACAAATTTTCAAACAGCCTGCTTGTTGCTTTCGTTTTCATAGAGGCCGGCGCCCACCCACGCTCACGATACTGGAACCCACGATGCCCGCGCAGCCCGATTCTTCCCGCCGCCACGTCCTGAAACTGCTGGCCGGCGCGCCGATGCTTCCGTTGAGCGGGCTGGCGCTGCCCGCGCTGCTGAGCGGCTGCGGCGGCGACGACGCGGCGACGCCCACGCCGACGCCCGCCGCGTTCGCGGCGGCGACCTTCGCGTCGATGGCCGCGCCGTCGCTCGACAATCCGGCCGCGATGGCGCAGACGACGGTCGGCTCGACGCTGTCCGTGTCGTTCGCCGACGGCAGCGCGCGCCAGTACAAGCTCGCCTACCGGCCGTTCTTCATGACGGGCGACCTCGTGCCGGACGGCCGGGGCGGCGCGATCCTCGCGGGCGGCTACTACGACATCCGCAACCAGCCGATCCGCGACACCTCGGTGGCGGGCAAGGAACGCCAGTTCTTTTCCGACTGCCCCGACGGCAGCTCGCTGCTGACGCTGCCCAATGCGCGCGTCGCCGGCGTGAAGGGCAACCCGGTGTTCGCGGTCGTGCAGTTCGAATACACGACGCGCGACCAGAAAGGCACGTCGGTCTACGGCCAGCTGCCGTCGCCGATCGCGGTGCTGACGCTCGACCAGGATCCGGCCACGGGCGCGCTCGCGCTGGTCAAGTATCACAACGTCGACACCTCGTCGGCGCACGGCCTGTGGATCACCTGCGGCGCGAGCCTGTCGCCGTGGAACACCCACCTGTCGAGCGAGGAATACGAACCGGATGCGACCCGCGCGGCGACCGATGCGCAGTTCAAGGCATTCAGCCTCAACACCTTCGGCAGCGAGACGACGGCCAACCCCTACCACTACGGCCACCTGCCGGAGATCACCGTGAATCCGGACGGCACGGGCAGCATCAAGAAGCATTACTGCCTCGGCCGGATTTCGCACGAACTGATCCAGGTGATGCCGGACCGGCGCACCGTGATGATGGGCGACGACGCGACCAACGGCGGCCTCTTCATGTTCGTGGCCGACCGCCCGGCGGACCTGTCGGCGGGCACGCTGTACGTCGGCAAGTGGAACCAGACCGCGGCGGCCGGCGCGGGCGCGGCGACGCTCACGTGGATTCGCATCGGCCACGCGACGAGCGACGGGATCGAGGCGCTCGCGAACCGCCTGAAGGCGTCCGACATCCTCGACGTCGCGACCAGCGATCCGGCGGATCCGAGCTTCACGAAGATCCATTTCAGCGGCAAGTTCAACTGGGTGCGCGTGAAGCCGGGCATGGAGCAGGCGGCCGCGTTCCTGGAAACGCACCGCTACGCGGCGCTCGTCGGCGGCAGCATGGCGTTCACGAAGCTCGAGGGCACGACCGTCAACGCGAAGGACAAGGTCGTCTACATGGCGATGTCGCGCATCGAGACCTCGATGGTCAAGGGCAATGCGGTGTCGCGCGACGTCGCGCTCGAGCGCAAGATCGCCGCCGGCGCCGTCTACGCGCTGAACCTCAAGGGCGGTCAGCGCGACCTCGCGGGCGGCGCGATCGACAGCGACTGGGTGCCCGTCGACATGAGCGCGCCGGCCGCGCTGGTCGGCGAGGATCTGGCGGCCGCCGACGCGCTCGGCAACCTCGCCCACCCGGACAGGATCGCCAACCCGGACAACCTCAAGTTCTCCGAAAAGCTGCGCACGCTGTTCATCGGCGAGGACTCCGGGATGCACGTGAACAACTTCCTGTGGGCCTACCACGTCGACCAGAAGACCCTCGCGCGCGTCCTGTCGTGCCCGGCGGGCGCCGAGTCGACCGGCCTGCACGCGGTGGACGAGATCAACGGCTGGACTTACGTGATGAGCAACTTCCAGCACGCGGGCGACTGGGAAAGCCCGCTGCACGACAAGGTCAAGCCCGTGCTCGATCCGCTCATCAACGGCAACTACCGGAGCCGCTTCGGTGCGAGCGTCGGCTACCTGACGGCCGAGCCGTCCGCGATCCGCCTCAAGAAGGGCTAAGCCCGCCCACCCGCTTCATCACGTTTCATTCGTCGCGGCGCTCCACGCCGGTTTGCGCGCGTGGCTCCTCGGAGCCGCGCGCTTTTTTTTTGCGCGCCGCCCCGCCCCAGCCCCGCCAGACTGATATCTCAGATCGCTATTTTGTCTCATATATTGGGATAGAAATTTTCCGCGTGCCGCCCGGGATCGATCGAAAAAGGCAAAAAAAAAGCGCCACGGAGACCGTGGCGCTAAAAAAGTTCTAGCCATTCCGAGGGCCGTGCTAGAACCTGAGAGACTGCATGAAACGTCGTTCCCATCTAAACAGCGAAACGATGTTTCGGAATTGAACGCATTCTTTCCTTTTCCGCAGGACAAGTCAAGCGAAAAATTATGATGTACGGTCTAATTTGCTGCACTGCGTGATTAAGTATTTCCCTAACAGACCAAGGGCAAGGCGATATAGTTGCATGTGATGCGCATGGTTCCGGAAATCCGCGCATCACTCGCATTTATCATACAAATTATATAATCTGAAATTACGTTTCGGAAAAAAGAGAGAAATCCGTGCCGACACCGACCACCGCTCAGATCCATTCCCGGGAACGCGACGCCGCGCCCGACGAAATCAGCGCGCTGTCCCGAGGGCTCTCGGTCCTGCGGCGCATCGCCGCCGCCGACGCCCCGGTCAGCAACCGGGAACTGACAGAATTAACAGGTATCCCGAAGCCGACCGTTTCCCGCATCACCGCGACGCTCGTCAGCGCCGGTTTCCTGTTCCAGCTGCCCGACAGTGAACGCTTCGTGCTGACCGCGTCGGTGTTGGAGTTGAGCAACGGCTTCCTGCGCAACTTCGACATCCGCGCGCGCTCGCGGCCGTTCCTCGCCGAGCTGGCCGAGCGCACCTCGCTGTCGGTCCACCTCGCGGTGCGCGACCGGCTCGACATGGTCGCGATCGACGTGATCCGGCCGCGCTCCGCCGTGCTGGTGACCCGGCTCGAAATCGGCTCGCGCATGGAGATCGCGCGCACCGCGGTCGGGCGCGCCTACCTCGCGGCGCTCGAACCGGACGAGCGGCGCGGCCTGATCGGCGCGCTGCAGGCCGCCGCGGGCGACGACTGGCCGCATGTCGTCGCCCGCCTCACGCCGGCGCTCGAGGAGGCGTCGCGGGACGGCTACGCGCTCGCGCTCGGCGAGTGGCGCGAAGGCCTGAACGCGATCGCGGCGGGCTTCGTCGGCCCGTCCGGGCAGCGCTACGCGGTCAATTGCGGCGGCGCCGCGCACCAGTGCCCGCCCGAATGGCTGCTGTCGACCGCCGTGCCGGCGCTGCGCGCGTGCATCACGCAGATCACGCGCGAGATCGGCGGCTCGCTGTGGCCCGCCACGGGCGACGCCTGAAACACCCCGGACGGCGCGCGCCACCTGACGCGCGCGCCAGCCCGATGTCACTTGACAGCCATCTGTAACGCACGTAACCCGATGAAAGATTGGATCGCTGGACGCTACCTGCCGGCGGGACGTAGCATCATGCAACTTCGCGCCGCCCGTCCGCGGCGCATCCCGCTCTTTTTCGCAGCGCAGGCCGGCCCACGAGGCCGCGCCGCTTCCGCGCGCCGCGCGCCCGCCAGCCCAATCGAACGATGGACAATCAACAAAAGCAATCACCCGCCGCTCCCCGTCCCACGGACACCCCGCGCTCCCGTCGCAAGCTGATCGCCTTTGGCGTACTCGCCGCCGTCGTGGCGGGGGGGCTGCTGTGGTGGCATCCGTGGAGCCGCGGCACCGGCGCGCCGGACAACGCGGCGAGCCAGGGCGGCGGCCGCAAGCGCGGCGGCCCCAGCGCGCTGGCGGGCCTGCCGCAGCCGGTGCAGGTCGCGAGCGCCACCCAGGGCGACATGCCGATCGTGCTGAACGCGCTCGGCACCGTCACGCCGCTCGCGAACGTGACCGTCAAGACCCAGCTGGCGGGCTACCTGCAGTCGGTGGCGTTCCAGGAAGGCCAGATGGTGCACAAGGGCGACGTGCTCGCGCAGATCGACCCGCGCCCGTACCAGGTCGCGCTCGCCAATGCGCAAGGCACGCTCGCGCGCGACCAGGCGCTGCTCGCGACCGCCCGCCTCGACCTCAAGCGCTACCAGACCCTGGTCGCCCAGGACTCGATCGCGACCCAGACGGCCGACACCCAGGCCTCGCTCGTCAAGCAATACGAAGGCACCGTGCAGACCGACCAGGCGGCGATCGATTCCGCCAAGCTGAACCTGACCTACGCGCGCATCACCGCGCCCGTGTCGGGCCGCGTCGGCCTGCGCCAGGTCGATCCGGGCAACTACGTGACGCCGTCCGACGCGAACGGCATCGTCGTGATCACCCAGCTGCAGCCGATGAGCGTGATCTTCACGACCTCGGAAGACAACCTGCCGTCGATCCTCAAGCAGGTCAACGCGGGCAACGCGCTGTCGGTGACCGCGTACAACCGCAACAACACCACGGCGCTCGCGACCGGCTCGCTCGCGACGCTCGACAACCAGATCGACACCACCACGGGCACGGTCAAGCTGCGCGCGAGCTTCGCGAACGCGGACAACATGCTGTTCCCGAATCAGTTCGTGAACACGCGCCTGCTCGTCGACACGCTGCGCGGCGCGACGATCGTGCCGACCTCCGCGGTGCTGACGGGCTCGATCGGCCAGTTCGTCTACGTCGTGAAGCCCGACAACACGGTCACCGTGCGCAAGGTCACGCCGGGCCCGGTGGACGGCGAGCGCACCAGCATCGCGGCGGGGCTCGCCGTCGGCGAGCGGGTCGTGACGGACGGCTCGGACCGGCTGCGCGAAGGCTCGACGATCATGATCCCGGCCGAGCGGCCCAAGCATGCGTCCGGCGCGCGCGGCGCATCGGCCGGCCACGCGGGCCATCACAAGAAGGGCGCGTCGCAAGCCCAATCGCAATGAGCGCCGCCTGAGCAATGAATCCGTCCCGTCTTTTCATTCTCCGCCCGGTCGGCACCGCATTGCTGATGGCGGCCATCCTGCTGGCCGGCCTCGTCGCGCTGCGGTTCCTGCCGCTCGCCGCGCTGCCCGAGGTCGACTACCCGACGATCCAGGTCCAGACCTTCTACCCGGGCGCGAGCCCCGAGGTGATGACCTCGTCGGTGACCGCCCCGCTCGAACGCCAGTTCGGCCAGATGCCGTCGCTGAACCAGATGTCGTCGCAAAGCTCGGCCGGCGCCTCGGTGATCACGCTGCAGTTCAGCCTCGACCTGCCGCTCGACATCGCCGAGCAGGAAGTGCAGGCCGCGATCAACGCGGCCGGCAACCTGCTGCCGTCCGACCTGCCCGCGCCGCCGATCTACGCGAAGGTGAACCCGGCCGACGCGCCGGTGCTGACGCTCGCCGTCACCTCGAAGACGCTGCCGCTCACCCAGGTGCAGGATCTCGCCGACACCCGGCTCGCGATGAAGATCTCGCAGGTCGCGGGCGTCGGCCTCGTGAGCCTGTCGGGCGGCAACCGGCCGGCGGTGCGGATCCAGGCGAACCCGCTCGCGCTCGCCTCGTACGGCCTGAACCTCGATGATCTGCGCACGACGATCTCGAACCTCAACGTGAACACGCCGAAGGGCAACTTCGACGGCCCGACCCGCGCGTACACGATCAACGCGAACGACCAGCTGACGAGCGCCGACCAGTACAACGACGCCGTGGTCGCCTACAAGAGCGGCCGGCCCGTGATGCTGACCGACGTCGCCAAGGTGGTGGCCGGCTCGGAGAACACCAAGCTCGGCGCGTGGGTCGACTCGGAGCCCGCGATCATCCTGAACGTGCAGCGCCAGCCCGGCGCGAACGTGATCCAGACCGTCGACAGCATCAAGGCGATCCTGCCGAAGCTGCAGGAAGCGCTGCCCGCCTCGCTCGACGTGCAGATCGTCACCGACCGCACCACGATGATCCGCGCCGCCGTGCGCGACGTGCAGTTCGAGCTGGCGCTCGCGGTCGCGCTCGTGGTGCTCGTGATGTACCTGTTCCTCGCCAACCTCTACGCGACCATCATCCCGAGCCTGTCGGTGCCGCTGTCGCTGATCGGCACGCTCGCGGTGATGTACCTGTCGGGCTTCTCGCTGAACAACCTGTCGCTGATGGCGCTGACCATCGCGACCGGCTTCGTGGTCGACGACGCGATCGTGATGATCGAGAACATCGCGCGCTACGTCGAGGAAGGCGAGGCGCCGCTCGAGGCCGCGCTCAAGGGCTCGCGGCAGATCGGCTTCACCATCATCTCGCTGACGGTGTCGCTGATCGCCGTGCTGATCCCGCTGCTGTTCATGGGCGACGTGGTGGGCCGCCTCTTCCACGAGTTCGCGATCACCCTCGCGGTGACCATCGTGATTTCGGCGGTGGTGTCGCTCACGCTCGTGCCGATGATGTGCGCGAAGCTGCTGCGCCACACCCCGCCGCTCGAAAGCCACCGCTTCGAGACCCGCGTGCACGTGCTGATCGACAAGGTGATCGCGCGCTACGGCGTCGCGCTCGAATGGGTGCTGAACCGGCAGCGCGCGACGCTCGTCGTCGCCCTGCTGACGCTGGTGCTGACGGGCGTGCTCTACGTGGTGATCCCGAAGGGCTTCTTCCCGGTGCAGGACACCGGCGTGATCCAGGCGATCACGCAGGCGCCGCAGTCGGTGTCGTATCAGGCGATGGCGGAGCGCCAGCAGGCGCTCGCGGCCGAGATCCTGAAGAACCCCGACGTCGAGAGCCTGACCTCGTTCATCGGCGTCGACGGCGCGAACATCACGCTCAACAGCGGCCGGATGCTGATCAACCTGAAAGCGCGCGACGCGCGCAGCGAGACGGCGAGCGAGATCATCCGCACGCTGCAGCAGCAGGTCGCGCACCTGCCCGGCATCTCGCTGTACATGCAGCCGGTGCAGGATCTGACGATCGACTCGACCGTCAGCCCGACCCAGTACCAGTTCATGCTGACCGACCCGAATCCCGACGAATTCGCGACCTGGGTGCCGAAGCTCGTCGACCGGCTGAAGAAGGAGCCCTCGCTCGCCGACGTCGCGACCGACCTCCAGCAGAACGGCCAGTCGGTCTACATCGAGATCGACCGCGCGACCGCCGCGCGCTTCGGCATCACGCCCGCGACGGTCGACAACGCGCTCTACGACGCCTACGGCCAGCGCATCGTGTCGACCATCTTCACGCAGTCGAACCAGTACCGCGTGATCCTGGAATCCGAGCCGCAGATGCAGCACTACACCACCTCGCTGAACGGCATCTACCTGCCGGCGGCGGGCGGCGGCCAGGTGCCGCTGGCGGCGATCGCGACCTTCCACGAGCGGCCCTCGCCGCTGCTCGTCACGCACCTGAGCCAGTTCCCGGCGA
This sequence comes from Burkholderia sp. FERM BP-3421, assembly GCF_028657905.1. NCBI lineage: Bacteria > Pseudomonadati > Pseudomonadota > Betaproteobacteria > Burkholderiales > Burkholderiaceae > Burkholderia > Burkholderia sp. FERM BP-3421. The sequence goes on along the minus strand of NZ_CP117782.1, from coordinate 435,981 downwards.
CCACCATCTCGTTCAATCTCGCGCCCGGCGCGTCGCTCGGCGAGGCGGTCAAGGCGATCGAGGCCGCCGAGAAGGAGATCGGCCTGCCCGGCTCGTTCCAGACCCGCTTCCAGGGCGCGGCGCTCGCGTTCCAGGCCTCTCTGTCGAACCAGCTGTTCCTGATCCTCGCCGCGATCATCACGATGTACATCGTGCTCGGCGTGCTGTACGAGAGCTACATCCACCCGATCACGATCCTGTCGACGCTGCCCTCGGCGGGCGTCGGCGCGCTGCTCGCGCTGATGATCACCGGCCACGACCTCGACATCATCGGCATCATCGGCATCGTGCTGCTGATCGGCATCGTCAAGAAGAACGCGATCATGATGATCGACTTCGCGCTCGAGGCGGAGCGCGTCGAGGGCAAGTCGCCGCGCGATGCCATCTACCAGGCCTGCCTGCTGCGCTTCCGGCCGATCCTGATGACCACGCTCGCGGCGCTGCTCGGCGCGGTGCCGCTGATCGTCGGCTCGGGCTCGGGCTCCGAGCTGCGCCAGCCGCTCGGGATCGCGATCGCGGGCGGCCTGATCGTGTCGCAGGTGCTCACGCTGTTCACGACGCCCGTGATCTATCTCGGCTTCGACGCGCTCGCGCGCCGCCTGCGCGCGCTGTTCCACCGCGACGGCAACGCGGCCGGCGCCCATCCGGATGCGTAAATGAACCTGTCGCGTCCGTTCATCACCCGCCCCATCGCGACCGCGCTGCTCGCGCTCGGGATCGCGCTCGCCGGGCTGTTCGCGTTCATCAAGCTGCCGGTCTCGCCGCTGCCGCAGGTCGACTTCCCGACCATCTCGGTGCAGGCCTCGCTGCCGGGCGCGAGCCCGGAGACCGTCGCGACCAGCGTGACGAGCCCGCTCGAGCGCCACCTGGGCTCGATCGCCGACGTCACCGAGATGACCTCGTCGAGCTCGGTCGGCAACGCGCGCATCACGCTGCAGTTCGGCCTCGACCGCGACATCGACGGCGCCGCGCGCGACGTGCAGGCCGCCATCAACGCGGCGCGCGCCGACCTGCCCGCGAGCCTCAAGAGCAATCCGACCTATCGCAAGGTGAATCCCGCCGATTCGCCGATCATGATCGTGTCGCTGACCTCGAAGACCGCCTCGCCCGCGAAGCTGTACGACGCGGCCTCGACGGTGCTGCAGCAGTCGCTGTCGCAGATCGACGGGATCGGCCAGGTCAGCGTGAGCGGCTCGGCGAACCCCGCGGTGCGCATCGAACTGGAGCCGCACGCGCTGTTCCACTACGGAATCGGCCTGGAAGACGTGCGCGCCGCGCTCGCCTCGGCCAACGCGAACAGCCCGAAGGGCGCGATCGAGTACGGCCCGAACCACTACCAGCTCTACACCAACGACCAGGCGTCGCAGGCCTCGCAGTACAAGGACCTCGTGATCGCCTACCGCAACAGTTCGGCCGTGAGCCTGTCGGACGTGTCGAGCGTGGTCGACTCGGTCGAGGACCTGCGCAACCTGGGCCTCGCGAACGGCCAGCGCGCGGTGCTCGTGATCCTGTACCGCACCCCGGGCGCGAACATCATCGAGACCATCGACCGGGTGCGCGAGGCGCTGCCGCAGCTCGCGGCCGCCCTGCCCGCCGACATCCAGGTGACGCCGGTGCTCGACCGCTCGAAGACGATCCGGGCGTCGCTGCGCGACACCGAGCACACGCTGCTGATCGCGGTCGGCCTGGTCGTGATGGTGGTGTTCCTGTTCCTGCGCAACTGGCGCGCGACGCTGATCCCGAGCATCGCGGTGCCGATCTCGATCGTCGGCACCTTCGGCGCGATGTACCTGCTCGGCTTCTCGATCGACAATCTCTCGCTGATGGCGCTGATCGTCGCGACGGGCTTCGTGGTCGACGACGCGATCGTGGTGCTCGAGAACATCTCGCGTCATATCGAGAACGGCAAATCGCGCATGCAGGCCGCGTTCGACGGCGCGCGCGAGGTGGGCTTCACGGTGCTGTCGATCAGCCTGTCGCTGGTCGCCGTGTTCCTGCCGATCCTGCTGATGGGCGGCATCGTCGGGCGGCTGTTCCGCGAATTCGCGCTGACGCTGTCGCTCGCGATCGGCGTGTCGCTGATCGTGTCGCTGACCCTCACGCCGATGATGTGCGCGCGCCTGCTGCCGGAAGCCCACGACAAGCGCGACGAAGGCCGCCTCGCGCAGTGGCTGGAACGCAGGTTCGAGGGGCTGCAGCGCGGCTACGAGCGCACGCTGTCGTGGGCGCTGCGCCATCCGCTGACGATCCTCGTCACGCTCCTGCTGACGATCGTGCTGAACGTGTGCCTGTACATCGTGGTGCCGAAGGGCTTCTTCCCGCAGCAGGACACCGGGCTCCTGATCGGCGGGATCCAGGCCGACCAGTCCACGTCGTTCCAGGCGATGAAGCTCAAGTTCTCCGAGATGATGCGGATCGTGCAGGCGGACCCGAACGTCGCGAGCGTCGCGGGCTTCACGGGCGGCGCGCAGACCAACTCGGGCTTCATGTTCGTGTCGCTGAAGGACAAGAGCGAGCGCAAGCTGTCCGCCGACCAGGTGATCCAGCAGCTGCGCCCGCGCCTGTCCGACGTCGCCGGCGCGCGCACCTTCCTGCAGGCGGCGCAGGACATCCGCGTCGGCGGCCGGCAGAGCAACGCGCAGTATCAGTTCACGCTGCTCGGCGATTCGACGGCGGACCTCTACAAGTGGGGGCCGATCCTGACCGAGGCGCTGCAGTCGAAGCCGCAGCTGACCGACGTCAATTCCGACCAGCAGCAAGGCGGCCTCGAATCGATGGTGACGATCGACCGCGCGACCGCCGCGCGGCTCGGCATCACGCCCGCGCAGATCGACAACACGCTGTACGACGCGTTCGGCCAGCGCCAGGTGTCGACGATCTACAACCCGCTCAACCAGTACCACGTGGTGATGGAGGTCGCGCCGCAGTACTGGCAGAGCCCGGAGATGCTGAACCAGATCTACATCAGCACGACGGGCGGCAGCGCGAACGGCTCGCAGACCACCAACGCGGCGGCCGGCACCTTCGTCGGCGCGGGCGCGGCCGGCACGAGCGCGACCAGCGCCGCCGCGATCGCGTCCGATTCCGCGCGCAACCAGGCGCTCAACTCGATCGCGGCGAGCGGCAAGTCGAGCGCGTCGTCGGGCGCGGCGGTGTCGACCTCGCAGTCGACCATGGTGCCGCTGTCCACGATCGCGACCTTCGGGCCGAGCACGACGCCGCTCGCGGTCAACCACCAGGGGCTGTTCGTCGCGACCACGATCTCGTTCAACCTGCCGCCGGGCGTGTCGCTGTCGGACGCGACCCAGACGATCTATCAGACCATGGCCGAGATCGGCATGCCGCCGACCATCACGGGCAGCTTCCAGGGCACCGCGCAGGCCTTCCAGCAGTCGCTGAAGGATCAGCCGATCCTGATCCTGGCGGCGCTCGCGGCGGTCTACATCGTGCTCGGCGTGCTGTACGAGAGCTACATCCACCCGGTCACGATCCTGTCGACGCTGCCCTCGGCGGGCGTCGGCGCGCTGCTCGGGCTGCTGCTGTTCCGCACCGAGTTCAGCATCATCGCGCTGATCGGCGTGATCCTGCTGATCGGGATCGTGAAGAAGAACGCGATCATGATGGTCGACTTCGCGATCGACGCGTCGCGACAGGGCAAGTCGTCGTTCGACGCGATCCACGAGGCGTGCCTGCTGCGCTTCCGGCCGATCATGATGACCACCATGGCGGCGCTGCTCGGCGCGCTGCCGCTCGCGTTCGGCAACGGCGACGGCGCCGAGCTGCGCGCGCCGCTCGGGATCGCGATCGCGGGCGGCCTGATCGTCTCGCAGTTGCTGACCCTCTATACGACGCCCATCGTGTACCTGTACATGGACCGGATCCGGCTGCGCTGGGAGCGCCGCCACGGCGCCGGCACGCCGGCCGGCGCGAGCGAGTAAGCGCCCGCCCCCGTCGCCCGACGCGGCGACGGGGGCGCACACCACCCATCTTCCCTGCGCGTCACCGACGCCGCGCCGATTCGGCATACACTTGTAGGCTGCCCGTTCGCCCCCATCTCGGTTTGAACGCAGGGTATCCAAGGCAAGGAGTGGCTTCATGGCGATGAAGGTATTGCTGATCGGCGCGACCGGCCGCACGGGCGTCGCGCTCGCGGACCTGCTGCTCAAGCAGCAGGATTTCGAGGTGACGGCGCTGGTCCGCCAGCCCGATTACGCGCTGCCCGGCGCGAAGGTGATCGTGGCCGATCTCACCGGGGATTTCTCCGGGGCGTTCCAGGGCGTGACCCACGCGATCTACGCGGCCGGCTCGGCCGAATCGGAAGGCCCCGCCGAGGAGGAGCAGATCGATCGCGACGCCGTGGCGCGCGCGGCCGAGTACGCGAAGGCGCACAACGTGCAGAAGCTGGTCGTGATCAGCGCGCTGTCCGCGTACCACCCGGAACGGACGGACGCAGCGCTGCGCCACTACGCGCAGATGAAGCGCGAGGGCGACGACCGCGTGATCGCCTCCGGCGTCGACTACGTGATCCTGCGGCCGGGGCCCTTGTCGGACGGCCCGGGCGTGGGCAAGATCGCGCTCGCGGAAGCGCGGCCGGACGATCCGGTGCCGGTGGCGCGACAGGACGTGGCCTGGGCGGCGATCGAGGCGATCAAGCTCGGCATCTCGCGCAAGACGATCGGCTTCGTCGGCGGCACCGTGCCGATCGAACAGGCGCTGCGCGCCTGACCCGGCGGCGGCGCGCGCCGCCGCCCGCCCCGCTTACTGGCGATGGGCCGCGGCCCAGGCCTTCACGGCCGCCAGCGTGTTCTCGACGTGCTTGTCCGGCGACATGCTCGTGTACTCATACAGGATCTTCCCGTCCGGCGCGATCACGTAGGACACCCGGTTCGCCTTGTCGACCATCGGCAGCTTCGCGTCGTACGCGCGGATGATCTTCGCATCCGGGTCCGCCGCGACCGGGAACTTGCTGCGGCACTCGCTGACCGAGAACTTCGTGAGCGTGCCGATATCGTCAGCCGAAACGCCGATCACCGTCGCGCCGTATTGCTTGTACGAATCGACCGCTTCCGCGAACGCGTGCGCTTCGATCGTGCAGCCCTTGGTGAACGCGGCCGGATAAAAATACAGCACCACCGGCCCCTGCTTCAGCGCATCGGCGAGCGCATACGTGTAAGTCTTACCGCCCAGCGATGCCTCGGTGCTGAAATCGGGCGCGGCGTCGCCCGTCTTCAGCACGGCCTGGGCCGTCAGCGCGTGGCCCGCGATCAAGGTTGCCGCGACGGGCATTGCAAGTTTTCGCTTCATCTGCGTCCTCATTTCTAATAAAGTCAGGCTCGACCCGCGAGCCGATCACGTTCGCATCCCGAACGCCCGAGTCATTCGGGCACCGCTTTCATTCTCAACGCTAAAGAATCGGCCCAAAGCGCCGTTATTGCATCCGGACAACCGGTTCCAGCCTTTTCACGCCAGCGAGAAACATGGAAGCCAACAGGAACAAGATGCCCCGCAAGGGCTCCTGGCGCACCGCCCTTCACACGCTCCGCCGCCTCGCCTGGTCAGGCGGCGCGCTGATGCCGGCGCGCGCCGGCTCCGGCGCGCCGCGCGACGACGATACGGTTCGCAACTGGCTGGAGCAGACCGTGGGCGCGGTCGATTTTCTCGCGCATGTCGACCGCGACCTGCGCTTTCTGTATGTGTCGGATGCGAGCCTGCGCTTCATTGGTTACCACCGTGATTACCTGCGCACGCTGACGCTGCGCGACCTGATTCCCGATCAGGATACCGCGACGCTGGAAGCGCTGCTTGCGCGCGCGTCGCACAGCGGCGCGGTCGAGAAGGCGACGATGTGCATCGTCAAGTCGCTGACCTACCCGCTCGACGTCGAGTTGCGGGCGGTGCGCAGCCGCCACCACGGCATCGAGGGCTATGCGATCGCGGCATTCGACGTGTCGTCGTGGCGCGCGATCGAGGCGCGGCTGACCTACGAGCTGCATCACGACCCGATGACGGGGCTCGACAATCTGTCGGCGCTGATTCCGGCGCTGATGCAGGCGCAGCGGATCGCGGACGAGCATGGCACGTGCGCGGCGCTGCTGCTGCTCGATCTCGACGACTACCAGCGGATCAACCGCGCGCTGGGCTACGACGCGGGCGACACCCTGCTGCGCGACACCGCGCAGCGCCTGCAGGGGATGATCGCGCCGGGCGAACGGCTGGCGCGGGTGGCGAGCGACAAGTTCGCGGTGGTGTTCACCGCGCCGACACGGACGCGCGCGGCCGACACGGCCGAATCGCTGGCGCGCCGGTTGCAGACCGCGATCCAGCAGCCGTATGCGTACGAGGGGCAGCCCGTGCATCTGTCGGCGAGCATCGGGATCGCGCTGTACCCGGAAGAGCGCAGCGCGTCGAAGCACGCGCAGCACCACAGCCCGCTCCTGCGGCGCGCGGACCATGCGCTCGCGCAGGCGAAAGCGTCGGGCGGCAATGCGCTGGCGTTCCACCTGCCGGCCGACGATCCGGCGGATGCGGAGCGGCTGAAGCTGGAGGCGGACCTGTACGACGGGGTGCGCAACGGCGAGTTCTCGCTGCACTTCCAGCCGATCACGAAGAGCCGCACGGGCGGCGTGGTCGGGGTGGAGGCGCTGATCCGCTGGCACCATCCGGTGCACGGCCTGGTGCCGCCGGCGACCTTCATCCCGCTCGCGGAATCGATCGGGCTGATCAACTACCTGGGCAACTGGGTGTTGAAGGCGGCGTGCATGCAGCTGGTGTCGTGGGACCGCCAGGGGATTGCGTTGCAGTACGTGGCGGTGAACGTGTCGCCGCAGCAGTTCCGGGATCCGCGCTTCACGCAGAGCGTGCGGGACGCGATTGCGCTGACGGGCATCGACCCGAAACGGATCGTGCTGGAGATCACCGAGAGCCTGCTGATGCACGACCCGTCGCATGCGAAGGCGCTGCTCGAAGAAGTCACCGACCTGGGGATTCGTTTCGCGGTCGACGATTTCGGCACGGGCTATTCGAGCCTGGCGTACCTGCAGCGCTTCCCGCTCGCGAAATTGAAGATCGACCGGAGTTTCGTCGAGAACCTGTTGACGTCGCGCAATGACCGCGCGATCGTGTCGGCTGTCGTCGGCATCGCGCAGACGCTGGAGCTGGAACTGGTCGCCGAGGGCGTGGAGACCGAAGCGCAGCGGGTGCTGTTGACCGAAATGGGCTGCAACCACATACAAGGCTGGCTCGTTTGCCAGGCGCTGCCGTCCGAGGAATTGGCGCAGCGCTTCGAGGCACGGGAGCTGCGCCTGCACGAAGCGGCGTGACGACAGGGTCCGGCCGGCCAATACACACACAGATACGAATGTCTATCACCGAACACATGCCCAAGACAGCATTGCTCGACAAGCTTTGGGCGCGGATGAACGAACGAGGCGATTTCCCGCTGTTGTCGGAGTCATTGCGCGCGACGATGGCCGCCATGAAGAACGACGATCTGGATTTCACGGCGCTGGTGCGGGTCGTGCTGTCCGATTTCGCGTTGACGCAGAAGGTATTGCGGCTGGCCAATTCCGCGATGTACATGGCCTTTGGCGGCAACATCACGACCGTGACGCGGGCGCTGATGGTGCTGGGCATGGATGCCGTCGGTCATCTGGTGGTGGGGCTGAAGCTCGTCGACCACTTTCACCACAGCGCCCCGCGGCGGATCGAGGCGAAGCTGGAGTTGAACCGCGCCCTGCTGTCGGGGTGCGTGGCGCGCAAGCTGACGGCGCAGACGGACTTGCGGGCGGGCGAGGAGGCGGTGGTCTGCACGCTGATGCGCCAGGTGGGCAAGCTGCTGGTGGTGTGCTATCTCGACGGCGAATGGGACGCGATCCAGCGCCGCGCGGCGGAATTGGACGGCGACGACGAGACCGCGTGCCAGGAGGTGCTGGGGGTGGGATTCGAGGAGATCGGGCTGGAGGCCGCGGCGCGCTGGCGGCTGCCCGAGCTGATCCGCTCGGGGATGACGCACTACGACGCGGACGAAGAGGTGTCGCCGGACGTGCGCTGGCTGCGGGCGGTGAGCCATTGCTCGACCGACATGGCCGCGGCGCTGACGGCGCCGGCGGGCGCGCAGCGGGACGCGCGGATCGCCGCGTTGGCGCATCGGTTCGGCGACGTGCTGAACTTGGAGCCGGAGCGGCTGGAGGAGATGGCGGCCTCGCTGGCGGATGAAGAGGCGAGCGACACGATGATGCGGGAGATCGTCGAGTTGCGGGCGAATGCGGATGCGATCGCGCGGGCGGCGCCGAATCCCGAGGCGCGCCTGGAGGCGGGGCTGGCGGATTTGCGGGCGCTGCCGTCGGAGCACGTGCTGGGGCCGGTGCTGGCGCTGGCGTCGGAGAGTGTGCTCGCGGGGCTCGCGTTTACGCGCACCGTGATGTTCGTGCGGCGGGAGGATGGGGTGTTCGCCGCGCGGCTCGGGTTCGGCGCGGATGTCGACGCGGTGCTCGGACGGCTGGCGTTTCACGAGGCGTTCGAGCCCGACGTGTTTCATCTCGCGATCAGCAATACGGTCGGGATCTTCATCGAGCACGCCCAGGATCCCAAGATGCTGAAGCGTTTGCCCGGGTGGTATCGGGAGGCGTTCGACGACGCCCGGTCGTTCGTGCTGTTGCCGGTGCTCGTCGAGCAGCAGGCCGTCGCCCTGCTCTATGCCGATTGGACCGGGGGGCAGGCGGCGCGCAAGATCTCCCAGCAGGAGATGGCCGTGCTCAACGAGCTTGGGCGGGAATTGGGACGGTTCTTTCGCGGGGCGATGGACGAGGTCCGCTGACGTTTCGCGCGTCGCCTCGACGCCGCAAGGCGGACGACGACGCTGAATATCGCAATCAGATCGTGACGTTAAGTCGAGGTTGGCGAAAACGTCACGCATCCGGGCCGCCCCTCGGCGGCGGGACATCGAACGAGCATGGCCGCCTCTTGTCGACCTCGACGCGGCCGATCAGCAGGGCCCGAGCATATCGCGTCGGGCCAGCGCAAAGCGCCTGCACTCCTCCTTGAGCCAGGTTGAAAACGCAGCGGTACGCGGCTCGTTCGGCTCCTGGCACAACAGCACATAGCGCGCCGGTGCGCGAGCCGTGTGCTCGAATGCCTTCACGAGCCGTCCGCTCCGGAGTTCTTCCTGAATCAATACGGTGCGGCTCAGGACGATACCCTGATGATTCAGCCCGGCCGAAATCGCCAGGCTCGACAAGTTGAATTGCGGACCGGCCCCGCGCTCGGACCAATCCGGGAAACAAGCCGTCGCCCAAGCTCGCCACTCGATGTATTCCGGGGCGCCCACCCACGGCTCCGCATCATGCAGGAACGTGAGATCGTCGGATAGCTCGCCGGCCGCCAATGAAGGATGGGCCGCGACGTAATCGGGCGTCGCCACCGCCACCAGGTATTCATCCAGGATCGCCTCCTCCGACGCCTGCCGATGGCTGTCCGGGTTATACCGAATCGCAACGTCGATGTCGTTCTCCATCATCAGGTGCCGGTCCAGGGGGTGAAACTCGGCCTGCAGGCGCACCGAAATATCCGGCTGATCCCGATGGAACTCGACCAGCCGCGGCATCAGCCACTGCAATGCGAACGACGGCAGGCAATTCACCTTGAGCGGGGTACCCGACAGGCTGAGGCGATGCACGGTGCGGCTGATTTCCGCGAACGCCTCCGACGTCGTTTCGTAGAGCTGCACACCTTTCTCGGTGAGCACGAGCCCTCTTCCCTGACGCTTGAAAAGCGGATATCCCAGCCTTTCCTCGAGGTTGCGAATCTGCTGGCTGATCGCGCTTTGCGTGAGATTCAGCGCCGCTGCGGCCTTGGTGAAGCTCAAGTGGCGACCGGCCATTTCGAAGCATCGCAGCGCGCCGAGAAAGGAAGAGTCCAGAGTCAGCCTCATAAGTCAGCCTAATGCCTCGATTAGAACAATTCGCTATTTTGATCACCTCGCGTAGTCTACGATAGGTTCGTCGGATATAGCACGGAGTCGATCAGGAGACGCATCGTGGAGGATTGCTTGGCACCCCCGATCCATTATGCAAACTAACAGGCACGCGGCCGTGCGGCTCGATGCATCAAGGCGGGCGAACCCGGGCCGCGCACACACCGGGACGCGGCTCCTGTCTTGCGGGCGAGCAAGGCATGAGGGCTCGCCATTGCCGGGCGCCCGTCAGGCGCGATCACGACGGATGATCGTGCCAATCGCCTGATTCTAAAGACGCGAAGCGACTGTTCGAACACCACCTACCGACAACGGGCTGCCGGGTAGAGATCGCTCATGGCGCGGGCTTCAGAAACACATTGATCCTTGTTCATGAGCAGCGCAACGCAACATAAACGCCACATGAATCGACCAATCATTTCGCATGGCTGATTTTCCGGATTGAAATAACGGCCTCGAAGTTATTCCGAGCAGGAACCCATTATCGAATCGATAAATCATTACCAAACAGGGAGCAACCCGCATCGAATCGGCGGGTGCTCGGCGCAATCCACGAATACTTGATCGACATGAACGAAAATCATCCAAATTCCAAATCACCGCGCCTGTACGAGCTGGAAACATCGCTCGAGCTTCTGGCGAATCGATATGGTCTGAGTCAATCCAGCATGATCGATTTCTCGCTCAATGTTAACCCGCTCGGCTGCTCGCCGGCGGCTATCACGGCTGCGCGCGAGGCGATGGGAAACGCAAATTTTTACCCGGACATCAACTTGTCGGCATTGCGCGCCGCTCTTTCGAATAAATATCGGCATGCCAAAGGGAAGTTTCTCTTTGGCGCCGGCCTCGATGACGTGATCAAATTGCTGATACATGCCTGGACCGCGCCCGGGGACACGATCCTCATCCATTTGCCAACCTTCCCCCGCTACGCCCTCGAGGCGCAATTGCACGGTTGCGAGGTCATTGGTGTAAAGGGCGGAGCGAGCCAGCGGTTCGATGCCGATCGCTATACCGAAGCCTTGCGAAGCAACCGCATCACGATGGCTTTCATCTGCTCGCCAAACAATCCGACGGGGGAGCTGATCGACATCGACGTTATCGAGGAAATGGCCCGATCCTTTCCTCAAACGATTTTCGTCGCGGATGAGGCATTAATCAATCCCAAAAAGGAAGGGTGCCTCAGATTGCCGGACAAATTGAACAACATCGCCGTCATGCGGACCTTTTCCAAGTTCTTCGGCTTGGCGGGAATGCGTGTCGGCTTTGTCGTGGCCGCTGAAAAACTCATCGATACCGCCGAAATGGCGCGTCCGCCGTTTAATGTATCGCGCCCGGCTGCCGCCGCGGCGGTTGCCGCGCTTGAAGACGAGGAATTCATAGCAAGATGCGACCGCACCTTTCTGGAGGAAAGCAATTACTTCCGCGAAAGAATCAGCCAAAAATTGGATATCGGCGTGCTTGGATCGCACGGCAATATGATGCTGCTCGAATTGCAATCACAATCTTCCGCGCAAGCCGCGGCGAAAATCGCGCGCAAGGGAATCGTCGTTGCGGACGCCACTTCATTCGACGGTTTGCAGGAAACGGCAACGCTGCGCGTTTCCCTTAGAAGCAGAAAAGAAAACGAGAAACTCATTTCCGCGCTGCTGACCCTCTGAACGATCGGAAAAACCCGGTTATCTCCCCTGCCCGACTCACAGGACGGCCCGCGCGACGCGTCAACCCTCACCCATCTATCACGAGACCATGGACAAGACTGCCCAACACATTTTGACCCCCGGCACTGTGACGCTGCGCCAGTTGCGCTCGATCCATGAGCAGGGCTCGCCGTTCCTGATCGATCCGGCGGCCTTGGCAGGCGTCGCGCGCGCTCAGGATGTCGTCGCCACGCTGATCAGCGAAGGCAAGACGGCTTACGGCATCAATACCGGTTTCGGCAAGCTCGCCCATACGATCATTCCGACCGACAAGCTGAAGCAACTCCAGGAAAACCTGGTGCTCTCTCACAGCGTCGGAACCGGCGAATGCCTCGACGACAAGACCGTTCGTCTGATCATGGCGCTCAAGGCCGTGAGCCTCGCCCGCGGCTACTCGGGTGTCCGTCCCGTCGTCATCGAGCGCATCGTCCAACTCGCGAACCACGGGTTTTATCCGCGCATTCCTTCGAAGGGGTCGGTCGGGGCGTCGGGCGACCTCGCCCCGCTGGCCCACCTGGCCGCCGCGCTCATCGGCGTGGGGCGCGTGAACTATCGCGGAACCGAGATGAGCGCGCTCGACGCACTCGAACTCGCCGGCGTCGCGCCGCTGGAACTCGGGCCCAAGGAAGGTCTGGCGCTGCTCAACGGCACGCAAGTGTCGACGGCGCTCGGCCTCGTCGGCCTGTTCGGCGCCGAGCGCGTATTCGCCGCCGCCGTCACGACAGGCTCGCTGTCGCTGGAGGCCATCATGGGCTCCAAGGTGCCGTTCGACGCGCGGATTCATGCAGCACGCGGACAGCAAGGTCAAATCGACGTGGCGGCTATCTACGCCGACATGCTCGACGGCAGCGCCATCCTTGATTCGCACGCCGATTGCGGGCGCGTTCAGGACCCCTATTCCATTCGTTGTCAGCCTCAGGTGATGGGCGCGTGCCTCCAGCAGATCCGCAACGCGGCCGAGGTGTTGCGTGTTGAATCGAACGCGGCCTCGGACAATCCACTGATTTTCTCCAACGAGGGCGACATCCTGTCGGGCGGCAATTTCCACGCCGAGCCGGTGGCCTTTGCGTCGGACGCGCTGGCGATTGCGATCGCGGAAATCGGCGCGATTTCGGAGCGACGCATCGCGTTGCTTCTCGACACCCACTTGAGCGGACTGCCCGCGTTTCTCGTCAAGGAGAGCGGCCTGAATTCCGGATTCATGATCGCGCAAGTCACCGCGGCAGCGCTCGCGTCCGAAAACAAGTCATTGGCCCATCCGGCGAGCGTCGACAGCCTCCCGACTTCCGCCAATCAGGAAGATCACGTCTCGATGGCAACCTTCGCCGGCCGGCGGCTGGCGACGATGGTCGACAACACGGCCGGGGTGGTTGCGATCGAAGCGCTGGCGGCCGCGCAGGGTGTCGAATTCCGCCGACCGCTGCGCTCGGCGGAAAACATCGAAGCGGCAATCGACGAGATCCGCGCTCGCGTGCCCGCTTACGACGAGGATCGTTTCTTCGCCCCTGACTTGCAGGCCGCGAAGGACTGGGTCATGACATACCACTTGCCGCATCGACATCAAACCACGCTCCCCAGCTACACGGAGTGAACGCTCCGAGGACTGCTTCATATTGAATCATCCAGCCAATCCCGTTTCATTTACCCCCTTCGTGCCTACCGCTTGACGCATTCGATATCGCGAAGTCAATCCATGGAGAATTTATGAAAAAGCTTGCCCTGTACCTTGCTATCGTGGCCAGTTCCACGACTGTCTATGCGAAAGATTGGACAGTCGTCCGGTTTGGCGTGGATGCCAGCTATGCGCCGTTCGCATCGAAGCGCGCCGACGGCGGCCTGGTCGGCTTCGACATCGATCTCGGCAACCAGATCTGCGCGCGCCTCAAGGCAAAATGCGTGTGGGTCGAGAATGACTTCGACGGGATGATTCCCGCACTGAAGGCAAAGAAATTCGACGGCGTGCTGTCGTCCATGTCGATTACGCCGAAGCGCGCCGAACAGATCGACTTCTCCGACAGGCTTTATAAGGAGCCGAGGCGCCTTGTCGCGAAGAAGGGCTCAGGGCTGCTTCCGACACCGGAGTCGCTGGCCGGCAAGGTGGTCGGCGTCGAGCAGGGCTCGACCGAGGAAACCTACGCGAAGACCTACTGGGAGCCGAAGGGCGTGAAGGTCATGTCCTACCAGAATCAGGACCAGGTCTATACCGATCTGCTCTCGGGCCGATTGGACGGTGCGTTGCAGGATGAGGTCCAAGCCGATATTGCGTTCCTGAAAACGCCGCGCGGCGCCGGCTTCCAGCTCGTCGGGGCGGAACTCGTCGACGAGAAGATCCTCGGCAGCGGCACCGGCATCGGCCTGCGCAAGGAGGACGTCGATCTGCGGGTAAAGATCAATAAGGCGATCGCCGACATGCTCAAAGACGGCACCTACAAGAGTCTCGAAAAGAAGTACTTCGATTTCGATATTTACGGAGGCTAGGCGCCCGTGGTCGATGGGCCCGCAAGTTGCCCGGAGCGTGCGCCGGCAGCTGGCGGAAAGGTCGTGCGATCACGTGCGGCCCGGGACGTTCGAGCCGACCACATTCGTCTCGCCGTCGCCGAGAAGCGTCACGCTGCTCGCGCCTGTCCTCTCGGTGATTCATGGATATCGCTTCAACCCCCATGAGGCGATGGCGCGCGGATACCGATGCGATGGCGGCGAGTACGCATGTATCGGGAGACCGGCAACGCCGGTCTCCCGTGCACGCCTTCGGTATCCCTGGGTCAACACGTCGCAGGCGGCTGCGGCGCCACCCGGAAGCGGGAAAAGCAGGCCGTCGCACTCGAAGCCGTGCTTCCCGCAACCCGCCCGGATCGTCTTCGCCTGCGGGCTGAACGATCCTCCGCCGAATCCACGCAGCGGGCGCCTGCTGACCGGGTGCATCACATCCAGCCCAATTCCGCTCAGTTCTGGAACCGCCCCAACCCCACCGCATCGAGCGTGTAATCCGCACTGGCGGCCCAGGCGGCAGCCTTGAGCGCGACCTTGCCCGCCTCGGCGGAGGAGAAGCCCACGAGCCTCCCGCACCCCACCTCGACCGCCGCCCAATCGGCGCGCTCGATCCCGACGATCACGTCGAGCAGCGCGCCCAGCGCCCCGTCCCGGGACAAGATCGCCGCGCGCACCGTCGGCGACACGGTCAGATCATCGAGCGTCACCGCGATCGGATCCCCAAACACCGCATCGATCAACGACAACGCCCCTACCAGAAACGCCGCCTCCACGGTCCGCCGGTCCGCGTCCGGCAACGCCATCGCCGCCAGTTCCATGAACCGCGCCCGCGTCGCCGCCAACTGCACCAGCGGATCATTCTCCAGCGCGACCTTGCGCCCATCCGCATACAGCAGGATCTGCGTCCAGCGCGCAATCCGGTTGGTCCCGGTCGCCGCAATCGCCTCGCGCAAGGTCGTCGCCTGACGCCCGATCCCCGCTTCCCCGGTATTCGCCAGCCGCATCAAATGCATCACCAGCACCGGGTTCAGCTTCAACTCGACTTCGAGCTGCGCGACGTTCGGATCGGTCGCCAACAGCTGCATCAGGTTCAGCAACGCATGCCGAGGCGCACTCACCCGCCGCGACGGGCTCACATGCCGATGCGCGAAACAGTAGCCCTGGAACTGCACGAAACCGAGCGCCTTCGCCTGCTCCTGCCGCTCCGGCGTCTCCACGTTCGTCGCGATCAGGCGCTTGCCCGCCGCCTTCATCGCGTCCACCAGCTTGCGCAGCATCGGCCCCGCGATCCGCTCCAGATCCAGCTTCACCGCCTCCACATACGGCAGCAATTGCGCAAACCCCGGGCCCGGCTCGGCCACCCCGTCCAGCACAAACCGGTATCGCCGCCGATGCAACGCCACCAGCCGCACAATCAAATCACCGTCGATCTCCATCTGCGCCGACAACTCGAACGTATAACGCTCGGGCGTCAACGCCTGCATCGCGTCCGCGAACAGCAACGGCCGGGTCGCCGCGAGCAGCGCCTTGTGCCCGCCCAGCGACGCCCGCACGCCCGCTTCACGGATCCCCGCCACCAGCGCCTCCGGCCACTCGCCGAGATCCTCTCGCACCCGCAGCGCAAATCCGTTCAACAATCCGTCGCGATCCACCAGCGGCTGCCGGCTCACCAGCAAGGCCAACGCCTCCGGCGCATCCGTCCCCTCGTCCCCCGCTCCGTCCTCGGCGCCTAGCCCCGGCACGGTCCTGTTCTCCATCTCTGTTCCCCGGTTGCAGATTTCTCGTAGGCTGATTTCCGGCCGCTGCGGCTCTCGTCGTCCGCCATTCTTATCTCAATAATTAAGCGGGTGATGATACACCGGCAAATTGACGCCTGTCGCTCGCGAATCCGCGCGCGTTTGATCCTCCAAAACAAAACCGGCCGCATAAGCGGCCGGTTGCTCGATCGTTGCGCGGCCCCGGGCCGCGCGCGGATCACTTCAGCGTGACGGGCACGCTGAAGTACTGCTTCGCCAGGCCGTCGATCGTGCCGTCGGCCTTCAGATCCTTCAACGCCTGGTTCAGCGCGGTCTTCAGCTGCGCATCGCCCTTGCGCAGGCCGTAGCCCACGCCGATGCCGAGGATCTCGGTATCCGACACGTGGCCGCCCGCGAACGCGAAGCCCGCGCCCTGCGGCTTGCTCAGGAAGCCCTTCGCGCCTGCCTCGGAATCCTGGAAGGTCGCGTCGAGCCGGCCCGACTTCAGGTCTTCATACGCCAGATCCTGGGTCTGGTAGGGCACCACTTCCACGCCCGCCGGCGCCCAGCGCTTCTTCGCGTACGCTTCCTGGATCGTGCCCTGCAGCACGCCCACCCGCTTGCCCTTCAGCGAGGCCGGCGTCGGCCGCAGCGCGCTGCCCGCCTTCGCGATCAGTTGGTTCGGGATCGTATAGATCGGATCCGTGAAGTCGATCGCCTTGCGACGCTGCTCGGTGATCGTCATGTCCGAGTTGATCGCGTCGAACTTGCGCGCCTGCAATGCCGGGATCAGCCCGTCGAATGCATTCTCGACCCACACGCACTTGACCTTCAGCTTCGCGCACACCGCGTTGCCGACGTCGATGTCAAAACCGGCAAGCTTGCCGTCGGGCGTCTTGTATTCGAAGGGGGCATACGACGCCTCGACGCCGAAACGCACTTCCTTCAGGTCGGCGGCAAACGCACTGCCCGCCGCCAGCGCCGTGGCCGTCACCACCGCATGCGCGGCCATCTTTCGCCAGTTCAACTTCATCAGGGGGTTCTCCTCGTACGATGGAACAGGTTCGATCAACAATCGGTCCGGCGCATCTTTGCAGCGCCGGTATTCCCGGACAAATGGCCGGGCTCCTCGTGATGCGGCGCAACAGCCGCGAACCCGCGATTGTACCGCCCCGCGCCCGCCGTTCCGGTCGAGCGCCGCTTCGGTCCGCCTGTTGCAGTGCGCGCAACGGTCGCCGGCCCGGCTCGGCCGATTCCGCAAATCCGTGTCGCACGCGCGCAAGCGGGCGGCGTCAATCGGCCGCGCCGCCCGCCTCGGCCAGCGCGTCGGCCAGATGCGCGTACACCGCCGACACACGCGGCAGATGCCGCGCATCGGGATGCGCGAGCACCCACACCACAGCTGCGATTCGTTCTCGTCGAGCCGCGGGCTCACCTGGGCCAACCCGGGCCGGCCGCGCGCGAGGAAGACCGGCAGCACGCCCATCGCGAGCCCCGCCTCCACCAGTTCGCATACCGACATCACGCAGTTCACCCGGTAGCGCGGCTCGATCTCGGGATGGCGGCGGCGACGCCAGGCCACCGAGGGCTGATGCGACAGCGCCAGGTCGGGCGCCGCCCAGTCGCATTCGCGCCGGGCGGCGGGGTCGCGCAGCCGCGCCGCCTGCGCGGCCGGCGCGAACACCGCGATCCGCAGCGCGCCGACCGCGCGGCCGATCAGGTGTTCCGGCGCGCGGCGCGTCGCGCGCACCGCGACACGATCGCGAACTGGTCGAATGTCCTGCGGATTCCGCTCGCGCCGTATCCGCATCTGCTCGCGTTCATGGCGCGGATCGCCGAGCGCCCGACGGTGCGCGACGCGCTCGCGGCGGAAGGCCTCGGGCGCTGACGCATACGCGCCGCGCGCGCCGCGCCTGCATCACGCGAGCGCGGCGTGCGTGGCGTCGGTCGTCTCGATCACCATCAGCCCGGCGCGCAGGCCCGGCTTGACGGTCGGATTCGGGAACACGATGCGCTCCTCGTCGTGCCGGACTTCGTAGCGGTAAGCGCCGTCGCGCGCGAGCAGCGCGCCGCGCGCGAACGGCGTGAAGTTCGGCACGTCCGTCGCGACGAACAGCTCGAATGCGTCGCTGTGCTTCGTGATCTGGTCGATCACCGTGAACACGCGCGGCAACGCGCCGCCCGCGGCGGGCATGCCCGCCGCCAGCCGCCGCACCGCGTCGTCCGCGCCCGCGAAACGCGCGAGGTCGTTTTGGCCGAACGGCATCACCTTGCCGAGTTCGAGCGTGCAGGCGAGCGCGCCGCACCGCTCCGCACAGAAGTGCGAAAACGTATTGCCCTTCGCGGTATGCAGCAGCACCGCCATGATCTGCGCGCCGCCGAGCCATTCGAACATGGCGCGGGTCGGCGCCGCGCCCGTATGCGGCAGCAGCGCGAAACGCTCGAACACCGACGCGCGGATCGCCGTATGCATGTCGACGTGCCAGCGCGCCCCCGCCGCCGCGTCGAAAAACGCGCGCGCGGCCGCTTCGAGCCGCGCCGCGCGCGGCGCTTCGCGACTCGTCGCATGCTGCGCGTGGCGGCCGCTGAACAGACGGTTCAGATCGTCGTCGAGGTAGCGTTCGCCCGCGCGCATCGCAGCCGGATTGCCGAGCGCGACGAGCAGGCGGCACGCGAGCGGCAGCGCGCCGCGCGCGAGATCGCGCACGAGCGCCGACAGCAATTCGATCGGCGCGGTCTCGTCGCCGTGCACGCCCGCCGACACGAGCACGCTCGGCAACGCGGCAGCCGGCGCGGCCGGTTCGAACGCGAACAGCCCCTCGTCGAGCCAGGTCCAGCGCACCGCGCCGTTCGCGCACGGCCCGCTGCGCGGTTCGGGCGCCGCGCCGCCCAGCGTCAGCGCGAGGCAGTCATCGAGCCACGCGCCGCCCGCGTCAGCGCTGGAAGTCATACAGGGACCCGAGGCCGAGGATCTGCGTGAGCGCGTCGAGCGCAGTGCGCGATTCGTCGAGCAATGCCGGATCGGCGAGGTCGGCCGACGCGAGCCGGTCGCGGTAGTGGCGCTCGATCCAGCCGTCGAGCGACGCGAACAGCGTGTCGTTCATCCACACGTTCGACGTGACGGCCGCCCGCTCCGCCTCGCTCAGCACGACGCGCAGCCGCAGGCACGCAGGCCCGCCGCCGTTCTTCATGCTCTCGCGCAGATCGAACACCAGCACCTCGTTGATCGGGCCCTTGCCGGCCGCGAGCTGATCGAGATAGGCGGCGACATTCGGATTCTCGCGGCACTCCTGCGGCACCACGAGCACCTGCCGGCCGTCGGCGCCCGACAGCAGCTGGCTGTTGAACAGGTACGACGACACCGCATCGGCCAGGCTGACCGCGCGATCCGGCACCTCGATCACGTTGAGCGCCGCGCCGTGCGCGCCGAGCGAGGCGCGCAGCGTGTCGTAGACCGCCTGCTGGTCGACGAACGCGCGTTCGTGGCAGAACAGCGTATCGCGGTTGCCGACGGCGATCACGTCGTTGTGGAACACGCCCGCGTCGATCACGTCGGGATTCTGCTGCGCGTAGATCGTCGCGGTCTCGCGCAGGCCGTGACGCTGCGCGACCGCGCGGCTCGCCTCGAAGGTCTGGCGCGCCGGGAAGCGTTTCGGCTCCGGCCCGCGTCGATATTCGGCGCGGCCGTACACGAAGAACTCGACGCCCGGGTTGCCGTAGGCCGAGCAAAAGCGCGTATGGTTGGCCGCGCCCTCGTCGCCGAGCGCCGGCGTGCCGGGCAGCGCCTCGTGCACGACGAAGCGCGTCTCGTCCGCGAAGATCGCGGACAGCGTGCGACGCGTCGCCTCGTGCTCGATCGCGCGATGCAGCTTGCTGCACAGGTTGGCCGGCGTGAAATGCACGCGGCTGTCGCCGGTGTCGGCGGACGGGCTCACGGTGGCCGCGTTCGCGGTCCACATCGCGGAGGCGGAGCTGGCCGCGGCGAGCAGCTCGGGCGCCTGCGCGGCCGCCTTCGCGATCACGTCGGCGTCCTTGCCGGAAAAGCCCAGCTCGCGCAGCAGCCGCAGCGACGGCCGCTCCTGCGGCGGCAGCACGCCCTGCGCGAAGCCGAGGTCGGCGAGCCGCTTCATCTTGCGCAGCCCCTGCTTCGCGGCCGCCTTCGGATTCGCGGCCGACTTCTCGTTGTTCAGCGACGCCACGTTGCCGAACGACAGCCCCGCGTAGTTGTGGGTCGGGCCGACCAGCCCGTCGAAATTCGCTTCAGTTGCGTTCATGGTCGCTTCCTGCTCAGAAATGAAGGCCCGGCGACACGTTCGCGGGCATCTGCAATTGCGCGCTCTCCACCGAGGCCATCGGATACGCGCAGTAGTCGGCCGCGTAGTACGCGCTCGGCCGGTGGTTGCCGGAGCGCCCCGCGCCGCCGAACGGCGCGGCCGACGATGCGCCGTTGGTCGGCCGGTTCCAGTTGACGATGCCCGCGCGGATCGCGTGCCGGAACTGCGCCCACGCGGCCTCGTCGTCGGCAAGCAGGCCCGCCGACAGGCCGAACGCGGTGTCGTTGGCGCGTTCGAGCGCCTCGTCGAAGTCCGCGTAGCGGATCACCTGCGCGAGCGGGCCGAAGTGTTCCTCGTCGGGCAGGTCGCGCACGGCGGTCACGTCGAGGATCGCCGCGTTCACGAAACCGAGCGCGGGATCGCGCTGCGTCATCGCGACGAGCGGCGTCGCGCCGCGCGCGAGCAGCGCGTCCTGGGCGGCGACGAGGCGCGACGCCGCGCGCGCGGAGATCACCGCGCCCATGAACGGCTGCGGCTCGGCGTTGTAGACGCCCGCCTCGATGCGCGCCGTCACGTCGACGAGACGCGCGAGGAAACGATCGCCGAACGCGCCGCGCGGCACCAGGATGCGGCGCGCGCAGGTGCAGCGCTGCCCGGCCGACAGGAACGCCGACTGGATCGTGTGATGCACGGCCGCGTCGAGATCCTCGACCTCGCCGATCACGAGCGGATTGTTGCCGCCCATCTCGAGCGCGAGCACGATCTCGGGGCGGCCGCCGAACTGGCGATGCAGCACGGTGCCGGTATCGGAGCTGCCGGTGAAGAACAGCCCGTCGATCTGGCGATGGTTGGCGAGCGCGACGCCCGTGTCCTTCTCGCCCTGCACGAGGTTCAGCACGCCGTCGGGCAGGCCGGCGTCGCGCCAGGTCTCGACCGTCGCGCGCGCGACCGCGGGCGCCAGCTCGGACGGCTTGAACACCACCGTGTTGCCCGCGATCAGCGCCGGCACGATGTGCCCGTTGGGCAGATGGCCCGGGAAATTGTACGGACCGAACACCGCGACCACGCCGTGCGGCCGGTGGCGCAGCACGGCGACGCCGTCGGCCATCGGCGCGCGCTTCTCGCCGGTGCGCTCGTGATAGGCCTGGATCGAGATGTCGACCTTGGCGGCCATCGACGCGACCTCGGTGCGCGCCTCCCACAGCGGCTTGCCGGTTTCGCGGCCGATCAGCGTGGCGATCGCCTCCTTGCGTTCGCCGAGCAGCGCGGCGAAGCGCTTGACGATCGCGCAGCGCGCGTCGAAGCCGAGCGCCGACCACGGCGCGAACGCGCGGCGCGCGGCGGCCACCGCGCGCTCGACGTCGGCCGCCGCCGCGCCCGCGCCTTCCCACACCGTTTCGCCCGTGCCCGGATTGCGCGACGCGAAAACCGGCCCCGTGCCCGCGGCCCAGGCGCCGTCGATAAAGAGTTCTGTCATGACTTATCCCTGTTTGGCTTTGAGCGGCAGCACGCGCACGAGGTCGCCGGCTGCCACGTTGAGGGCGGCTGCGTCGGCCGCGTTGAGCGTGAATACCCCGTTCTCGATCGCGCCCGGCGCGACGCCGACGCGGAAATCGCCGAGCGAGGTGTTCGACACCAGCGCGCGCGGCGCGGCGGCGCCCGGCTCGACCACGCCGATCACGACGGGCGCCGCTTCGCTCTCGCGCACCGTGCGCAGGTCGGCGATGTGGCATTCGAGCACCGGGCCGGCGTCGAAGATGTCGACGTGGTTCTGGTAGCGCAGGCCTTCCGCTTCGAGCATCTTGCGCGCGGGCAGTGTGTCGCGGTGCGTGAGCCCGACGCAGTCCTGCGCCTCCTGCGGCAGCAGGTCGACGTAGACGGGAAAGCGCGGCATCAGCTCGGCGAGGAACGACTTGCGGCCGTGCGAGCTCAGATAGTCGGCGGCGTTGAAGTCGATCTGGTAGAAGTGCGAACCGACGGCGCGCCAGAACGGCGAGGAGCCGCTGTCGTCGAAGTGCCCGCGCAGCTCGGCGCACAGACGTTCCGGGAAGCGTTCGCGGAACTGCGCGATGAACATGAAGCGCGAGCGCGACAGCAGGCCGCCGACGCCGCCCGTGCGATAGCGCGGGCTCAGGAACAACGAGCAGACCTCGGCATAGCCCGTCAGGTCGTGCGAGATGTTGAGCAGCGACATGCGGGTCCACACGCCGAGATCCTGGCTGGCGTGGACGACCGTGCTGACGCGATAGTTGTAGAACGGCTGCTCGAGCCCGACCTCGGTTTCGAGGCCGCACACGCCGGCGATGTCGCCCGTGGCGGTGTCTTCCATCACGAAGAAATAGCCGGCTTCGGCGGGCGCGGCGCGGCCTTCGAGCGTGCGCCGGGTGCGCTCGACGCGCGCGGCGAGCGCATCGCGATCGGGCTTGAAGGTGGTGAGGCCCGGGCCGGTTTCCCGCGCGAGCGCCACGAGCGCATCGACATCGCCCGTCTGTACGACACGAACGACGATCATCACGCGTCTCCCGGATTGACGGCGGCCGCGCCGCCGGATTGATGCAAGGGCACGCAGCGGACCGTATCGCCTGCGATCACGTCGAGCGCGGCGCGCACCTCGGCGGACAGTGGCGCATCGCCGTCGTGCGCGTCGGGCAGATCCGCGAGCACGCAGCGGAACGCGTCGCCGCGCCCGCTCGACAGCAGATAGGTGCTGTCGCCGCGCGACGCGTCGGCATTGCGCACGGAGCGCAGCACGCCGCGCGTCACGCAGGCGGTGCGATCGACCTGCGCGGTGAGCACCGGGCCCGCATCGAAGATATCGACGTAGCGATCGGGTTCGAAGCCTTCTTCGAGATGGATGTCATAGGCGAGCAGCGCGTGCTGGTTCGGCTCGCCGAGCACGCGCTGGGCGGCCTCGGGCAGGAGCGGCACGTAGAGCGGATAGCGCGGCATCACCTCGGCGATGAAGGTGCGGCTGCGGCCGCCCGACTCGATCTCGACGGCGGCGAAATCGCGGCCGAAGAACTTGCGGCCGACCGCTTCCCAGAACGGCGACATGCCGTGTTCGTCGGTGACGCCGAGCAGCAGCGAGAACACCTCGGAGGTGAAGCGGCGGCGCTGGGCGGCGATGAACATCATGCGGGCGCGCGAGATCAGGTGCGCGGCGGCGTCGCCGCGCAGCGCCGGATCGACATAGAAGCCGGCGAGCCGGCTCTTGCCGGTCAGCTCGTGCGACATCGTGAGCGCGTGGATCTTGCGATTCACGTGCAGCTCGCGCGAGGCGTGGATCAGCGCATCGTTGCGGAACGCGTAGAACGGTTCCGAGTAGCCGGCGGCGGCGACGATGCTGGCCGTGCCGAGCAGCTTGCCGGAGACGCTGTCCTCGAGCACGAACAGATAGAACTCCTCGCCGGGGAAATCGACCTCCGTGCGAAACGAGTCCTCGGACAGCGCGACGCGCGCTTCGAGCGCGTTGCGGTCGTGCGGCAGCGAATGCAGCACCGGTTGCGCGGTGCGCGCCATGTGCGCGAGCGCGTCGAGATCGGCGAGCCTGCCTGGGCGAACGAATAGCATCGTCGCACCCGCTCAGCGTGCGGCGGCGGTGGCCGCGAGCACCTGTTCGACGGCCTTCCCGAAGCGGGCGAGGCCTTCGTCGAGGACTTCGTTGGGGATCACGAGCGAGGGCACGAAGCGCAGCACGCTGGGGCCGGCCACGAGCATGATGACGCCGTGCTCGGCGGCGGCGGACACGAAGTCCTTGGCGCGGCCGTCGAATGCGTCGACGAGTTCGGCGCCGACCAGGAGCCCCTTGCCGCGGATTTCCTTGAACAGGTTGAAGCGTGCGTTGATGCGGGCGAGCGCGGCCATGAGACGCTCGCTGCGGTCGCGCACGCCTTGCAGGAGGGCGGGATCGCTGATCAGCTCGACGACCTTGTCGGCGATGGCCGAGGCGAGCGGATTGCCGCCGTAGGTGGTGCCGTGCACGCCGACCTTGAAGTGAGCGGCGAGTTCGTTGGTGGTGAGCATCGCGCCGATCGGGAAGCCGTTGCCGAGCGCCTTGGCGGTGGTGAGGATATCGGGGGTGACGCCCGAGTCCATGTAGGCGTAGAAATGGCCGGTGCGGCCGACGCCCGTCTGGACCTCATCGAAGATCAGCAGCGCGCCGTGGGCGTCGCAGGCATCGCGCAGGGCCTTGAGGAAGGCGGGATCGGCGGGGATCACGCCGCCCTCGCCCTGGACCGGCTCGACGATGACCGCGCAGGTTTGCGGGCCGATGGCGGCCTGGGCGGCGGCGATATCGTTGTACGGGAGATGCTTGATGCCGGCGGGGATGGGGCCGAAGCCTTCCGAGTACTTGGGCTGGCCGCCGACGCTGACGGTGAAGAGGGTGCGGCCGTGGAACGACTGGGTGAACGAGAGAATCTCGACCTTGTCGGCGCCGTGGCGTTCGAACGCGACGCGGCGGGCGAGCTTGAGGGCGGCCTCGTTGGCCTCCGCGCCCGAGTTCGCGAAGAAGGCGCGATCGGCGAAGGTGAGGGATTCGAGGCGGCGGGCGAGGCGCAGGACGGGTTCGTTCGTGTAGCCGTTGCCGATGTGCCAGAGCTTGCGGCTTTGCTCGTCGAGGACCTTGAGGAGGGCCGGGTGGCTGTGGCCCAAGGCCGTCACGGCGATGCCGCCGGCGAAATCCACGTAGTCGCGGCCGGCCGTGTCCCACACCCACGAACCCTCGCCGCGGTCCGGCACGAACGGCGCGGGGGAAAATACCGGCACCATCACTTCGTCGAAAGTCTGGCGGGTCACGGTCGGGGTGGTCATGGCGGATCCTTTTTTCTCTCAAGAGGTAACAGGGGTAGTTTAGATAACGGAGGGAGCGGTCGTCTTGCGTGTTTGCGACTCGTTCCTCATGGTTTGTTGCTTTGGTTTTTTGTGGATGTCCTGTGAGGGTGTTGGTTTATTAGCGTCGCCCCTCCCCGGGACAGGGGTCACTTTTCTTTGTCCCCCAAGGGGACTTCCTTCGGGGCGTCTTGCCAAAGAAAAGTAACCAAAAGAAAGGCGTTTTTTAGATCCGAAAATAAGGTGCGATGGCGTTCAGAGTGGCCCAGCCGTAGCGAGTGGCGTAAGGGCGCAACGGGGATCGGCCCGCGCAGGGTCCGACCATACGCGCCGTAAAACGGAGTGGTATACCGCCCGCAAGCTCCTGCTCGCTACGCTCTCAGTCCGGTCCACTTCCCGCGCATGCGTCCTCGCGACTCAATCCGCGCATCGCGTCACTTCAGCAAAAAATAGAACCGCATCAACCACTCGACGTACCGCCGCGCCCTCAGTACCACCGGCGTGGAGTACCCATCTACGAGCGCAGCGAGGAGAAGCTTGCGGGCGGTATACCACTCCGCTTCACCGCGCGTATGGTCGGACCCTGCGCGGGCCAATCCCCGTTGTGCCCTTACGCCACTCGCTACAGCAGGGCCACTCCGAATGCGATCGCACCTTATTCTCGGATCTAAAGCGCCTTTCTTTTGGTTACTTTTCTTTGGCAAGACAAAGAAAAGTGACCCCTGCCCCGGGGAGGGGCGACGCTAATAGACCAACACCATCACAGGAAATTTACGACACCAGACACAACCCAAACCGCGAAGCAGCACCTCAATCCAAAGGCTCCCTCTCGACAAGCGCCCCCGCCCGCGGCTCCCCCCCACGCCCATGCTGCTTCTCAAGCCAGGCGCGCCGATCCTCTCTCGGCGTCACTCCGAACCGCTCCCGATAGGCATTGGAGAAATGCGCAGCCGACGAAAACCCGCATGCAAGACTGACCTGCACCACCGACTTGCTGGTGCGCTGCAACTGCGTCCGAGCCTTCAGCAGCCGGAGATTCAGGTAGTACTTCGAAGGCATCGCCCCAAGGTACTGCCTGAACAGCCGCTCGAGCTGTCGCCGCGACACGCCCACCAACCCGGCGATCTCGTCGGTCGTGAGCGGATCCTCGACATTCGCCTCCATCAGCTGCAACGCATCGTTCAACCTCGGATGCCGCTCCCCGGGCGCGGTCACGAACGGAATCCGCTGCCGCGCCTCGCCGCTGCGCAGGCTCCCCGCCCCCATCGCATCCGCGATCCGCTCGGCCAGCTCCGGCCCATGGTCGCGCCCGATCACCGCCAGCATGAAATCCACGGTCGCCTGCCCGCCCGCGCAGGTCGCGCGGTCGCGGTCGATCTCGAAGATCTGCTGCGTCACGATCGAGCGCTCGAATTCCTCGGCGAACTGCTGGTAGGTCTCCCAGTTCACGCTCACCCGGTAGCCCGACAGCTGTCCCGCCATCGCCAGCCACCACACGCCGTGGTGGACCCCCGTCACCAGCGGCGTCCGCTGCCCCACCCGCGCCAGGCTCGCCAGGAACATCCGGTAATCGGCAAACTGCTGGAACCGCTCGCTCACCACGATCAGCCAGTCGCACGCAATCGCATCGTTGAACGCCGCATCGGCATGCCATTGCGCCCCGCCCGCCAGCGGCACCGCGCGCCCGTCCCACGAGCACACCTGCCACCGGTACAGCAGCCGCCCGTCGATCTCGTTCGCCAGATTCAATGCGTCGACGATCGGGCCCACCCCCGACATCGACACCGGCGGCAACGCAACGATCGCCACCTGCGCCGTGCGCGCACTCCCCACCGGACGTGTCACCGTGATCCCCACCCGCCCGACCGCCCCGTTACTTCAGGCTGCCCGACAGGAACTGCTTCAGGCGCTCGCTCTGCGGCCGCGCCAGCACCTCGGCCGGATCGCCCTCTTCCTCGGTCCGCCCCTGGTGCAGAAACATCACATGATTCGACACGTTGCGCGCGAACCCCATCTCGTGCGTGACGACGATCATCGTCCGTCCTTCCTCGGCCAGCTTCTGCATCACCTTCAGCACTTCACCCACCAGCTCCGGATCGAGCGCCGAGGTCGGTTCGTCGAACAGCATCACGTCCGGATGCATCGCCAGCGCGCGCGCAATCGCCACCCGCTGCTGCTGGCCGCCCGACAAATGCGACGGATACTGCTTCTCGACGCGCGGCGCCAACCCCACTTTCTCCAGGTACTCGCGCGCACGTTCCTCGGCCTCCCGCTTCGACAGGCCCAACACGTGCACCGGCGCTTCCATCACGTTCTCGAGCACGTTCATGTGCGCCCACAGATTGAAGTGCTGGAACACCATCGCCAGCTTCGTGCGGATCCGCTGCAGCTGCTTGTGGTCGGCCACCTCCAGGTTGCCCGCCCTGTCCGCCCGGGTCCGCACTGTCTCGCCGTCGACGATGATCTGCCCCGCATTCGGCCGCTCGAGGAAGTTGATGCAGCGCAGGAACGTGCTCTTGCCCGAGCCGCTCGCGCCGATGATGCTGATCACGTCGCCCGCCTTCGCGTTCAGCGACACGCCCTTCAGCACCTCGTTGTCGCCGTAGCGCTTATGGATGTCCTGCGCCGCCAGCTTGCAGGCGGGGCTCGTGTGCGTGGTCTCTGCCAACTGGCTCTCCCGGTTGTGAAATCAATGTCGGCCGGCCGCGAGGTACGCGAGCCAGTGGCGCTCGGCGCGGCGGAACGCCGCGACGAGTGCGAACGATACCGCAAGATAGATCAGCGCGGCGAGCCCGAACGACTGGAACGCCATGTAGGTCGCCGAATTCGCGTCGCGCGCCACCTTCAGGATATCGGGCACGGTCGCCGTGAACGCCACCGTCGTCGCGTGCAGCATCAGGATCACTTCGTTGCTGTACAGCGGCAGCGCGCGCCGCAGCGACGAGGGCAGGATCACCCGCCAGTACATCGTGAACGGCCGCATCCCGTAGGCCCGCGCCGCCTCCACCTCGCCGTGCGGAATCGCGCGGATCGCGCCCGCGAAAATCTCGGTCGTGTACGCGCAGGTGTTCAGCGCGAACGCCAGGATCGCGCAGTTGAATCCGCTGCGGAAAAACGCGTCGAGCAGCGAGTGCGAACGCACGAATTCCAGGCTGTAGACGCCCGTGTACAGCAGCAGCAATTGCACGTACAGCGGCGTGCCGCGAAACAGGTAGGTGTAGAAGCGCACCGGCGTCGACAGCCAGCGCCGCTTCGACACCCGCGCCACCGCGAGCGGCACCGCGCACACGAAGCCCAGCGCCAGCGACGCGACCAGCAGCCACAGCGTGACCGCCAGCCCCGACATGCGCTGGCCGTCCCAGTAGAGAAACGCGCGCCCGAATTCCTGGAGAATCTCGATCATAGTTCTGCGTGCCTGACACCAAGGGAATAGCGCTTCTCCAACTGGCGCAGCACGAGGTTCGACACCGTCGTGATCGCGAGATAGATGAGCGCCGCGACAAGAATGAAGAAGAACATGTTGAAGGTGCTCTTGCCCGCGTCCTGCGCCGCCTTCACGACGTCGGCGAGCCCGATGATCGACACCAGCGCGGTCGCCTTCACGAGCACCTGCCAGTTGTTGCCGATGCCCGGCAGCGCGAAGCGCATCATCTGCGGGAACATGATCCGCGCGAACACCCGCGCCCCGCTCATCCCGTAGGCGCTGCCCGCCTCCAGCTGGCCGCGCGGCACCGACAGGAACGCGCCTCGGAAGGTCTCGGTGAAGTACGCGCCGTAGATGAAGCCGAGCGTGAGCACGCCCGCCACGAACGGATCGATGTCGATCTGATCCCAGCCCAGCAGGTCGGTCAGCTGGTTCAGCCAGATCTGGATGCTGTAGAACAAGAGCAGCATCAGCACCAGGTCGGGCACCGAGCGGATCAGCGTCGTGTAGCCGGTCGCGATCCCCCGCAGCAGGCGGTTGCTCGACAGTTTCGCAACCGCGCCGAGCAGGCCCAGCACGACCGCGGCCGCGAGCGACAGCACCGACAGTTCGATCGTCTGCACGGTACCCGCCCAGATCACCGGGCCAAAGCCGTAAAGCATCGCGCGTCTCCGTCAAAGATTGGCAGCGGCGCGCGCCGTCACGGCCCGCACCGATTTGATCCGGATGGTCGCAAGCAAAAAATATCGGTTCAAATAGCGGGACATCGCCGTGTTGCGACGCAGCAAGCCCGCGCGCCGGCGCGCCGCCCGCCCACACGCCTGTTTTATCGAGATAAAGCGTGGACGCCGGTGTTCATTCCACCGCGACAGTGCGCCGCGTTTTTGCAGGTTTCGAGTCGCTTTTTCGATAGACCGCGACGGGCGGCTCTGCTCGGGTTAACCCGGCAAGCGTGGATCGGGCTCGCTCCGCCCGCCCCCGGCAGGCGGGACGCGCATCGCCGGCCGCCTCGCGGCGCGGCCACCCTCGCCGGCCACGCAATGCCTCGGCGAAGGCGAACGGAGCGGGGATGCGCAGTCGGTCCGTGCACTGCGCCTATCGCGCGCAAAGGCGATGACGCGAACGTCGTCCCGTCACGCACCGCCCCGCGGGCGACGCCCAGGCCGCCTGGGTCGCGCCGCGCCTGATCGATCCACACGCGACGTCACATGGCCTGCCCGTCGGTCCGAGCGCGCGCGCCGCGCGATCGGCCTCGGAAGCAACGCACGCTAACGGCCCTTGAGGAGATCGGAACGGGACGTCGTATACACCCGCCCGTCCGGGCCGAAATGCGCATTGAAATAGGCGTCCTGATTGACGCCGTCCTCGAGCCAGCGCCAGCTCCACACGATCTCGGGCTTGAGCGGATAGCGCGCGATCTCGCACGGCTTGCCGAGCAGCCGCCGCACCTCGTCCTCCGTCATGCCTGGCTGGATTTTCGCGAAGTTGGCGGCCGTCAGCACCTGGATCGCGACCATGAAACGGCCGTCGCGATCGAGATCGACCATGTAGGTCTCGTTGCCCATCGGGCCGCGCGGATATTCGAGCCGCTTCGAGCCGTCGGTGAACACGCGCTCGGTCTCGGGGCGCCCCATCTGCGCGCGCACCTCCGCCTCGGTCGAGACGCCGGGCTTGAGCCCTTTCAGCAACAGCGGCGCGGGCTTGATCGCGGTGAAGAAATCCTTGAGTCGTTGCACGGTTTGCTCGCGCTGCTGGTCGTCGCACGCCGACAGGGTAAGCACAACGCCGAGCAGCGCGACAGGTAGCAGCCTGGAACGGACCATCATCATCGGGACGCGGCGCGCGAAGCGCCAAGGGTGAGCCAGCCGCCAGCATACCGCGCGCGGATGCGCGCGGCCATGCACGGCCTACAGCATCCGTTCGGGCGTCTCGACGGCGGGCCGCGCCCCGGCCCCGTCCGCGCGCGCGGCGCGCTGCCCGTGGAGGCGGATCCCGCGACGCGTGCGCGCCAGCTCGACGAGCTGCCACGAGCCCAGCGCCAGCGCGCCGAACACCACCTCGCGGCCGCGCTTCACGATCGCGAGCGAGAGCGCCGCCTCGCGATCGACGCCGAACATCTGCGCGAGCAGCACCACGGTCGCCTCCTGCACGCCGAGGCCACCCGGCACCATGAAGGCCGCGTGGCGCACGGCCTGCGTCATCGCCTCGATCGCCAGCGCCCCGCCGATCGACACGGGATGGCCGAGCCACGCGAGCGCCCAGTAGATTTCCAGCGCGCCCACCGCATAGCCGAGCAGCTGCCAGAAAAACGCGCGGAACAGCAGGCCCGTGCGCGACATCAGCGCATCGATGTCGGCGTCGAGGCGGCGCCCGTCGATCCCCTGCAGCAGACGGTTCGATTCGCCGAGCATGCGCCCCGCGAAACGTTCGATCGCATGGAACACGCCGCCGCGCCGCATCAGCATGAACGCGAGCACCGGGATCGGCAGCGACAGCACGAGCGCAAGCGCGATGGTCTGCGCGCCGAGGCCGCGCTGCGTGGTGGCGAGCAGCAGCACGAGGCCGAGCGCCGCGAACGCGTACTGCACCACGACCGTGACCAGCACCTCGACGATCACCGACGCGGTCACGCGGCTCGCATCGTCGATGCGCCAACGCGCGAGCCGGATCCCGACGATCTCGCCGCCGATGCCGACCACCGGCAGCAGGCGGTTCACCGCTTCGCGCACGGTCGCGATCCACCACAGGAACATGAGCGGCGCGCGCCGGCCCAGCAGCAGCTTCCACGCATACGCGTCGAGCAGCAGCGGCACCGCATGGAACGGCACCAGCCACAGCAGCACGAAGCCGGCCTGGCCGAGCACGTGCCCGACGTCGCCGACGCCCTCGCGCAGCACGAGCGCGAGCAGGATCGCGATCCCGAGCGGCCAGCCCAGCCATTTCAGCCACTGGCTCATGACGGCTGCGCGCCCGTCCGGCGCGCGCCCGCGCCGCCCGGCCGGCGCGCCGCGCCGAACACGGCCGCGAAGCCGCCGCGCGCGACGCCCGCCGCCTGCAGCGCGGCCGCGACGCGCGGCGACAACAGCGCATCGAGTTCGTCGGCGGGCCGGTAGCCGTGCATCGACGGCGTGATCGGCGCGTCGCCCGGCTCCGCCGGATGGCAGTAGATCTCGCCGACGCCGGCCGGCAAGGCGGCCAGCGCGTCGAGCAGCACGCGCTCGTCCATGCGCCCGGTGTCGCGGATGCCGACCACGTAGTCGTTGTGCGCGATGCCCGCGCGGTCGAGGCGCGCGCGCACGAGGCCGATCCACGGCTTCAGCCACGCGGGCGTCGCGGGCTCGCAGGGCAGCCGCACGGCCTTCATGCCGAACGCGCGACCGATCTCGAGGATCATCGACAGCACGGTCGGATGCAGATGGAAATGCTTGTGGGTGTTCACGTGATCGAGCGCGAGCCCGGTCGCCGCGAACGCCTCGAACTGCGCGCGGATCTCGCGGCGCAGTTGCGCGCGCACCCACGGCAGGAAGAAGAAGCGGCAGCCGTCCTTCGCCATCGCGTCGCCGAAGCGGCCGTCCGGGCCGACCAGCGCGGGGATCTCGCGCGCCGGCAGCGTGGCCGGGCCGTCGGCGAGCACCAGGTGCAGGCCGACCGCGAGCGATGGCAGGCGCCGCGCCCGCTCGACCGCATCGCGCGCGGCCGGCGCGCCGACCATCAGGCTCGCGGCCGTGAGCACGCCGTCGCGATGCGCGCGCTCGACCGCCGCGTTCACCCGGGGGTGCAGGCCAAAGTCATCGGCCGTGAAGATCAGCGCACGCGCGGTCACGAATCACGCCTCGTGCGCGCGCAGGAAGCGGAAGAATTCCACGCCTTCGCGCAGGCGGCGCTTCATCATCTCCCAGCTCGTCAGCATCTCGCGCACGATCTCCCAGATCTTCGACGGCCGGAAGTAGAACTCGCGATAGAACTGTTCGAGGTGGTGATAGATCTCGTCGCGCGACAGGTGCGGATAGCCGATCGCCGCGAGCTGCACGCCTTCCTTGCTCACCAGGTTGATGGTCTTGTTCTCTTCCATCCAGCCGTTCTCCACGGCCTGCTTGTAGAGCGTCGTGCCCGGATACGGCGCGGCGAGCGACACCTGGATCGTGTGCGGATTGATCTCCTTCGCGTACGCGATCGTCTTCTCGATGGTCTCCTGCGTCTCGCCCGGCAAACCGAGGATGAAGGTGCCGTGGATCTTGATGCCGAGCTGCTTGCAGTCCGCGCTGAAGCGGCGCGCGAAATCGGTGCGCACGCCCTTCTTGATGTTCACGAGGATCTGGTCGTCGCCCGATTCGAAGCCGACCAGCAAGAGGCGCAGGCCGTTCTCCTTCATGATCTTGAGCGTCTTGTACGGCACGTTCGCCTTGGCGTTGCACGACCACGTCACGCCGAGCCTGCCCAGCCCGAGCGCGATCGCTTCGGCGCGCGGCGCGTCGTCGGTGAAGGTGTCGTCGTCGAACATGACCTCCTTCACTTCCGGCATGTTGTCGCGGATCCACTTCACTTCCTCGAGCACGTTCTCCACCGAGCGCACGCGGTAGCGATGGCCGCTCACCGTCTGCGGCCACAGGCAGAAAGTGCAGCGCGACTTGCAGCCGCGCCCCGTGTAGATCGACACGTACGGATAGTTCAGATAACCGATGAAGTAGTTGTCGATCTTCAGGTCGCGCTTGTAGACCGGCGCGACGAACGGCAGCGAATCCATGTCCTCGAGAACCGGACGCGTCTCGTTGTGCTCGATCGAGCCGTCCCGGGCGCGCCACGACAGGCCCTTGACCTCGGCGAGCGGCCGGCCCTCGGCGATTTCCTTGCAGGTGAAGTCGAATTCCTCGCGGCACACGAAGTCGATCGCATCGGTCGCCGTGAGCGAATTGTGCGGATCGACCTGCACCTTCGCGCCCACCATGCCGATCAGCATCGACGGCTTCATCTTCTTGAGATCCTGCGCGAACATCGCGTCGGTCGGGAACGACGGCGTGCTCGTGTGGATGATCACGAGGTCGTAGTCGTTGGCGATCTTCAGGGTCTCCTCGACCGACAGGCCGTCGGCCGGCGCGTCGACGACACGGCTGCCCGGCACCAGCGCGGCCGGCTGCGCGAGCCAGGTCGGGTACCAGAAGGAACGGATTTCGCGCTTGGCCTGGTAGCGGGAGCCCGCTCCGCCGTCGAAGCCGTCATACGAAGGGGCCTGCAAGAACAGCGTTTTCATGAATGCTCCGGTAGCCTGCATAGATTCGATTCAGTTGAATGCAATGGATCAATAACATCGCGCGGGCCGCCTCGCGGGCGCCCGCGCTTCCCATCAGGGCGTGCGGCGCGCGTCGGCGCCCTCGATCATCGTGCGCGCCTCGCCGCCCACCACGGTCATGCGCGCGCCGCGCCACACGACCTGGGTGCCGAATGCGGCCGCCAGCCACTCGAGCGTGAGCAGCGTGTCGCGCACCGGTATCAGCGGCAGGTCGCGCCAGAACGCGCGCGCATTCGCCGCGCCGCGCGCGTGCAGCGTGAGCCGCCCGAATGCGCCCGCCGCGACCAGCGCCGCCGTCGCGATGCCGAGAAGCGAGCCGTCCCAGCGCCAGGCGAGCAGCGCGCCGAGCGCGAGCCACGGCGCGGTGAACGTGATGAACAGGAAGGCAAAACCCGCCGGATTCAACGAGCGGATCGTGCGCAGCCAACGCGTCTCGCGCAGCCACAGCGGCACGAACGACGGCTCGGCCACGTCGGTCGCGACATTCACTTCGGACAGCACGGTGCGCCGACCGAACTGGCGCGGCAGTTCGGCCAGCCAGTAGTCGTCGGCCAGCTCGTCCTTGAGCGCCTTGAGGCCGCCGATCCGGTCGAGCGTGTCGCGCGTGAGCGCGAGCGTCGCGCCGAAACCGAAGCGGCTCGACCCGCCGAGATGCGTGATGCGCACCGACGGCGCGAACCAGGCGTCGACGAATTGCGCGCCGATCCGGGTCCAGAAGCCACCCACGCTGCGCGCATGATACAGACACGTCACGACGCCGACCGACGCATCCGCGAGCGGCGCGGTCACGCGCGTCAGGTAGTCGGGCTCGACCGCGATGTCGCTGTCGGCGATCACGATCCGGTCGTGCTTCGCCCGTTCTGCGAGGTTGATCAGGTTGCTGACCTTCAGGTTCTTGCCATACACGCGCGCATCGATCACCAGCTCGATGTCGCACTCCGGATAGTCGGCCTGCAGGCGCCGGACCACCGCCACCGCGGGGTCGGCCGCCGACGCGACGCCGAACAGCACCTGGTAGCGCGGATGGCGCTGCTCGCAGAAGCTCGCGAGATTCTCGTACAGATGCGGCTCCGCGCCGCACAGCGGCTTGAGCACGCTGACGCTCGCATAGCCGTCGCGCGCGGCCGTGCGCGGCGTGCGCGGCGCCGGCGCGAACGCCGCGAACAGCGCATAGCCGCAGGCGGCGGCGGTCAACGCCAGCAGCACCCACTCGACGATGGAAACCGGGACCGTCATGCGCCGCGCCTCCCGATGCCGGGACGGCAGGTGCAACGTGGCGGCGACGATGTGGCAGGGACGATTTCGGGCAAGTTCCCGACTCCTCTTATAGCCAGCGGACAGCATGCGCCGCGCAACGGGCGGGCACACTGTCGGCATCCTGCGGGCTGCCCGGTATCAATCATCGCGGGAAGCCGGGGACGAGGAAGCAAAATCCGTTGGCACGATATGGACAGGCCGCGAATTTTAGCAGCGCGCGGCCGGAAACGCTTGCCGTCCGATGGAAACGGATTGATGCGAAAACAGGAAATCATCGCAGATGAGCTCCATATTCACGCAACATAGCGTCTGTTAGCGTAAGCGGTTTGCAGGCCGATTGCTGTGGGTTACGTAAGCAATTCTGTAATTTTTTGTATAGGCCGAAAGAGTTACCGCGAAATACCGGATATTTCGTCATATTTCGCATCATTAAAACGGCGCGCCAAACAATCTCCAGAATCGTTGCGCGCGCCATTTTGTCGCGCCGTCCGTCCCTGTCGCTCGCAGGGGTATCCCGGCGGCGCCTGCGCGATGCGGAACGCTTTGGCACAATCGTCGGCAACTGTTGCGCGCACGCATCAAACGACCTCGCGCGACTTGCCCTTCCGCCCCACTTCCGGATCCGCCCGATGATTCCGTTTTCCGTACTCGATCTCGCTCCGATTCCCGCCGGCACCGACGCCGCCCAGGCCTTCCGCCATACCCTCGACCTCGCGCAGCACGCCGAGCGCTGGGGCTATCGGCGTTACTGGCTGGCCGAGCACCACAACATGCCCGGCATCGCGAGCGCGGCCACCTCGGTCGTGATCGGCCATGTCGCGGGCGGCACGCGCACGATCCGGGTCGGGTCCGGCGGCATCATGCTGCCGAACCACGCGCCGCTCGTGATCGCCGAACAGTTCGGCACGCTCGCATCGCTGTATCCGGGCCGCATCGACCTCGGGCTGGGCCGCGCGCCCGGCACCGACCAGACCACGGCGCGCGCGCTGCGGCGCGATCTCGCCGGCAGCGCCGACAGCTTCCCCGACGACGTGGTCGAGCTTCAGCGCTATTTCGCGACGCCGGTCGAGGGCCAGCGCGTGCGCGCGGTGCCGGGCGCGGGGCTGGACGTGCCGGTCTGGCTGCTCGGGTCGAGCCTGTTCAGCGCGCAGCTGGCCGCGATGCTCGGCCTGCCGTTCGCGTTCGCGTCGCATTTCGCGCCGGACTACCTGCTGCGCGCGCTCGAGCTGTATCGCGCGCAGTACCGCCCGTCGGCGGCCTGGCCGAAACCGTATGCGATGGTGGGAATCAATGTGTTCGCCGCCGAAACCGACGCCGAGGCGCGCCGGCTGTTCACGTCGCTGCAGCAGCAGTTCCTGAACCTGCGGCGCGGCACGCCGGGCCAGCTGCCGCCGCCCGTCGACATGCTCGACGCGAACGAACTGGAACGCGCGAATGTCGCGCACGCGCTGTCATTCGCGGCGATCGGCTCGCGCGACACGGTGCGCGAGCGTCTGAAGCAGCTGATCGCGCAGACCGGTGCGGACGAATTGATCGTCGCCGCGCAGATCTACGATCACGCGGCGCGTCTGCGCTCCTACGAAATCACCGCGCAAGTGCGCGACGAACTGGCCGCCGCCCCGGCCGCCTAGGCCGGCGCGACCGCGCGCGAAGCTCAGTCGCGCGCGCGGGCCGCGGTGGTGACGGGTTTCAGCGCCGCGAGCCCGTCGAGCAGCGCCTTGTGGAAGGTGGCGGGATCCTGGATCTGCGGCGCGTGGCCGAGCGCGGGGAATTCGACGAGGGTCGCGCCGGGGATCGCCAGTTGCGCGCGTTTCGCCAGCTCGGGGTAGTGGCCGAGTTTCGCATGCACGTCGGGCGGTGAAACGTCCTTGCCGATCGCGGTCGTATCCTTGTCGCCGATCAACAACAGCGTCGGCGTGCGCAGCGCGCCGAGCTCGTAGACCACCGGCTGCGTGAGGATCATGTCGTAGATCAGCGCGGAATTCCACGCCACGGCTTCACGCCCCGGGCCGCGGTACATGCCCGCCAGCATCTGCACCCAGCGCTCGAACGCCGGCGACCACTCGCCCGCGTAGTAGGTGCCCTGCTCGTAGCGGCGGATGCCGTCCGCCGTGGTCTTCAACTCGCGCGCATACCAGTAGTCGACCGACAGCGGCGGCACGCCGAGCGCCTTCCAGTCCTCGAGCCCGATCGGATTGACCAGCACGAGCTGCTGGGTCGCCTTCGGATACATGAGCGCGTAGCGCACCGCGAGCATCCCGCCCGTCGAATGGCCGACGATCGTCGCCTCCTTCACGCCGATCGATTCGAGCAGCGCGTGCGTGTTATGCGCGAGCTGCTGGAAGCTGTACTGATAACGCTCGGGCTTCGACGACTTGCAAAAGCCGATCTGGTCGGGTGCGATCACGCGATAGCCCGCTTTCTCGAGCACGTCGATCGTCGCCTCCCAGGTGCCCGCGCAGAAGTTCTTGCCGTGCAGCAGCACGACCGTGCGGCCGTTCGGATGCTCGGGACGCACGTCGAGATACGCCATCTGCAGCGTCTCGCGCTGCGACGTGAACGCGTAGTGGCGCACCGTGCCCGGATACGCGAACCCTTCCAGCTCCGCGCCGTACGCCGGGCCGTCCGGAACGGCGGGCGCGCTGGCCGTCGGCGCGCTCGCGGTTCCGGGCGGCGCGGCGGCGCAGGACAGGGAGGCCGCGGCGGCAAGCGCGGCGCCGAACCGCCTGAACCACAGGTTGGAGATAGCAGGCATCGTCGATATGAAGTCGGAAAAAGAGGCCGGCGCGGGGCGCGCCATCACGCGTCAGAATTGGCCGTCATTTTACTTTCCGTTGCCTGACGACGCCGCAACGCTCTATTACCGGATGTTTCCGCGAATCGCGGAAACTCCTGTATCGTTCAAAAGACCCTGAACCGCGTGCAGGCGAACTCCATCATGAAAAACGTCCTCAGCATTCAGTCGCATGTCATATACGGCCACGCGGGTAACAGCGCCGCCGTATTCCCGATGCAGCGGCTGGGCGTCAATGTCTGGCCGCTCAACACGGTGCAATTGTCCAATCACATGCAATACGGCCACTGGGCCGGCAGCGCGATCGACGCCGCGAAGATGGAGCAGCTCGTCGACGGCATCGCGGCGATCGGCGCGCTCAAGCGCTGCGACGCCATCCTGTCGGGCTTTCTGGGTTCGCCCGCGCAGGCGCGCGCGGCGGTGGACATCGTGCGCGTCGTCAAGTCGATGAACCCGAATGCATGGTACTTCTGCGATCCCGCGATGGGCCAGACGGGCGGCGTGCGCCCCGAGCCCGGCGTCGAGGAATTCATCGTCAACGAATTGCCCGAGCTGGCCGACGGCATGGCGCCCAATCACGGCGAGCTGCAGAAGCTCGCCGGGCGCCGCATCGAAACCGTCGCCGAGGCGATCGAGGCGTGCCGCGCGATCATCCGGCGCGGCCCGCGCATCATCCTCGTCAAGCACCTGCACGACCGCAATAGTCCCGCCGACCGTTTCAACATGCTCGCCGTGACCGAAACCGAGGCGTGGATCGGGCAGCGCCCGCTCTATGCGTTTCCGCGCCACCCGGTCGGCGTCGGCGACCTGACGAGCGCGGTGTTCGTCGCGCGCCGGCTGCGCGGCGACACCGTGCGGGCGGCGTTCGAACACACGCTCGCCGCGGTCCACGCGGTCGTCAAGGCCACCTACGATGCACGCCGCTACGAGCTGGAACTCGTCGCCGCGCAGGACGAGATCGCGCGGCCGAGCGAATGGTTCGGCGCCTGGGTGTCCGACGTCGAGTGAGCGACCGCGCCGCGATGCGACGCCACGCGACGCGTGGTTTTTTTTCGTCCGCGCGCGGCGTCGCGACGGCCGGGCCGATACCCGCCGCCCCGCGACGCTCCGCCATCCGGTTGCGGACACAACCAGATCGCCGGACTACCGGGCCGCGCGCCTTCTTCGCGACGCCCCGCCCGCGCGACACCCGCCGCGATGCTCCGCACACTTCGTTAGGCTTCCGAAAGCTTGAGGCGGCATTCGGGCCCCCTTCATATGAATGACACTGTTTCCCCGATATCCTCGCGGCGGCATCGGACGGCGCCCGGCGTCCGCACCGTTCACGCACCCGCGCGCCGCCCTTCGTTTCCCCGGCTGCTACAGGGGCAGCCGCCCACTCTCCCCGCACTGGAAAGCTCACATGACGACCAAGAATCGCCGCGACTTTCTGCGCCTCGCTGCCGGCACCGCCGGCGCCGCCGCGCTCAACCTGTTTCCCCCGGTCATTCGCGACGCGCTCGCCATTCCGGCGAACCGCCGCACCGGCACGATCCGCGACATCGAGCACATCGTGATCCTGATGCAGGAGAACCGTTCGTTCGACCACTACTTCGGCACGCTGCGCGGCGTGCGCGGTTTCGGCGATCCGCGTCCGCTCACGCTGCCGTCGGGCCAGTCAGTGTTCCATCAGCCGGGCGGGCTCGGCGAGGTGCTGCCGTTCCACCCGACCGCGGACAATCTCGGCATGCAGTTCCTGCAGGACCTACCGCACGGCTGGCAGGACATGCACGCGGCCTGGAACCACGGCCGCTACGACCAGTGGGTGCCGAACAAGGGCACCACGACGATGGCCTACCTGCAGCGCAACGACATCCCGTTCCACTATCAGCTGGCCGATGCGTTCACGATCTGCGACGCGTATCACTGCTCGATCCCCAGCTCGACCGACCCGAACCGCTACTACATGTGGACCGGCTACGTCGGCAACGACGGCGTGGGCGGCGGCCCGGTGCTCGGCAACGAGGAAGCGGGCTACGGCTGGACCACCTATCCGGAAGTGCTGGAAGCGGCCGGCGTGTCGTGGAAGATCTACCAGGACGTCGGCACCGGTCTGAACGCGGCGGGCTCGTGGGGCTGGACCTCGAACCCGTACATCGGCAACTACGGCGACAACTCGCTGCTCTACTTCAACCAGTATCGCAACGCGCAGCCCGGCAGCCCGCTCTACCAGAAGGCCCGCACCGGCACCAACATCAGCGCGGGCGGCACGCTGTTCGACGTGCTGCAGCAGGACGTGACGAACGGCACGCTGCCGCAGGTGTCGTGGATCTGCGCGCCGGAAGCGTATTCGGAGCACCCGAACTGGCCGGCGAACTACGGCGCGTGGTATGTCGAGCAGGTGCTGAAGGCGCTGACCTCGAACCCGGAGGTGTGG
Organism: Burkholderia sp. FERM BP-3421; assembly: GCF_028657905.1. Classification (NCBI taxonomy): domain Bacteria; kingdom Pseudomonadati; phylum Pseudomonadota; class Betaproteobacteria; order Burkholderiales; family Burkholderiaceae; genus Burkholderia; species Burkholderia sp. FERM BP-3421. The sequence continues at coordinate 395,764 of NZ_CP117782.1, read as the reverse complement.
AGCAAGACCGCGCTCTTCATCACCTACGACGAGAACGACGGCTTCTTCGACCACGTGCCGCCGCCGTTCGCGCCGCAATCGCGCGACAACGGCCTGTCGACCGTCGCGACCACCAACGAGATCTTCCCCGGCGACGCGACCCACATGGCCGGCCCCTACGGCCTCGGGCCGCGCGTGCCGATGCTGGTGGTGTCGCCGTGGACCAAGGGCGGCTGGCTGTGCTCGCAGACCTTCGATCACACCTCGCTGCTGCAGTTCATCGAGGCGCGCTTCGGCCACCAGTACGCGATCCCCGCGGGCAACGTGTCGCCGTGGCGACGCGCGGTGTGCGGCAACCTGACCGCCGCGTTCAATTTCGCGAGCCCCGACGACAGCTGGCCGCAACTGCCCGACACGAGCGGCTACGCGCCGCCCGACCGCAACACGCATCCGAGCTACATCCCGCTGCCGCCGCTCGTGCAGTCGGTGCCGAAGCAGGAGGCGGGCCTGCGGCCGGCGCGCGCGCTGCCGTACGAGCTGTTCGTGCACGGCCGCATCGAGCGTGCGTCCGGCAAGTTCAAGCTCACGTTCGCGAACACCGGCCGCGCGGGCGCCGCGTTCCAGGTGCGTTCGGGCAACCGGATCGACGGCCCGTGGGCCTACACGGTCGAGGCCGGCAGGCGCGTGTCCGACGCCTGGAGCACCGCGTTCACGCTGAGCGTCTACGACCTGACCGTGCACGGCCCGAACGGCTTCCTGTGCCAGTTCCGCGGCAGCACCGCGGCCGGCCTCGCGCGCAGCGCGGCGCCCGAGGTGATCTACGGCTACGACGTCGCGAACGGCAACATCACGCTGCGCCTGTCGAACCGCGGCCACGCGCCGATCAAGCTGACCGTCGCCAATGCCTACGGCAGCGGCGCGGCGCGCGTCTACACGCTGCAGCCGGGCGAACGCCTCGACGACTACTGGGACCTGCGCCGCAGCCACGGCTGGTATGACCTGAGCGTCAGCGACGGCACGCCGCTCGGCTTCCTGCGCCGCTTCGCGGGCCACGTCGAGACGGGCCGCCCGAGCATGAGCGATCCGCTGATCGCCACCGTCTGACGGATGCGCGCGGCGCGGCCCGCCAGGGGCCGGGCCGCGCGCCGCCGCCTCGCCGGCTGTGCGGAAATCCGCATGAAAAGCGAGGCGTATCGTCAAGACGACCGTACCGGGGCGTGCGTAAATTGGTTCCATATAAAACCAGTCCGATACGCAACAGCGTCCGCCGGCACTCGCCCGGCGCCGCCCCTGGATACGGAGACAAGCCCTTGCATTCGAAAGTCGTCATCGTCGGCGGCGGCGTCATCGGCAGCGCCGTCGCCTATTTCCTGCGCGACGCCGATCCCGGCGTCGAGGTCACCGTGATCGAGCGCGACCCGACCTATGCGCGCGCCTCGTCGGCACTGTCGGCCGCCTCGATCCGCCAGCAGTTCTCGACGCCCCTGTCGGTGCAGATGTCGCTGTACGGCATCGATTTCCTGCGCACGCTCGGCGAACGGCTCGCGGTCGACGGCGAACGGCCCTCGGTCGACCTGCACGAAGGCGGCTACCTGTTCCTCGCTTCGCCTGCGGGCGAAGCGACGCTGCGCGCGAACCACGCCTTGCAGACCGCGCTCGGCGCACAGATCCGCTACCTGCCGCGCGCGCCGCTGCACGACGCCTTCCCGTGGCTCAATACCGACGATCTCGCCGCCGGCACGCACGGCGAAAGCGGCGAAGGCTGGTTCGACGGCTACGGGCTCGTGCAGGCGCTGCGCCGCAAGGCGCGCGCGCTCGGCGCACGCTACGCGGCCGCCGACGTGACGGGCGTGCGGCGCGACGGCCGGCGCGTGACCCGGGTGCTGACCGCCGGCGGCGGCGCGCACGACTGCGACGTGATGGTCAACGCGGCGGGCGCGTGGGCGCGTCCGATCGCACAGCTGCTCGGCATCGAGCTGCCGGTCTACGCGCGCCGCCGCAGCATCTTCAACGTGACCTCGCCGGCCGTGCTGCCGCGCTGCCCGCTCGTGATCGATCCGAACGGCGTGTACTTCCGACCCGAAGGCGCATCGTTCCTGTGCGGCGCCTCGCCGTCGCCCGCGCGCGACGCGGACGACCTGCCGCTCGACGAAGTCGACCACACGCTGTTCGACGACGTGATCTGGCCGACGCTCGCGCATCGCGTGCCGCAGTTCGAGGCGCTGCGCGTGGTGCGCAGTTGGTCCGGCTATTACGAGTACAACGTGTTCGATCACAACGCGATCATCGGCCGCCACCCCGACCTCGACAATTGCGTGTTCGCGAACGGCTTTTCCGGCCACGGCCTGCAACAAGGCCCGGCGACCGGACGCGGCGTCGCCGAGCTGATCCTGCACGGCCGCTTCACCTCGCTCGACCTGTCCGCGCTCGGTTTCGAACGCGTGCTCGCCGGCCGGCCGATCGTCGAACACAACGTCGTTTGACGCCGCGCAAGCGGCGGGTCGCCCCGGCCCGCCGCTTGCGCGGCGATCCATCCCCATCTCCCATCCTCTCCGCCGCATCGGGCCCCATTCAGGCCACTCCCCCTCTCTTTCGCGCCTCCCGCCGTCAATTTAACGTTCGCTAACAATTTTCAGTATTCAGAAAGAATCGGCGCAGCCGAAAACCCGTCCGGAGACAGCAATCCGCAGCACTGTGCCGTCCCGATGCGACAGACCGACGGCGCGCCCCGCGGCGCGCGGCCTTTCAGCAGCTCGTTCCCTGCCCATCGAACGTCGCCGAACCCGTTCACCCGAGCCTCGAGGAACCCGCCTCATGAAACTTCGACACCTGTCCGTCCGCGCCCGTCTCACCACGGCCTTCGCGGCCCTGATCACGATTCTCGCGGTGCTCGCGCTGGCCGCGGCCGGCGCGCTCACCGCGGCCAACCGCCGCTTTGCCGACTACGTCGACGGCGTTGCCGCGCGCGCGGCGCTCGCGCAGGAAATCCGCAACGCGGTGGACGAGCGCGCGATCGCGGCGCGCAACCTGGTGCTCGTGACGCGGCCGGACGACCTCGCGCTGGAGAAGGCCGCCGTCACGCGCGCGCACGCCGAGGTGCAGCGCGACCTGCAACGCTTGAACGCGAAGCTCGTGCAGGCGACGGATCTCGACGACGAAGCGCGCGCCCGCGCGGCGGCGATCGCGCGCGTCGAGGCCGACTACGGCCCGGTCGCCCTCGCGATCGTCGAGCTGGCGCTGGCGGGACAGCGCGAGGCCGCGATCGCCAAGATGAACGACCAATGCCGGCCGCTGCTCGCCGCGCTCGTGAAGGCCACCAACGACTACTCCGACTACACGCGGCGGCGCGGCGAACAGGTGGTGAGCGCGGCGGCCGAGGCGCTGCGGATCCAGCGCCTCGTGCTGCTCGCGGGTTGCGCGCTCGGGTTCGGCGCGGCGCTGCTGGCCGGCTGGTTGATCACGCGCAGCCTGCTGCGCGAACTCGGCGCGGAACCGGCCGCGCTGAGCGCGGCGACCCGCCGCGTGGCCGACGGCGACCTGCGGCCGATCGCGGGCGCCGACGCAGCGGCCGAGGGCAGCGTGCTGGCGTCGATGGGCGCGATGCAGCTGAGCCTCGTCGGCCTGATCGGCCAGGTGCGCGACGCGGCGGACCACATCCGCAACGGCTCGGAGGAAATTGCGGCGGGCAACCTCGACCTGTCGTCGCGCACCGAGGAACAGGCGGCCTCGCTGCAACAGACCGCGGCGAGCATGGAGGAGCTGACCTCGACGGTCAGGCAGAACGCCGAGCACGCGCAACAGGCGAGCGCACTCGCCACGCAGGCGTCCGACGTCGCGCGCAACGGCCACGAAGCGGTCGATCAGGTGCTCGCGGCGATGGGCGACATCAGCGACGGCGCGAGCCGGATCGCAGAGATTACCGGCCTGATCGAGGGCATCGCGTTCCAGACCAACATCCTCGCGCTCAATGCGGCGGTCGAAGCGGCGCGCGCCGGCGACGAGGGGCGCGGCTTCGCGGTGGTCGCGGGCGAGGTGCGTTCGCTCGCGCAGCGCTCGTCGAGCGCCGCGAAGGAAATCAAGGAGCTGATCGCCAATTCGGTGGAGCGGATCCGCAACGGCGCGACCATCGCGGGCGACGCCGGCCGAACCATGAACGACGTCACCGAGGCCGTCGCGCGCGTGACCACGATCATGGCCGAGATCGCGACCGCGTCGGAGCAGCAGCGGCGCGGCATCGAACAGGTCAGCGTGGCGCTCACGCAGATGGACGCGGTGACGCAACAGAACGCGGCGCTCGTCGAGCAGGCGACGGCCGCGTCGCAGTCGCTCGAATCGCAGGGGCGGCAACTGGGTCATGCGGTCGCGTCGTTCAGCCTCGTGGAAACGGCGGGCTGAGCGCCCCGGCGGACATTGCACGTCAGTAAAGGAGCGTGGGCGGCGTGCGATGCGCTGCGGGCCTTGGGTGGGAGACCTTGGGTGGGAGACCTTGGGTGGGAGACCTTGGGTACGGAGCCTTGGGCGTGGAGCCTTGGGCGCGGAGCCTTGGGCGCGGAGCCTTGGGCGCGGAGCCTTGGGCGCGGAGCCTTGGGCGCGGAGCCTTGGGCGCGGAGCCTTGGGCGCGGAGCCTTGGGCGCGGAGCCTTGGGCGCGGAGCCTTGGGCGCGGAGCCTTGGGCGCGGAGCCCTGGGCGCGGAGCCCTGGGCGCGGAGCCTTGGGCGCGGAGCCTTGGGCGCGGAGCCTTGGGCGCGGAGCCTTGGGCGCGGAGCCCTGGGCGTGGAGCCCTGGGCGCGGAGCCCTGGGCGTGGAGCCTTGGGCGCGGAGCCCTGGGCGCGGAGCCCGAGACGCTGAGCGATAGATCCAATCGCAACCAGATCCCCGTTCCCGCCTACTCCGCGTCGGATCGCCCCGTCGAATCGGCGCGCCTCGCGCCTACCCCGGCAGCCCGATGCCGCGCGCCATGCCGGAGGCGGCGAACACGATGACGATCATCAACACCGCCTGCAAATGGCCGATCCGCGCGTAGCCGCGCGCCGCGCCCAGCGCCGGCGCGGCATGCTTGCGCAGCGCGATGCGCCAGCGGATCAGGCCGATCATCGGCATCAGTTCGAGCAGCAGGATCAGCACGACCGCGCCCATCTTCAGATGGAACAGCGGTTCGTGCAAATAGTAGACGGCGCCCTTCTCGAAGCCGCCGAACGCGCGTACAAGGCCCGTCGCGATCAGCACCAGGGCCGCCAGGCCCCACATCGCGTCGCTGCGGAACACCGCGCCCAGCTCACCGGGCTGCGGATCCGCCGCCACACGCCTCAGCGCGCGATTGCGTCCCGCGATGCCGACCAGCGCGAAGCCGAACGCGCTCAGATGCACGGCCGCCAGCAACCATCGGATCATCATCGGAGCGTCTCCCGGCGGGCGAGCCCGCGCCGTTCAGGTTACCTGCTTGAGGGATGTGTCGAGCGCCCGTGCGGCAACCCGGTCGCCCTCGGTCACCAGCGGCGCGCGCATCACGATCTGGCGGTTGTGCCCGACCGCCGCGGGCGAATCCCACAGCAATTCGAGCTTCGGCCGCGCCCACGGCCTGGGCCGCGGCGCAGGCGCGACGGCGGCCGCCGACGCATCGGCGCCCGACGCATCGGCGCCGGCCCCGTCCGCCTGCGGCGCAGCGCCGGCCGGCCAGCGCACCGACAACTCGCGCGCATCATACTGGCCCACCTTGCGGCTTTCCATCCAGACGATCACGGTGCGGGTCAGCACATCGAGGGACACCGCGTAACGGCCGATCGCGAAGCGGCGCGCGGCGATGTTGGTCCGCCACAGCGGCCGCGGCCGGCACACCCAGATCACCGCCGCGTACAGCGCCGGCGCGGCGACCAGCCAGCCGTTGGTGGCCGTCACCGCGTGCAGCGCGCGCCGCCAGCCGACCGCCCAGGCAAAGGCGCCGACCGACCAGACCGCGAACACGAAACCAAGCAGCGCGAAGAACCGCAGCGCCTGGCGCAGCCATTGCGGCAGCGGATGCAACGGCCGCTCGGCGCGCGCCTGCGCGCCGGGCAGCACGAGCAGCAGGAAGATCAGGACCACGTTGATGCAGGCCCACGGCGACGACGCCATCGCCGACAGCGATGCGCGATAGCCCATCAGGGACATCGAGAACAACCAGCGCGCGAGCAGCACGAGACCGACGGCGCGCAGCGCGAAGATCACGCCGGCGCCGGGGGCCGGGTTCGCGCGCGTGGTTTTCGTTCTCGTCAAAACTGCTCTCCTGTCGACGGTCGGCCGGGGCCGGATTTCAAGGCACGGCCATTATAGGGACATTACCGGTATCGCAGATGAATCTACGTTATAAATCACGGGTTTGCGGCGCTGCGCCCGGCCCCGCGCGGCGCGGATACAACAGATCCCGGCCGTGAAATGCACGACGCCCCGCACGGGCAACCCGTGCGGGGCGTCGTGGCGCGCGAGGCGCGGCGGCTTAGCCGGCGTTGACTTCGCGCAGGACCGTGCGGCGCTTCCGGCGCAGCAGTTCTTCGTAACCCTTGACGTAGTTCTGCGCCATCACCTTCGACGAGAAGCGCGCTTCGAAGGCTGCGCGCACTTGCTCGCGCGGCAGCGTATGCAGACGCTTGACGGCCGCCACGGCCGACAGCTCGTCCTCGACGACGAAGCCCGAGACGCCGTTGTCGATCACTTCAGGCACCGAGCCGCGCTTGAACGCGATCACCGGCGTGCCGCATGCCATCGCCTCGATCATCACCAGGCCGAACGGCTCCGGCCAGTCGATCGGGAACAGCAGCGCGTGCGCGTTGCCGAGGAACTCGGCCTTCTCGGATTCGCTGATCTCGCCGATGTATTCGACGTGCGGCAGCGCGAACAGCGGCTTGATCTGCTCTTCGTAGTAGGCGCGATCGGCCTTGTCGAGCTTGGCCGCGATCTTGATCGGCATGCCGGCCTGCGCGGCGATGCGGATCGCCGTGTCGACGCGCTTCTCCGGCGAAATCCGGCCGAGGAACGCGAGGTAGCTCGGTTTCACGTCCGGCAGCGGCTTCAGCAGGTTTTCCGGCAGGCCGTGATAGACGGTCGACAGCCAGTTCGCCTGTTGCAGCGGCATGCGCTGGTTGTCGGAGATCGACACGACCGGCACGTCGCTGAAGGTGTTGAAGATCGGCTGCAGTTCCGGCAGGTCGAGGCGGCCGTGCAGCGTCGTCAGGTGCGGCACCGGCTGGCGCGAGAACAGCGGGAACGGGTAGTAGTCGATGTGGAAGTGCAGCACGTCGAACTCGTCCGCGCGACGACGCACCTGCTCGAGCAGCAGCATGTGCGGCGCCATCACGTCGCGGATCGTCGGGTCGAGGCGCAGCGCCTGCGGCCACACGGCCTCGAGCTTCGCCGACGTTTGCGAATCGCCGCTCGCGAACAACGTGACGTCATGGCCCGCCTCGACCAGCGCTTCGGTCAGGTAGGACACCACGCGTTCGGTGCCACCGTACAACTTCGGGGGAACCGCTTCGTGCAATGGAGCGATTTGAGCGATTCGCATGTGCGTAACTCCTAAAAAATCGGCAAAAAATGCAGCTGTGGGTTGAGCGCCCTGCCCGACCGGTTGTGTCGTGCGAACGTCAGACGAAAGGACCGGTTCGCGGCCTGGAATGCGCGCTGGCCTTGGATCAGCGAGGCACCCCGCTTAGAACGCGCGACCGCACGCCCCGTTGACAGGATCCCGTAAAAAATCCGGAGGGCCAACCCGGCGCTCATTATCAGCAAATTTTTCCGCTGCGGCGCACAAGATTTCAAAGTCTTTACCTTGTTACAAAGGTGCAACACTTTGCAACCCTTTAATTTTAAAGACAGATTTAGAGTAGGACCCACTCGCGGCAGGCTTGGCGCCCCGCCTTCACCGCGACCGCGCCCGAGTTGCTGCACCGCAATCTGGCTGCCCATCGCAAGATGTGGAATTTTATCTCAAAATGAGCCGGATGCCGCCGCGACACAAACATCGACGCGGCATCGCGCACGGGCTTGTTTACAATGCCGGCTTTCGTCCGTGTCGCGGCCTGTCGGCCGCGGGCGCGCGGCGTCCAACCACTGGTTCACCACACGCACAATTTTGGAAGCTCTCACCCCTGCCCAGCGCAACGCATACAACGCGAAGCTCTCGAGCTACGCGAGCCGTCCGCTCGCTTTCCTGTTCCGCTACATCAGGATGCATCCCGTCGCGCACATGATCGTGCTCGGGAGCGTGCTGGCGGCCGTCGGCTGCGCGCTCGGCTCGCAATACGCGATCAAGCACCTGATCGACGTGCTCGCGGCCGGCCGCCACCATCCGGGGCCGCTGTGGGGCGCGTTCGCGCTCCTGGTCGGCCTGATCGCCGCCGACAACCTGCTGTGGCGCGTCGGCGGCTGGGTTGCCGCGCACACCTTCGTCGCGGTGACGGGCGACCTGCGGCGCGACTTGTTCCAGTACCTGAGCGGCCACTCCCCGACCTACTACGCGGAGAAGCAGCCGGGCACGCTCGCGAGCCGGATCACCGCGACCTCGAACGCCATCTACACCGCCGAGAACACGATGGCGTGGAACGTGCTGCCGCCGTGCATCGCGGTGATCGGCGCGATCCTGATGATCATCGTCGTCAATCCGCTGATGGCGCTCGGCCTGCTCGGCTGTTCGGCCGTGCTCGCGATCGTGCTGTTCAAGCTCGCGGGCCGCGGCTCGGTGCGCCATCACAATTTCGCATCGAAGGCCGCGGCCGTCGACGGCGAACTGGTCGACGTGATCGGCAACATGGGCCTCGTGCGCGCGTTCGGCATGACGCTGCGCGAGCAGAAACGCTTCGGCGCGACCGTCAAGGCGGAAATGGACGCGCGCCAGCAAAGCCTGCTGTATCTCGAGAAGCTGCGGCTGCTGCACGCGGTGATCACCGCGATGCTGTCGGCCGGCCTGCTCGGCTGGGCGCTGTGGCTGTGGGACCGCGGCCAGGCGACCTCGGGCGACATCGTGCTCGTCAGCTCGCTCGGCTTCACGATCCTGCACGGTACGCGCGATCTCGCCGTCGCGCTCGTCGACGTCACGCAGCACGTCGCGCGCCTCTCGGAGGCCGTCCGGACCCTGCTCGAACCGCACGGCATGCCGGATCGCTCCGACGCCGTCCTGCTCGCGCCGCGCGGCGGCCGCGTCGATTTCGAGCGGGTCACGTTCGCGTACCCGAAGCGCCGGCCGATCCTCGACCACTTCGACCTGCACATCGAGCCCGGCCAGCGCGTCGGCCTGATCGGCAAGTCGGGCGCCGGCAAGTCGACCGTGCTCGCGCTGCTGCAGCGCTTCTACGACGTGCAGCACGGCGCGATCAGGATCGACGGCCAGGATCTCGCCACGCTCACGCAGGACAGCCTGCGCCAGTCGATCGCGCTGGTGCCGCAGGACATCTCGCTGTTCCATCGCTCGATCTACGAGAACATCGCGTACGGCCGTCCCGACGCAAGCCGCGAGGCGGTGCTCGCCGCCGCGCGCGAGGCGCGCTGCGCCGACTTCATCGAGGCGATGCCGGAAGGCTACGACACGATCGTCGGCGACCGCGGCGTGAAGCTGTCGGGCGGCCAGCGGCAGCGCATCGCGATCGCGCGCGCGATCCTCAAGGATGCGCCGATCCTGCTGCTCGACGAGGCGACCTCGGCGCTCGACAGCGCCTCCGAGGAAGCGATCCAGGCCGCGCTCGACCGCCTGATGGTCGGCCGCACCGTGATCGCGATCGCGCACCGGCTGTCGACGCTGCGCAACTTCGACCGGATCATCGTGATGAGCACCGGCAAGGTGATCGACGACGGCAGCCCCGAGGTCCTGCGCAATCGTCCCGGCCTGTACCGCGACCTGCTCGCGAAGCAGCACCACCTGCCCGCGCCCGGCGGCGGCGCGGACGGCGAACGCGTCGCCTGAGCGCGGCGCGCGCCGCCTCACAGCGAAAAAAGCCGCGCGGCGTCACGCCGCGCGGCTTTTTCCCTGGGTGAACCGGCCGGCTCCGTTCAGGCGCGCGGGCGCGACTTCAGGTCGGTCAGGAAATGGTCGCGCCACACCGATACATTGTTCTCGCGCAGCTGCGCGATCATGTCCGCATAGCGCGCGCGCCGCTCGGCGAGCGGCATCGACAGCGCCTGCGACAGCGCGTCCGCCATCCCGCCGATGTCGATCGGATTGACGATCAGCGCGCCCGTCAGCTCGTGCGCCGCGCCCGCGAAGCGCGACAGCACCAGCACGCCCGGATCCTCGGGATCCTGCGCCGACACGTATTCCTTCGCGACCAGGTTCATCCCGTCGCGCAGCGGCGTCACGTAGCCGACGCGCGCGAGCCGGTACAGCGCGGCCAGCAGCTGGCGCTCGTACTGCCGGTGGATGTACAGGATCGGCGCCCAGTCGAGTTCCGCGAAGCGCCCGTTGATGCGCCCCGATTCGGCCTCGAGCTGGAGCCGGATGTCCTGGTAGGCGCGCAGGTCCGCGCGCGTCGACGGCGCGATCTGCAGGAACGACACATGGTTGCGGTACGCGGCCTCGTGTTCGAGCAGCTTCTCGAAGGCGCGGAAGCGCTCGACGAGCCCCTTCGAATAATCGAGCCGGTCGACGCTCATCACGAGCTGCCGGCCGCGCAGCGAGGTCGCGAGCGTGCGCACCGCCTTGCCGCTCTGGCCCGCCTGCGCGAGCGCGGCGATCTCGTCCGGGTAGACGCCGATCGGATAGGCGCCCGCGCCGAGCGTGCGGCCGAACGCGCGCACCGTGACGGCCCGCCCGCCCGGCTCGACCGTGCCGCCCGCCTCGTGCTCGATGTAGTCGCAGAAGGCGCGCAGATCGGAGGTGGTCTGGAAGCCGAGCAGGTCGAACGCGCACAGCGCCTCGACGAGCGCCCGGTGCGGCGGCACGTTGACGAGCACCTGCGCGGCCGGGAACGGGATGTGCAGGAAGAAGCCGATGCGGTTCTTCACGCCGGCCGCGCGCAGCGCCTGCGCGAACGGGATCAGGTGGTAGTCGTGCACCCAGATCACATCGTCCTCGTGCAGCAGCGGCACGAGTTGCTGCGCGAGCCACATGTTGACCCGGCAGTAGCCCTCGAATTCGTGGCGGTCGTACTGGATCAGGTCGGTGCGGTAGTGAAACGTGGGCCACAGCGTCGCGTTCGAGAAGCCGCGGTAGTACTGCTCGTAATCGCGCCGCGCGAGCCCGATCGTCGCGAACGTGACCGGGCCGCGCTCCTCGACGTGGATCTGGGGCGCGCCCGAGGCGACCACGTCGCCGCTCCAGCCGAACCACATGCCGCCCGTTTCCTTGAGCGCGTCGTACACCCCGATCGCGAGCCCGCCCGCCGCCGGCTCGCCTTCGGAAATCGGCGCGACGCGGTTCGATACGATGATGAGGCGGCTCATGCGCGCACGCTGCCGGTCGACAGCCACTGCGCGAGCAACGCATGAAACGCGTCGACCGACTCGACGCGGCAGCGCGCCGTGGTCTCGCCCGCGCCCACCTTGATCGACAGCCCGCCCGCCGCATTGACGGCGGCGAAGCCCTTCTCGTCGGTCAGGTCGTCGCCGGCGAACACCGGCGTGCGGCCCGCGAACGGCGGCTCGGCGAGGAACGCCGTCACCGCGCGGCCCTTGTCGACGCCCTTCGGCTTGATCTCGCACACCATCTTGCCCGGTTGCAGCACATACGCGTCCGCATACTCGGCGACCAGCCGCTCGGCCGCGCGCTGCGCCGCCACTTCGTGCTCGGGCGCATTGCGGAAATGCAGCGCGACCGCCGCGCCCTTGATCTCCAGCAGCATGCCCGCATGGCGCTCGACGAACGCGGCCAGTTCGCGCTCGATGCGCAACAGGCGGGCGTCGTTGAAACCGATCCGCTGCACGTCGCCGTTCGCATCGCGCCGTTCCGCGCCGTGCAGGCCCGCGACCGGCAGGTCGGGCAGCCGCACGAACGCGTCGATGCTGTCGATCGCGCGCCCCGAGACGATCGCGAGCGCGCCGTGCGCGCGCTGCCGCAGGCTGTCGAGCAGCGCGGGCAGCGTGGGCGGGACGTGAATGCTGTCGGGCGTGGGCGCCAATTCGACGAGCGTGCCGTCGAAATCGAAGAAGAAAGCGGTGTCGCTCAGGGAGAAGGAAGCCGGGACGGATTGCATCGATTCGCTGGAAGAATGACCGCTGGCGGGGCGGTCCGCCGGGAAATGTGCGCATCTTACCGCGCCTCGCGGCCACCATGCGCAAAACGCACGGCCGCGCCTGGACCGCAAGACCGCGCCGATGCGACATTTTGCCCCGGCCGGACGCTTTGCACGCGTTTCGAAAGGACGATCCCGATCAAAGTGCGTTACAGTCGCAACCGCCGGAAAGCGGCGCATCGCCGCCGTCCCCGCCATTCTTCGACCGAGCCCTGGAATGCCGTTTCAGCCAACCGCGCGGCGCCTGTCCGCCCGCACCCGCGTCGTCCGCACCGTTCGCCTCGCCCTCGCCGGCCTCCTGGCCGCCGCGACGCTGGCCGCCTGCTCGTCCCGCGAAGCGCCGTGGACGCTCGCGAACGTGACGGGCCACCTGCCCGACCTCACCTTCACGCTGACGGGCGAGAACGGTCAGCCGATCGACGCCGCCGCGTTCCGCGGCCAGGTCGCGCTCGTCTACTTCGGCTACACGCACTGCCCGGACGTCTGCCCCGAAACCATGGCGCGCCTGATGCAGGTGCTCGCGCTGCTGGGCCCCGATGCGCGCGACGTGCGGATCCTGTTCGTCTCGGTCGATCCCGCGCGCGATACCCCCGCGGCGATGCGCGACTACGTGGCCGCGTTCGACGCCGCGCATGCGTACGGCCTGACCGGCACCGAGCGCCAGATCGAATCGCTCGCGAAGCGCTATCGCGTCGCCTACCAGATGGAAAAGCGCGATCCGAGCGGCGGCTACGAGGTCACGCACAGTTCCGCCGTCTACGTGTTCGACGCGCAGGGCCGCGCGCGCCTGCTCGCGACCGACCAGGATTCCCCCGCCGCGATCGCCACCGATCTGCGCCGGATCATCGTCAACCGTTCCTGAAACGGCATTCACCGAAAAGGTCCCCGCCATGTCGACCAAACTGAAGACCCTCGCCGCGCTCGCCACCCTGTCGTTGAGCCTGCACGCCTACGCGGGCGGCACCGACGCGATCAGCGCGCAGAACGCCTGGGTGCGCTGGCTGCCGAACAAGCTGCCCGCCGCCGGCTACGTGACCCTCGTCAACACCAGCGACAAGCCGATCGATCTCGTCGACGTCGACAGCCCCGAATACGGGATGACGATGCTGCACCAGACCGTCTCGAACGGCTCGACCCAACAGATGGTGATGGTCGACAAGCTGACGATCCCCGCGCGCGGCAAGGTCGACATCGCGCCGGGCGGCTACCACTTCATGCTCGAAGAACCGAAGCACGCGATCAAGCCGGGCGACACCGTGCACCTGCGCCTCACGTTCTCCGACGGCGAGAAGCTCGAGACGCCGTTCGCCGTGAAGTCGCCCGCGCAGACCACCAAGTAAGTCTCGCGTGATGGAACTCCTGTACTGGCTCGAACCGTGGGAGCCGTCGCCGACCGTGGTAATCGCGGTCCTCGTCGCGGCCGTGCTGTTCATCCGCGGCGCGCGCAAGGCGAAAGTCTCGCCGCTGCGGCGCTTCTCGTTCTGGCTCGGGCTCACGGCGCTGTACGTCGCACTGCACACGCGGCTCGACTACTTCTTCGAACACGAGTTCTTCATGCACCGCGCGCAGCACCTCGTGCTGCACCACCTGGGGCCATTCTTCATCGCGCTGTCGTATCCGGGCGCCGCGCTGCGCGCGGGGATCCCGGCCGCGTGGCGACGCCGCTTCGTCGGCCCCACGCTCGCATTCAAGCCGGTGCGGATCGCGCTTGACGTCGTGTTCAATCCGGTCGTCGCGGTGGTGCTGTTCGTCGGGCTGATCTATTTCTGGCTGCTCTCGCCGATCCACTTCATCGCGATGCTCGACTGGCGGCTCTATCGCGTGATGAACTGGAGCATGGTGATCGACGGGCTGCTGTTCTGGTGGCTCGTCCTCGATCCACGGCCCGCCCCGCCGGCGCGGCTTGCGCCGGGACGGCGGATCCTGGTCATCGTCGCGGCGATCCCGCCGCAGATCGTGCTCGGCGCGCTGATCTTCTTCACGCCGCACGAGCTGTATCCCGTGTATTCGATCTGCGGCCGCGCGTTCACCTGGCTGAGCCCGCTGCGCGACCAGCAGATCGGCGGCCTGCTGCTGTGGATCCCCGGCTCGATGATGAGCGTGATCGGCGCGCTGATCGCGCTGCGCCACTGGATGCGCCTGTCGGCGCGCGGCCGCCTGCGCAACGAGCGCGACGCGCGCCCGCAGCGCGGCGCCGTGCCGGCCGCGCCGCATTGACGGCGCGCGCGGGGCGCGCCGCCGCGCCCCGCGTCTGGCCGACCGCGTCTGGCCGACCGCGTCTGGCCGACCGCGTCTGGCCGACCGCGTCTAGCCGACCGCGTCAGGCCGACCGCGTCAGGCCGACCGCGTCAGGCCGACCGCATCCACACGTGCGGGATGCCGTCCTCGTCGTGCACCTCGGAACTGGGCGCGAATCCGAACGCGCCGTAGTACTTCTGCAGATGCGCCTGCGCATGCAGGCTGATCGGCGTGCCGGGCCACTGCGCGCGAATCCGTTCGAGCGCCTCGGCGAGCAGCCGGTTGCCGAGGCCCATGCCGCGAAACGCCTGCGTCGTCAGCACCCGGCCGATCCGGATGTCGGGCTCCGTCGCGTCCGGCAGCAAGACCCTCAAGTAGCCCGCCAGCTGCCCTGCTTCATCGTGCGCGCCAAGATGCCAGGCGTCGAAGTCCGCATGATCGATGTCGCGGTACACGCAGTTCTGCTCGACCACGAACACGTCGCTGCGGGCCGACAGGATCTGGTAGACCTCGACGGGCGACAGCGCCGCGAACGGCCTCCAACGCCATTCGAACGAGAGGGCGGACACATGGGATGACGAAACGGCAGAGGCATTCATGACGAAGAAAATCCTGGGCACGCGCCGCACGGATCGCGGCGCCTAGCCGGGCATTATGCCGCGATGTCCCGCGCGCGCCAGCCGGGCGACCCCGTACGCGCCGCGCGCCGAATGGCCGAATGGCCGAAACGCGGCCGAAACGCGGCCGAAACGCGGCCGAAACGCGGCCGCCGGCCCCGCGACATGCGGGGCCGGCGTCTTTCACGCAGGCATGCGCCCGAACCGGCCGCTGTTGAAATCGTCGACGGCCTGACGGATTTCCGCCTCGCTGTTCATCACGAACGGGCCATAACCGACGATCGGCTCGTCGATCGGCTCGCCGCTCAGCAGCAGCAGCGTCGCGTCGTTGTTGGCCTCGATCTCGACCCCGTCGCCTTCGCGCGCCAACTGCACGAGCTGCGCCTCGCGCGCGATTTCCGCGCCGTTGACAAGCACCGTGCCGCGCAGCACGACGAGCGCGAGCGTGCGACCTTCAGCGATCTCGAAACGCGCGCGGCCGCCCTGGTTCAGGCGCACGTCCCAGACGTCCATCGGCGTATGGGTGCGCGCCGGGCCGCGATGCCCGTCGAACTCGCCCGCGATCACGCGCACCCGCCCTGCCTCGTCCGGCAGCGCGACCGACGGAATCTGCGTGTCGAGCAGGGTCTGATAACCGGGCGCGGCGAGCTTGTCCTTCGCCGGCAGGTTCACCCACAGCTGCACCATTTCGAGCGTGCCGCCCTGCCGCGTGAACTGCTCCGAATGGAACTCCTCGTGCAGGATCCCGCCTGCCGCCGTCATCCACTGCACGTCGCCCGGCCCGATATGGCCGCCCGCGCCCGTCGAGTCGCGATGGTCGACCTCGCCCTCGTAAACGATGGTCACCGTCTCGAAGCCGCGGTGCGGATGCTGGCCGACCCCGCGGCGATGGGTGCCCGGCGGAAACTGCGCCGGCCCCGCGTAGTCGAGCAGCAGGAACGGGCTCAAGTGCGCGCCATGGCTGTCGTAACTGAACATCGAGCGCACCGGGAAACCATCTCCGACCCAATGCGAACGCGGTGCGCTGTACACGCCGACGATCTTCTTCATGTGGTTCTCCTGTGGGGTTCACCGGCGGAGCGGAAGCCCCGCGCCATGAATAGAACAATATAATCAGAACGATGGAATCGGTAGGCTGCAATAATCACACGCAGCGTTCCATCTGGTGAACGATGAATGACACGAGACCTCAACGACCTCTACTACTTCGTGCAGGTGGTCGACCACGGCGGCTTCGCGCCGGCGGGCCGGGCGCTCAACCTGCCGAAATCGAAGCTGAGCCGCCGGATCGCGTTGCTCGAGGAACGGATCGGGATGCGGTTGATCCAGCGCTCGACGCGCCGCTTCGCGGTGACGGATGTCGGCCAGACCTATTACGCGCATTGTCGCGCGATGCTGGTCGAGGCGGACGCGGCCGACGAGGCGATCGCGCTGCTGCACGCGGAGCCGCGCGGCATCGTGCGGGTGACCTGCCCGGTGGCGCTGCTCGACACGCTGGTGGGCGACATGCTCGCGGCGTTCATGGCGCACTGCCCGCACGTCGAGATCCATCTGGAAGAGACCAATCGCCGCGTGGACGTGGTGGGCGAAGGGATCGACGTCGCGATCCGGGTGCGTCCGCCGCCGCTTGAGGACAGCGATCTGGTGCTGCGCGCGCTGGCCGAGCGCGGCCAGTGTCTGGTCGCGAGCCCTGACCTGCTGGCGCGGGCCGGCATGCCGCGCGTGCCGGCCGATCTCGCGAACCTGCCGAGCCTCGCGCTCGGCACGCCGCAGGACGATCACGCCTGGACCCTGCTCGGCCCGGACGGCGCGCGCGCGACGATCCTGCACCATCCCCGGCTCGTGACGCGCGGCATGCCCGCGTTGCGCGCGGCCGCCGTGGCGGGCGTCGGCATCGTACAGCTGCCGACCTTGCTGGTGCGCGACGCGCTCGCGCACGGCGCGCTGCAGCGGATCCTGCCCGGCTGGGCGCCGCGCCGCGAGATCGTGCATGCGGTGTACGCTTCGCGGCGCGGCCTGCTGCCGTCGGTGCGCGCGCTGCTCGATTTCCTCGCGCAGCGATTCGCGGCGCTCGATCCCGATTGACGCGGGCCACCGCGCGCATCGCGGAATTCGCTTAGACTGCGCTCCATGCGCGCGATGCGGCGCCCCTCCCACTCTGGTCATCCCTCATGTTCGCACTGCCTGACAACCTGCCCTCGTCCAAGCCCGCGCTCTACGCCGAACTCGTCGCACAGGCGCGTTCGCTGCTCGAGACGGAGACCGATCTCGTCGCCAACGCCGCCAACTTCTCGTCGCTCGTGTATCACGCGCTCGAGGGCCTCAACTGGGCGGGGTTCTACTTCCACGACGGCAGGGAACTGGTGGTCGGCCCGTTCCAGGGCAAGCCGGCGTGCGTGCGGATTCCGCTCGGCAAGGGCGTATGCGGCGCCGCCGCGCAGTCGCGCGAGACGCAGGTCGTGCGCGACGTGCACGCATTCCCCGGCCACATCGCTTGCGATTCGGCGTCGCAGTCGGAGATCGTGGTGCCGCTCGTGGCGGCCGACGGCACGCTGCTCGGCGTATGGGATGTCGACAGCCCGCTGCTCGCGCGCTTCGACGACGACGATGCGCGCGGCATGGAAGCGCTGTGCCGCGTGTTCGTGGAATGCGCGGAGCGCGGGCGCTGAGCCGGCCATGCGTCCGCGTTGAAAAACCAAGCCCCGCCGAAGCGGGGCTTTTTCATGGTTGAACGCATCGACGCGTCAACGCGCCGCGCGGGTCCGCAGCGAGAGGACCAGCAGGCCCGCGCCGATCAGCGTCATCCCCGCGGCGGTATTGAGGTGGGCGGTGACCTTCGGATGCGCGAGCAACCACTTCGACAGCCGCGAGGCGAACGCGCCGAGCAGCGTGAATACGACGAACGTGCTGACTGCGAAGATCGCGCCGTACACGAGCATCTGAACCTGCACCGAGCCTCGCCCGGCGCTGACGAACTGCGGCAGGAAGGCGATCACGAACAGGCCCGGCTTCGGATTGAGCACGTTCGACAGGATCCCCGTGCGCAGGACCGTGGGCAACGGCAGGCGATCCGTGGCGCGGATCGAGATCAGATCGCGCGAGCGCAACGCCTTGATGCCGAGGTAGATCAGGTAGCCCGCGCCGATCAGCTTGACGGCCCAGAACGCCCAGGGGCTCGTCTGCAGCAGCAGGGTCAGGCCGAACGTGGCGGCCACGGTATGCACCATGATGCCGACGGCCGCGCCCAGCGACGAGGTGGCCGCGGCGGCCGCGCCCTGGCTCAGGCCGCGGCTCAATGCGAGGATGTTGTCCGGTCCCGGCGAGATGACGATGACCATGCACGCCGCGAGATAGGCGGCGAGAATTTCTGCGGGGAACATTGCGTACTCCTGTTGACTGAGGCGGGCCGGCGTGAATCCGCAGCATAGCGCACTTCGCGAACCGGCTCGCCGTCCCGCGGCGGGGCTCATGCGGAGGCGGCGGAGGGCGATGAAAAAAGAAAAGCCCGCTCGCAGCGGGTTTCCGCACTTCTCCTGTCGCCCAGTTGCAAGGCAACTTGCAGTCGACGATGATGCATCGGTAACTTCGCCTTATCTGACGTGGCTTTGATCAGAAAGCTACGCCAAAACCTAGGCCTATCACTTTCGCGGACTTCCGCTCCCGACCCTCGACTCGTTGAGGGCGGCACATTGCTTCAACGGGATGTGATAAATTCTCGTCGAAAAATATCCGTCTGATCCTGCGCACATTTCTCGTGCCAGCATCGCATCTTCGGCAGTATAAAAAAGAGCGGGTGCCCAACAAGCAGACACCCGCCACGAAATTGCCCCGGATCGAGTAAGGGGACAATAGAGGCCGGTCAAGTACTAAAATTAAAAAACGCATTTATTTGATGGATATACAATTGCGACAAATACATGCGACGCAGTTTTTCCCGCTGAAAAATCACCGTGCCACAGGCGGACGTCCCCATGTCGTAGGCGCATCGCTGAGGCCGAAAGCAAGTGCGCCACCATTCCTGACCTGCTCGAGGTCAAGCCACGTGTTGTTCAACGCAGCGCCATTCAGTGTGGCGCTTTTGACGTAGGTGAAGTCGGGGTTGTCAGCGTCAATCGTCAGCGTATTACCGTTGCCGAGTTTGATCAGCGCATGTTGGAATAAAGGGCCTGTCAGCGTAAAACCCGGTACAGCCGGGACTTCCGGATAAAGTCCAAGCGCCGCCCACACAAACCATCCAGACATTGCACCTTCGTCGTCATTGCCCGGCAGACCGGATGCGGCCGTCGTGTATTGTTGATTGACGATTTGGCGCACGATTTTCTGTGTCCTGTCCGGGCGACTCGTCCAGTTGTATATCCACGGCGTCGCGAACGACGGTTCGTTGCCGATCCACATGTGCTGGCTGCCTTCGCCGGCGTTCAGGAAGAGGTTGAACATATCGAGCCGGGGAACGACTGCGCTATCACCACCCAGGATGTTGATCAAACCGGGAATGTCGAACGGTACCATCCACGTGTATTGTTCAACGTTGCCTTCAACTTCCTTGTACGAGTTCGCCGTCCATTTTCCATCGCCAGTGCGATCGGACAGCGTCGGCAACGTTGTACCGTTGTGAGCGCGGGTAGACGGTTTGATCAGATTTTTCCAGTTCGTCGAACGCATCAGCATTTTTGCGGCGTTATTGTCGTCGCCAAGCGCCTGCGCGAAACGAGAAACAGCATAGTCCGTAACGGCATACTCCAGTGTCGTCGATGCGGGGCCGTTGCTGATCGTTTCCGGGGGCAAATAGCCATACTTGATGTAATCGGAAAGTCCCGGGAGGGCGGTGATTCCGTTGCACGAAGTGGCGACACCATTTGCCGTATCGAGCATGATCGACAATGCTCTTTTCGTATCGAAGCCGGTCGCACCGTACATA
Source organism: Burkholderia sp. FERM BP-3421 (assembly GCF_028657905.1). Classification (NCBI taxonomy): domain Bacteria; kingdom Pseudomonadati; phylum Pseudomonadota; class Betaproteobacteria; order Burkholderiales; family Burkholderiaceae; genus Burkholderia; species Burkholderia sp. FERM BP-3421. The sequence continues at coordinate 375,822 of NZ_CP117782.1, read as the reverse complement.
TAACTCTGCGCTACAAGAATGGAGGCTCCGTCACCTGGCATCACGTCGCTAGTCGTGTTGGCTTCGACCCATTTCGGGAAACTGCCGCCGCACACGTTGGCGTCATCGACAAGCGACTGCATCATGTCACTTGCGGCAGCCGGCTTGAGCCACGCGATCATCGGCATCAGCGAACGGTAAATGTCCCAGGTGGAGAACGTCGTGTAGTGGTTGTGACCCGCTTGCACCTTGGCCGTTGTGCCGTCCACCGCCAGATATTCGCCGTCTGCATCGTTGAAAATGCTAGGAGCAAGCAGCGCATGATATAACGATGAATAGAACTTCTTCAGATTCTCGTCACTACCGCCCGTTACTTGAATTGCATTCAGTTCCTGGTTCCATATTGCATCGGCCTGCGACACAAGTTGGTCGAACGTTTGGGATCCACTTTCCTGTTGCAAGTTATCCTTCGCATTTTTGACGCTGACGTACGAAATCCCGACTTTCATGTTCACTGGTTTCGACGATGGAAAAGTCAATTGTGCGTTGTCGCCGCTTATGTTTGATTTGAACTCCTTATCAAATTCAATATAAAAATTGATGGTGTAAGTCTGACCGTTATTGCAAAAACCGCCACCTGTCAGCGTACCTTGCAACGCTTTCGGATCATTCGGATCGAGTGAAATTACCCCATCACCCGCGTTTGCGGTGCTTTCAGCCGAAATGTTGAGTTGACCGCTCTTGCCGTCCGGCCATGCAAAACGTGCGGCGCCGGAACGCAACGTTGCCGTCAGTTCGGTACGGATACCGTTGTCGAAGGTCACACTGTAGTAGCCGGGTTTCGCGGTCTCGTTCGAATGCTTGAACGACGCCGGACCGTCTTGGCCGGCGACGGTCGGAAATATTGGCAATGCGCCTCCGGCGCTACAACCGACACCGCTCAGGTGCGTGACGCTGAAACCGGTGATTTCTGTCTGACTGTAGTGATAACCGGGTGGACTCCACACATCGGGAACAGGTGGGGTATCCGGTCCCCACTGAACCATGCCGGACGGCAACGAGGCAGCAGGCGTTGTAAAACCGCCGAGCAAATCTTCAGGATGGGTTTCGGATTTGGCAATTTCAGGATCGATAGGCGGCACCTGATCCGTGCCGATCATCGGGTCGACGTAGCGCGTCAACTGTAAATCCTTGACGGGGTGCGTCGGATTGGACGGCGAGCCTGGAGTAGGCGGCGTGCCCGGATTGGACGGCAAGCCTGGAGTAGGCTGTGTGCCCGGATTCGATGGTGTGCCGGGGCGCGTTGGAGAATTACCGGCAGGCGTACTGTCAACCGTATCCCCCCCGCAACCGGCGTTCAGCATTGCGACTGCAATTGCGGTCACTATCCAGCGTGTGTTGTTTCTCATCTTTGGTCTCCTCTTCGGAAATCGCTGTTCCTTTCATCATGTTACGGAATATTACTGATCGGTGCGTTTATCAACTACTAGATGTCTCCCTAATTTTTCGTTTGTTTTGCTAAACAAAATGTGTCGAATATGGTTGTTGGAAAAATGTAGGCATGACCTGTCTCATTTTTTCGGACCGCTGTAATTTCGAAGAGCGGCCTCGGTGAAGTCGGACGGAATTTCGACATTCCCCCGGCGCAATGCACAGACATGTCCGCCCCCGGGCTTTGCCGCGAAATGGCGGAGCTCAAGGATCACGTTCTGGCGTGCTCGGGGCTCGGGTTCGTCCGCGCTGGCCACTGTCGCCCTACTCTTGTCGTCGGGGGCATGCTGTACAGGTCGACATGGTTGCTGTTGTTCATGCGTGGTCGCGGCCCAGCATTCCGACAACGCTGCGCCCCCCATCTTCCCAATTAGCGCTGGCACACTGCAGGCAACGAGCGTTGGCTGCATGGAGACGTCAGAAACGCGAGCGACATGATCCAAGGACAAAGGTCCCTAATCTGAGCGGAGCCGACGTTCGAACGTCCAGGTGAAGGAACGGGCCAACGTCTGTTGCTGGCTAACCCTGTTCGAACTGAACACCCTGGCTTGACCCTGAACCAGGAGGTCGTTTGTCATGAAACGGAAACGCTTTTCGATCGAACAGATTGTGGCAGTGCTGAAGCAAGCCGAACTGGGGATGCCGGTGGCCGATGTGATCCGGCAGGTCGGTATTTCGGAACAGACGTTCTATCGGTGGAAGAAACAATACGCCGGGATGCAGTCTGATCAGGTACGCGAACTCAAGCAGTTGCAGGACGAGAATGCGCGGCTGAAGAAGCTGGTCGCCGAATTGAGCTTGGACAAGGCCATCTTGCAAGACGTAGCTGCAAAAAAGTGGCCCGGCCCGCGCTGAGACGAGACGTGGTGGATTACGTGGTGAGCCACTACGGATTGACGATGAGGCGGGCCTGTCGGCTCGTGAAGCAACCGCGCAGCGTTCAGTACTACAAAAGCATCAAGGACCCTCGCCCAGAACTGCGCTCACGTATGCGCGAGATCGCCTATACGCGTGTGCGCTACGGGTATCGACGCGTCCATGTACTGCTGCGCCGGGAAGGCTGGCAGTTGGGTCGGAATCAGGCGTACCGGTTGTATTGCGAAGAGCAGTTGCAGTTGCGCTCGAAATTGCCGAAGCGACGAAAGATGGTGGTGACGCGCGTGGCGAAGATCGTTCCGGTCAGGCCAAACGACGCTTGGAGTATGGATTTTGTGGCTGACCAGCTTGCTGATGGCTCGAAATTTCGCACTTTGACGATCGTGGATGTGTTCACGAAGGAGGCGTTGGCGATCGAAGTGGGGCAACGCTTGAAAGGCGAACACGTGGTATCCGCATTGAACCGAATCGCCGCTCGGCGCGGCGCTCCGCGGCATCTGTTTGTCGACAACGGCAGCGAGTTTTCCGGGCGCCTGCTCGATATGTGGGCGTACCACTACCAAGCAAAAATCGACTTCAGCCGACCGGGCAAGCCGACGGACAATTGCCACATCGAGACGTTTAACGGATCATTCCGCGATGAGTGCTTGAACCTACATTGGTTCGAGACGTTGGGCGAAGCCAAAGCGATCGTCGAGGCCTGGCGCCGGGATTACAACGAGAGCCGTCCTCACTCTGCTCTCAAAGAGTTGGCACCAGCTGAATTCGCCCGTCAGCTGATGCCTTTGCCGGGTTCAACCAGACCCGAAACGCCGGAAAACTCGCTCTAGATCTGGTCCGGGAAACCCAAGCGGATCAAGGCGGTCGATCGACGCGAGTTGATCATCTTCAGCTGGAACGATGCGGCTGAGCCGGTGGGGCTATCCTGACCCGCGAGTCGGCGCGAGTTGTGGTCGCCTCACACGCTCGTGTATGTAGGGAGTAAATCCTGATCGGCGAGCCGGATCTCGATTCGGTTCGCTATCTCGACATGTTCGGGATTGTCGATCGAGAACACATCGTCAGCTACGCTAACGATGACCGTGCCCGCCGTCTGGTCGTCCACGACGACAGGTACGAGAGCGCGCGCTTCAGGGAGTTGGCGCTGAGTGATCTTGATGGGTAGATAAAGCATCCAGCCCACTCCCGGTTTGTCGTCAAATACCTGCCTTTCGGCATACCCGTGCGGCTCGACGGTGATGTATGCCGGTGCGGTAGTCGCGACCATCGCTCGAACGACGTCGAGCGCCTGGTCGATGGACAGCGCTCGCTCGTCATTGAAGTCCGCCTCGATTTTCTTCGGGCGCGTTTTGGGGGCGATCAGGAAGGTGAGTTTCGCGCCGGCCTGTTCGTCATCGCCGCCGTCCCATAGCGAGATCATCTGTGCGCGCTGTTCCGCGCCCTCAAACTCAGTCCGCAGCACGGCCAATGCGGCCGTCGTCGCATGCCAATCTTCGAACGCGGGATACAGCAGCGCTTCTTTTTTCGAGTTGCCGGTTAAGTACCACGTCGAGAATTGCGGTGTCGCCTCGTGGATCGCCTTGGCAATGTCGCCCAGGCGGCCGAAAGCACGCGGCAGGTCTGTGGCGTCCTGTTGTGGGTCTCGGAAGCGTGACGTAATTTTCATGATCAGCCGGTGACGATATACGGAATGCCGTTTTCCGCCAGCGTGGTGCGTAAGTACGCGGCGGTCATTGGTGTTTGGAAATAGTACATGAGCCGAGCAGGCGGATTCGCGTGTACCTTGTCGGCTCGGGTTTCGATCCCTACGACGAGTGGATCGATTCCTTTGAACCACCTGAGCGGCTTTTTTGTCAGGGGATCAAAGAACTGGTCATAGTCGCCCTTGGCTTCTTGCTGCAAGCATTCTTCCGAGCGGAAGCCGTCAAAGTCGGTCTCAAGCCAGACCCATTCCTCGCTCCAGCCCTCCTCAACACTGAATGGCCGGCCGGTGATTCGGCCTTGGTATTCGCGCGGCGCGGCATTCATTTGGGAATTGCGTCGCTGGGCGAGTCCCAAGTCTGGCGGGCATTTCTTGCAACTGTCGCCGGTGCGCGGTACGGCTCGCGTCATCGGGGTCGCTTTGCTGTTGTCCTTCGACGTGTCACCCGACAGGCTTGCCGTTCCCCCGACCGCGGCCCCACCCAACAAGGCTACGCCAGCGCGAGCCAAGAGCGGCCCCAATTCGGTTACCGCCGCCTCTATTCCCGTCACCACCAAACTCGCCATCTAGGGCTCCCCCCTTGAATTCCGGATGCTGGATGCGCCAGCGCAGCACCCTCAAATAGTCATGAAAACGTGAATCGGCCGTAGCGCCAGGGCGAGTCAGCCACGCGCGGGTCGCGGGCTTGCTGTAAAAGCCCGGGCTGTACGCCTCGATGCGAAGGAATGCCGACGTGTTTTCGTCCGTTGTGATGCCGTAGTCGCGCGCGACTCGAAACGCGGACCAGAGGCGCGCGGATAGGGTCGCGTCGGCCGACAGCCCAGCGTCAGCGCTGACGAGATCCGAGCGGATGCGCGCGACGTAGTTGATTGCGTCGATGTCGGCGAGGCTCGCGAGCTGTTCTGGGGATAGCTCAAGCATGCCTGTAAATCTCCATCGAGGTGCCGTTGACTTCGGTATGCCAGTTGCACGCCACGGAGAAGAACCGATGGCGTTGCATCGGATCCATGAGCCGTGACAGATCGGGCGCGATGCGTGCGTCATAGAAACGGAACAGCGCCGTGCGTCCGTCCGGCAATCGGACGTCGAGGCGGTCGCGCAGCTCATCGGCGAGGGTGGCGATCGACGTAGTGCTGATCAGCCAGGAGATCCCCGAATCGGAGTTCGCAAGTCTGCGGAGCGGGTGCCGAGATTGCGCTGGCGTTGCGTCGAGCAGCCAGGGGCCGGCGTCGGCCAGCGATTCGTCCGTCCGTGCCGTCGAACAGCGCGATGGCCGCTGACGAGCGCCTGAGCATGACCTGGGGCGTAGCGCCGGCGCATAGGAGGCCGTCGACCAAGGCGTACAGATGCATCTCTTGCGCGCTATGCGCTCGTTGTCGTTCGAACTGGCGATCGATTGTCTGCATGCTGTCATCCACGCGGAACGATGGTGAGGGCGTCGCGGGCCGCCGCTTGCAGGCATTCGAGGCAAAGGGTAGATGAGGGGGCGGGAGGCGCTGAGGTGGCAGCGGCCACGCCTGCCGTCGGCGTTCCCGCGCCTACGTCATCGAGTGTGCCGTTCGCATCTTGCGCGATGAGTGTCGCGCCGCACGCGGTGCGCATTCCCTCGACCGCTGTGTCGCGGCCGGCGATCTGGTGAGGGACGCGTCGGCCGAGCGTGTCGGGCAGTATGGGAAACACGCCCTTGCATTGTGGGCACAGCACCATGTGCCCGACGCCGGAAACTCGGCGTCCGTAAAGCGTGTAGCTTTCACTCCCTTCAAGCACACGCCCGCCGTGGGACGTGGTGTCACCCTGGCAAATGATCGATCTCATTGCCGTGGCCCTCTCGAATTTTGCTTTGCGGCAATGTACCACTCTCGGAAACGCGGCGGCATCTTCGGCGTCGTTTGCTATTCCTCTAGCGCGACATTGATAATGCGACGAAGCTTTTCGAGTGCAAATGATTCAGTTCCGTGTTCATTCTTCAGCTCGTGTTCAGAGGTGCTAGCGCCCGCTCGCGGCCCTGGGGCGTTCCACAGGACATGATTCGGCGGATCTCGACCTCCTCTGCCTCGCTCGGCCGGCGATCACGATGCACATCGCCTTTCGCAGCAACGTCTTGCGCCTCGACAGCTACTCGATCGTCATCCGTATAGGTCGCGTATCGCTTCGGCAACAGCCGCAGCAGCTTGACGGCAAGCATCGGCGTCCCTGATTTGACCACCCAGTCGAAACAGCGAGCGAGCGCACCGACATTGTGGCGAATCGTCGACAACGATAGATGATGCTCGTGCTTCATGCCTGTCACCCACCGCTCGGCCCATTCATAGTCCAAGGTCGATAGCGCTTTCGATGGTAGCCGGCCAAGCAACGTGCTTAACACCTGGGCGTCGGAATCAGGCACGGATACGCAACGCAGATACTCGCGAACGGCGTCGAGCGTGGTTGAGATCAGATCTCGCTGCTCGACAACGTCCGCCGGAACGATGCCGGCGTCGAGCAGTTGTTCGAGTCGGGCGACGTACGCGTCACCCTCTTCCTCGGATTGGAACGTCAGGGAAAATGGCTTTGGTAGGAGCTGTGAACGTCGGATGATGTATTCCCACGTTCCGGAAGGCCGTAATCGCTTGGTCGCAATGTACAGTGCGAACTCACCTATACGGCCAAAGAACCGACTTAAGAGTGGTTGCGCGTGTTTCTTGAGTGGTTAGTGACGACTTTGTACCGCTCCAGGCGATTTTCTTACGGAAATGAAAGCTAAGCAGAAAAAAGAAAAGCCCCGCCGAAGCGGGGCTTGTTCTGGAGGCGCGAGCCGGAGTCGAACCGGCCTAAACGGCTTTGCAGGCCGCTGCATAACCGCTTTGCTATCGCGCCAAAAGCGGACTGAGAAACCGCTGCATTGAATACCTCCTGCAACGACCCTCAGATATGAACGAGGAGATCGACGATCTCGCCAAACAAAAAGGGAAGCCCGGCTTCCCTTGATGCGACATGGGGGCCGAGCCACCCAATCACGTTCCAAGTACTTGATTCTTATGGGCTTTTTTCAAACCCCGCCGAATCAAGAAAATAAATTATGGACTAGTCTGAGTAACTTGGCAAGCCCCCGCGATAAAGAAATCGACCCCGCATGCATCGACCGCCGGACTTTTATCGGGCCGCCCCCGCAGATCGGCGCCGCCGCGTCCGCATCACGGCAAACGGCCGACGAGCGCCCGGGCAACCGCATTCAATGCATCGCCGCGTTCGAGCGCGACGCGCGGCCGCACGGCGTCACTTCGCGCATCACGCGCGCGCGGCGTGAAATCGGGCGACGACGAAAACTTGACGATCGTCAACGCGGCTTTCGGATCGACCCATATCGACTGGCCGAATCGTCCCGCCGCCGCGAATGAGCCATCGCCGTCGTTCACCTGATACCAATAGTCGCGATACGAGAAGCCGTCCTTGCCCGGCACCACATTGCCTTTCGCGAACAGCGCCGCATTGCGCGCGGGTTGCAGCGCCGCGCGGATCGTCGACGCGGGCAGCATGCCCGGCACACCGGCCAGCCCCGTGCGCACGCGCTCCGCGAAGCGCGCGGCATCGCGCAGCGTCGTATACAGGCCCCCGCTCGCCATCGCCATCGCGTTGCGATCCACGGCGACATACGCGTCGTCCTCGGCGAAGTCGCGCCAAAGCCACCGCTCGACCAGCGCGCCCCACGACTGCCCCGTCGCGCGCTGCATCGCCCATGCAACGGCTTCCGGCGATCCGTTCTGATAAAACCACACACTGCCCGGCGCGGCATCCGGCACGCGTTGCACGGTCCCCAGGAACTCGACGATGCTGGCCGGCGCGCCTTCGCGGCGCGGCACGAGCCCGACCGCGCCGAACAGCCCCAGATCGGGCGGCACGCCCGGCGCGTACGCGGCCGGCACCTCCATATCCAGATTCTGCTGCAGCGTCGCGCTGCCGAACGGTGTGTCGGCAAGCGCCGGCACCGCGCGCGACAGCGGCGCGTCCGCATCGAGCACCCCCGCCTCGATCAGTTGCGCAGCCAGCAGCCCCGTCACGGACTTCGTCATCGACGCCCATGCGTGCGGCTCATCGGGCCGGAAGCCATCGAAATAGCGTTCGTATACGATCCGGCCGCGCTGCAGGACGATGAAGCCGTCCGTGTGCGTCGCACGCAGGTACGCGTCCAGCGTCAGCGTTTCGCCGCCGATCGTCACCGGCAGCGCATCGAGGCCCGCCGCCGGATGCTCCGGCAGCGGCATCGGCCCGGCCGCATGCCGGATGCCCGCGGTCGGTGCAAGCAGCCGGGTATTGCGCAACGCCCAGCGCAGATGAGCCGGCGTGAACACGTTCGCCTTGTCGACGACCTGATCGGCCGGTGGCGGAAAGCCCTGCATCACGCCCGTGGCCGGATCGGGCGCCGCGCGCGCGGTCACGCCGACGAACGCGAGCCAAGCTGCCAGCATGCACGCGCCGGCGAGCCGGCCGGCGCGCGGCGCGGGGGAAAAACATCGATGAAATCGCATGGAATGGACTCCGTCATGGGATGAACGCAAGCCGCGGCGCGGTGTCACAGCGCCGGCCCGTCAATGCGCAACTGGTTCGATACGGACGCGACGCCGGCGACGCGCCGCGCGACGGCCGCCGCGAGGCTCGCCTGACTGGTCTCCATGACCGAGCCGGTCAGCGTCACCTGGCCATCGCGCGCGCGCACGAGAATCCGCGTCGCGTTGAGTTCTCGCGTGCGCGCGAGCGCCGCGCCGACACGGCGCTGAAGCTTGCGGTCGGCCTCCTTGCGCTGCGCCGCCGACAGGCTGTCCGGCGCGGACGCCTGCGAGGAGGTCGGCGCGTCCGCCGACATCGACGCCGCCGCGCTCGCCGCATCGGCTTGCGCATGCGCGACGGCGGTCCAGCACGCGGCCGTCAATAGCGCCGCGACGAGGGGGAATGAAGTACGCATGATCGAATGAGACTCCGGAAAGTCGAGTGAAGAAAACGTCAGAACTGCGTCATCAGGCCGATCGACACGCCGGTCATCGCACTCGCGCCAGGCCGCAGCCCGAGCGCCGCGATCGTCGTCGGGTCGCGCATGTACGCGCCCGTCATCCCGTTGCGGTCGACCTCGACATACAGGCTTGTCCGCTTCGACAGGAAGTACTCGGCGATCGCGTAGGTCGTCAGCTTGTGGCCATCCGCGTTCGGCGCGTTGCCGAGATTGCGCGCGCGGTCGTAAAACGCGGCCGCGCTCAACTGCACGGACGGAACGGGCTGCACGACGATGCCGAACAACGGGATATCGTCGCGCCGCGACGGCGCGCCGGCCGTATTCGCGGTCACGTTCAGCGACGCATAGCTCAGGTAGAAACGCGCGCGCCCCAGCTGCAGCGTGCCGCCCGTCAGGATCGTCTGCGCCGACTGCCTGCCGTCGGGGCTGTACGTCTTCGCGTACGACACGCCCCCCGTCAGGCTGGCGAGCGTATACATCGCGGCCGCCGAATAGCTCGTGCCCGCCCGTGACGCCCCCGCCACGCCGCCCGGCGAATAGCTCGCGCCGACCCGCAGCCCGCCCGTCTGCCCGAGATACTTGATCGTGTTGTTGAAGCGCGAATCGAGCGTGAACGGATTGCCGACGAACAATACGCCCGGCTCGACCGCGATCGACTGCCCGCGCCCGCCCAGCGGATCGAGCGCGATACCGAGATCCGCCGCCGCGCTGAACTGGCGTCCCAGCGTGACGCGGCCGAAATCGCCGATCAGGCCCACATACGCGGCCTGCGAAAACAGCGTCCCCGAACTCTTCAGCGCGCCGGTGCCGCTGTTGAACGCGCCATCCAGCACAAACAGCGCCTTGATGCCGCCGCCCAGGTCCTCCCGGCCGCGAATGCCGATTTCATTGCCGGCGATGATGTTATTGTTGAAGCCGATCTGGCTGCCGCCCGTCATGCCGTTCACCCAACGGACGCCACCGCCGATCTTGCCGAACAGTGTCACGCTCGACTGCGCGTGAGCCGCACCGGACAGCACGCCGATCAGCGCCGCCGCCATCATCTTTTTCATCTGTCTCCTCCGTTTTATCTCACGCCCCCTTCGTTTTTCACACGCCTCCTTTCATCGAGGATGGCTTTGTTATCCGAATCGCATGCACGACGCGTCTCAGCCGCGCGACGCCCCCAGCGTCGCCGACGCGTCGCGCGGTGCTTGCGCGAGGCGGCGTAGCGAACGCTGCGGGTCGAGGCACAGCGCGCCGAGCAGACCGCACAGCACGAGCACCCCGCCGCACACAAGCGACGCCTGCTCGAATCCGCGCGCCGTCGACGCGCCGCTCGCCTCGATCAGCAAGCCGGTCACGACGGGCGCGCCAAGCCCCGCGAGCGACGCGAATGCATTGCTGATCGCGAGCACGCCGCCGCGCTGCGCATCGGGCGTCACCTCGGCAAGCATCGCGGGGCCGATTGAGTACATCGTCAGCGTCATCCCGCTGCCGAGCGTCAGCAGCGCCAACTTCGCGTCCCGCGGCATGCCCGGCACCGCGAGCAAAGCGAGCAGCAGCCCCGCGACCGCGAGCGCCGCCGCGACAAACACGCCGCGCCCGTAGCGCGAAGGCACGCCCCGCGCGAGCAGCGCCTGCGACAGCCACGCCAACCCAAGACTCAACGGCGACGTGACCGCCACGAACAGCGCGAACAGGCGGCCCGCCGCGTGCGGCTGGAAACCGAGTCCAAGTTGCAGGTAGGCCGGCATCCACGTGAGCGTCATCGCGAGAATCCAGTTCGCCGCGAAGTGCCCCAGGAAGTTGCCGTACACGGTCCGATCAGTCAGCAGCAGCCCGTACGGAATCCGCTCGGCGCTTGCGGCGCGCGGCGCGCGCGTCAGCGTGCCCTCCTCGCCATACACGGCCCACGCGACACACCACGCCGCGCCGAGCAGCGCGAGTACCGCGAAATTCGCGCGCCAGCCCCAGTGCGTCGTCACGACGGGAATCGTCAGCCCCGCGATCAAGAGCCCGAGCGCGCTGCCCTGATGCAGCAGCGCGACCGGCAGGTTGCGGCGCGTGTCGGGAAACCATTTGTAGATCGCATGCGTGGCAACGGGCGACGCGGGCCCCTCCCCCGCGCCGAGCAGCACGCGGCACACGATCACGACCCAGATCGACCCGGCGACCAGCATCGGCAGTTGCAGCGCCGACCACGCGGCCGCCATGCCGAACAGCAGCCACTTCGCGGGCCGCCGATTCGCGACGATTCCCCCCACGACGGCGGAGATCGCGAACAACCAGTTCAGGCTCCCGCCGATCAAGCCGAACTGCGCGGGCGTCAGATTCAGGTCGCGCATCATCGGCACCGATACGAGCCCGAGCACCACCTTGTCGAGGAAATTCACCAGCATCATCAGCGCCAGCATGATTGCGATTGACCATGCCCGCGCCGGGCGGTACTGCGTATTGCCTGTCGTCATTCGTGTCTCCGTATGGGTAGATCCGGCCGCGCGCGGCCGCTAGGCGTCGTCGTGCGCCTCCAGCCCCGGCACGCGGTCGTCGCGGTCCGGCAGTCCCAGCGAGAACTTCACGGGGAAGCGCACGGCCAATGCGCCGTCGCCGTCGATTTCGCGCACGACGCCGCGCGCGCGAACATGGGGATCGTCGAACAGCGCGTCGGTGTCGGGCAGCGGCGAAACCGGCAGGTCGAGCCCGCACAGCGCGCGCCGCCATTCAGCCTGCGTGCGGCTCGCGAATATCGCGCGCAGCAGGTCCGCCACCGCGTGACGGTGTCGCTGACGCCCCGCGCGGCGCGCGAAGCGCGGATCGCGCAACGCGGGGAACGCCTCGCCGAGCGCATCGACGAACGCGGCCCAGAACTTGTCCTCCAGCGTCGCGAGCACGATGTATCGCCCGTCGGCGGTCTCGAACACATCGTTGTCGGGCATCACCCAGCGCGCGTCGTCCGGCGTATCGCGCCCCGTGCGCAACGCCCAGGCGGCCGGCGCGGTCCACGCGAAGATCGCGTCGTGAATCGACACGTCGAGATGCTGGCCGATGCCGTTCGCGCGCGCGCTCATCACGGCAACCGCCAGCGCGAGCGCCGCATGCAGCGCGGCCGCATGGTCGGCAAGGCGCACGCGCGGACGCGCGACGGCGTCGTGCAGCTGCGCGGGAATCGACCAGTAACCGGCGTCGGCGAGAAAATTCAGATCGTGACCGGGACGATTCGCGGACGGACCGTCCTGCCCGTATCCGGTGATCGAGCACAACACGACGCGCGGATTCGTCCGGGCCAGTGCGTCGTAGTCGAGCCCGAGCCGCGCCATCACGCCGGGCCGGTTCCCCTCGACGACGGCGTCGGCGTCGCGCACGAGATCGAGAAATCGCGCGCGGCCGTCGGAGGTCTTCAGGTCGAGCACGATCGAACGCTTGCCGCGGTTGAACTGCGCGAACGTGTCGTCGCCGAAGCACCGCAGCGCGTCGCCGCCCGGCGGCTCGACCTTGATCACGTCGGCGCCGAGCTGGCGCAGCAGCGCGCAGGCATGCGGCCCGGGCAACAGCTGGCCCGCATCGACGATCCGCACGCCGCGCAGGCATGACCACGCCGGTGCGTCGCTGTCACCGACCGGCCAGGCGCCGCGCCCGTCGTCAGGCGTCGTCATGCGCCGCGCCCCGCGCCGACGGGTTCGAGAATCGCCTTCGCGATCGTGTTGCGCTGGATCTCGCTCGTGCCGGTCAGTATCCTGAACATCCGCAGCTTGCGAAACGTCTGCTCGACCGGATGCCCTCGCGTCACGCCGACGTTGCCGTGGATCTGCACCGCCTTGTCCGCCACCTCGAAGCACCGCTCCGACACGTACAGCTTGCACGCGGCGGCCGTCATCCGCAGGTCCGCGCCGGCATCGGCCAGCGCGGCCGTGTGCGCGATCATGCTTTCGCACGCCCACAGCGCGGCGGCCATGTCGGCGAGCATGTGCTGGATCGCCTGGAAACGCGCGATCGGCCCACCAAACTGCTGACGCGTGCGAGCGTAGTCGAGTGACGCCCGGTAGGCCGACATCGCCAGGCCGAGCATGGTCGGGCAATGCAGCAAACGGTTCACGTTGATGCGCGACATGCCGAGCTTGAAGCCGTTGCCGATCCCGCCGAACACGTTCTCGCGCGGCACCCGCACATCGTCGAAGCGGATGTCGGCGTCGATATGCTGGCCCGACATCGGCACGTATTCATGCTCGACACTCACGCCCGGCAGGTCGAGATCGACGAGCACCGCCGTGATCTGCGGCGGCGCCGCGTCCGGATCGGTCACGCACATCACGATCGCGAAGTCCGCGAACGGCGCACCGCTGATGAAGTGCTTCGCGCCATTGATCACCAGCGTGTCACCGTCCTCGACCGCACGGGTGCGGATGCTCAGTGCATCGGAACCCGAATGCGGTTCGGTCAGAGCGAAGCAGGTCGACTTCTCGCCGCGCATCACCGGCTTGAAGTAGCGTTCGAGCTGCGCGGGTGTCGCATACTTCAGCATGTTGCCGACGCGCGGCGGCCCGCCAAGTTCGCCGAGCACATGCGGCGCGAGCGCCGCCCCGGATGCCGCGAGGTCCGCCTTCAACGCGCACTGCTCGACGATCGACAGCCCCCTGCCGCCAAGCGCGACCGGCAGGCTCGCGGTATAAAAGCCCCGTTCGGCCGAACGCCGCCACACGCTGCGCAGCACGTCGCGCGGCCACACGTCTTCCGAGTCGAGTCCCAGCTCGCGCTCGACCGGACGCAATGTCTCGTCGACGAACCGGCGCAGGTCGGCGCGCAGCGCCACGAAGTCGGGATGGGTCAGATGATCGAACATGGGGATCCCCTTCAGTTGACGCGACGCGCGACGCCGCGCCAGTACTGCTCGCGCACGAGCTTGCGGGCGATCTTGCCGCTGGCGTTCTTCGGCAATTCCGCGACGAAATCGATGGCGCGCGGCAGCTTGTAGTCGGCGAGCAGCGCGCGGCAATGCGCGACGAGATCGGCGGCCTGCGCATCGCGGCCGGACTTCAGCACGACGACGGCCTTCACGGCTTCGCCCCATTTGTCGTCGGGCGCGCCGACGACGCAGGCTTCGAGCACGTCCGCATGCTGGTACAGCGCCGCCTCGACTTCGGTCGGATAGACGTTGAAGCCGCCCGAAATGATCATGTCGTTCTTGCGGTCGACGAGGTAGATGAAACCTTCGCGGTCAGTGCGCGCGAGATCGCCCGTATGCAGCCAGCCGTCGATCAGCACCTCGCGCGTCAGTTCCGGCGCGTTCCAGTAGCCCTGGAACACGTCCGCGCCGCGGATCACGACCTCGCCGATGGCATCCCCGTCGACCTCCTGCCCGCTCGCGTCGACGACGCGCACCTCGGTCTCTCCCAGCGGCCGCCCGCACGAGGCGAGCCGTTCGCGGTTGGAGGTCATCGCCTGCGCGTGATCGGCAATGCCGAAACGGGTGACGCCCGACGTCGATTCACTCGCGCCGTAGCCTTGCGACAGCACCGGGCCGATACGCGCCCACGCTTCCTCGATGCGCGCGGGCGCCATCGGCGCCGCGCCGTAACCCAGCACCTTCAGGCTGCGCAGATCCGCGCCCGCGAGGTCGGGCTCGTTCAGCAGCATGTTGATCATCGCCGGCACCATGAATGCATGCGTGATGCGCTGCCGCGCCACTTCGGCGAGGAAATGCGCGGGCTCGAACGTGTCGAACAGCACGAGCGTCGCGCCGCAAAACAGATAGGGCTGCATCAGCATCCCCGATGCATGCGTGATCGGCCCGATCAGCGCGAGCCGGTCGCCGGGTTGCGCGAGCCGATCCATGCCGAGCACGATCTTGCGCAGCGACGCGAGCCGATTGCCGTAGCTCTGCATCGCGGCCTTGATGCGCCCCGTGGAACCCGACGAGAAATGCAGGACCGCGAGGTCGGTGGGCGTCGGCGCGTAATCAGGCACCGCGTCGCTGCCCTGCGCGATCAGCGCCTCGTAGTCGAGATAGCCATCGGTCCGCCCGTCCAGCGACACGAACCGTTCCACCGTCACGAAGCCTGGCGAGTCAGGGGTGTAGTGCGTATAGCCGCGCCCGCCGATGAATGCGACGGGCGTGCAGTTGCCGACGACGTCGGCCGCCTCGGCCGCGGTGAAACGCGGGTTCAGCGCGGCTTTCACGAGGCCGGCCTTGTACAGCGCGCATTCGATCTCGACGAGTTCGATGCAGTTGCGCGCCTGAACGGCGATCCGCGCGCCCGGTGTGAAGCCGAGCCCGCGCAGTGCGTTCGCCAGCCGCGTCGAGCGCGCGTCGAGTTGGTGATACGTCAGGGCGCGATCGCGATGGAGCACGGCGGTTTGATCGCCCCAGAAACGGGCGGCGCGCCGCAGGAAGTAGGTAAAGCTCAAGCGAATTCTCCTGGTCGAACAATGCCGCCAGTCTGTAAGATGCCCATGCATCACCACAATGCATCGCCAGCTATAAAGTCATAACCAATGGGAACCCCCCGATGGATACGCGAGATCTGGAGTACCTGCTGGCCGTCGAGCGGCACGGCAGCATCGGCAAGGCCGCCGATGCCTTGGGCTTGTCGCAGCCGGCGTTGACCAAGGCGATGCAACGGCTGGAGGCGCAGGTCGGCGTCACGCTGTTCGAGCGCAACGCGAACGGCATGACGCCGACGCCGGCCGGCGCGCGCTTCGTCGCGCGGGCGCAGCGGATCACGCTCGAATTCGACGACGCCATGCAGGAAATGCGCGCGATCAGCAGCGGCGAGCGGGGCATCGTGCGGATCGGTTACTCGCCGACCGTGCCGAGCGCGCTCGTCCTTGGCGCATGCCGGCAACTGATCCGCGAGCGGCCGGCGGCCAGGCTGCGGCTGCGCTGCCGGCTCGCGCGCGACCTGCTCGATCTCCTGGCCGCGGGCGAACTCGACCTCGTCGTCGCGCCCGCTCCCGCGCAACCGGATCCGGCGCTCGCCATCCTCGAACTGTTCCGCGATCGCCTGTCGGTACTCGCCGACGAAGCGCATCCGCTGCAGCGCAAACGCGATCTCACGCTCGCCGACCTCGCGGACCAGGAGTGGCTGCTGCCCGAGTCGACGCTACCCGTACGACGCCAGATCGACGACGCGTTTCGCATGCGCGGCCTGCCAGGCCCACGCCTGCGTGTCGAGATGGATTTCGGCAGCACGTCGCTGCTGCTGTTACTGCGCGGCACGCCGCTGCTGTGCGTGAGCGGCACCGAGGCACTGGATCAGTTGTCGGGATTGCGCGCGCTCGACGTGCGCGCCGGCGAACTCGAGTTGCGCCGGCGCATCGCCACGATGCATCGGGCCGGCGCGTATATGCCGCCACTCGCGCAGCGGCTTGTCGTCCTGCTGCAGGCGCATGTGGAATAGCGGCGAGTGGATCTCGTCGAGGCGACGATTTTCATCGTGATCCCGACCGGGTCAGCCGGGGAGCACGATGAGCGATACCGCGGACGACCTGTTCACACGCGACGTCACGTCGGCTTCGGGCTTCTTGGGGGAAGTGGGAATGTCAATGCCAAGGGGGGACTGTCAGAGATTTCGTGTTCAAGGCATAACATGACGCGACTCAGGAGCGTTTATGCCACGCAAACCGAAAGCCCAGCCGGCGGACCTGCCGGCGATTCCCGCCGAACTGCCGGAGCAGTTTGGTAACGGCCTCGATGGCGGCTGACGCCATCAATGCTGCGACATTGGCGCTCAAGAAGGCGCTGATCGAACGAGCACCGGGCGGAGAGATGAATCACCATCTCGGCTATCCGTCCGGTGCTGCCAAACCGGCCAACGCCGCGAATCAGCGCAATGGCAAAGGCGCCAAGACGGTTCTGACCGAAGACGGCCCGATTCGCATTGAGGTGCCGCGTGACCGCGACGGCAGCTTCGAACCGCTGCTGATTCCCAAACACGAACGGCGCTTCACCGGGTTCGATGACAGGATCGTCGCCATGTATGCCCGGGGCATGACGGTGCGCGAGATCCAGGGCTTTCCTGCTTGAACAGCACGGCACTGAGGTCTCGCCCGACTTCATCAGCTCCGTGGACCGACGAAGTGATGGCTGAGGTCACGGCCTGGCAGTCCCGGCCGCTTGAGCCGATGTATCCCGTCGTGTTCTTCGATGCGCTGCGGGTCAAGATCCGTGAAGACGCCGTGGTTCGTAACCAGGCCGTCTATCTGGCGCTGGGTGTGCTGCCCGATGGGTCGCGCGACATCCTCGGCCTATGGCTCGAAAACACCGAAGGTGCCAAGTTCCGGATTCAAGACGCGCGGGCGCTTCCCGACCGATGACGCAGCAACGAAGCTCATCTGGCTGGCGCTGCGCAATATCACCGCTGAGTGGGGACGCTCAGCCAAAGATTGGAAGGCGGCGATGAACCCATTCGCTATCCTCTACGCTGATCGATTCGTTCGACCTGCCCTATGATTCTCAACCCGCCTTGAACACGGAAATTCTGGCACCGCCGGTCCGACGCCCGCAACCTGCGCCCGCCAACTGGCGGCAGAAGCAGCTAATTAACCCCGGACTCCAAAGCTGAGTGCTACTGAAAACGGGGAGCCGTCTCAGGTATGGAATAAATAACTTGGCAAGAGGAGTGAGCGCTAGCCAGAACTGTCCTGCAGTAGCTGAGGAAAGCGCCGAAAAGAACTCCGTGGCCCTGCAATGCCTTTGCTGAGGCATATCCTTTACCGGAACCGGAACGTTGCGAAATATCGCACCGAGAGAATCGGCTTTTCGATAGTGAGTTAACGTCCTCCTCAAAAACCTGCCTATTGGAGAAGTACTAAATATTTGGCAATAGAGACATGCATTTTTCGAATCACATAAATTCACATTAAAACCGAATGCGTCTGATTTACAGCGTGCTCCATATATGTTTCCTTATTAATCCAATTACCCTCCTCGTCTTACTAGTATCGGTTAACCGTTACTTGACTCGATGGCACTCGCCTTCGCAAATGTTCTCTTCCAGTCTTCTCGCTTTCCATTGATGAGTTCACTCTCATGATCCGAATTGAACTTTCCGCCGTCTTCGACCGGCTGAATACCTCTTCCCCGCAAGCCCTGGAAGAAGCTGGCGGCACGTTGTTTCTGGACGAGATTGGCGACATGCCACTCGAACTTCAAGGCCGGCTGTTGCGCGTGCTCAATGAAAAGAAGTACCGCCCGGCGGGCGCCAATCAGGAACGCCACTCCGATTTCCGCCTGATCTGCGCCACGCACCAGCCGCGGCCACTGCGCATCGCGGAAGGTCGATTCAGGAAAGACCGGTGTTTCCGCATCCACCAGTTGATCCTGCATGTACCAGCGCTACGGGAGCGCCCGGAAGACATCGCCGTTCTGGCCGAACACACGTTGCTGCAATACAACCGCGAGTGCCAGGTACACATCCCCGGATTCAGCGCGCGAGCGCTGCGACTGCTGGAGGCACATTCGTTTCCCGGCAATGTGCGCGAGCTGCGCAGCCTGGTGATGGTGGCCGCCGAGAGTACCCAGGCAGGCCAGGCGATTTCTCCGGACGCTATCCGGGGACTCCAACCGATTCCGATGCGAGCCGGCATCCCCACGGAATCCGCATCGCCTCGGGCTGACCTCTGGCTAACCAACGATCTGCCGGAAGCGCTGGTCGCCTTCGAAAGCCGCCTGATCGAAGCACGCCTGCAACAGGCCAACGGATCACGCTCGGCTGCAGCGCAGAGTCTGGGCATTCCCAAACGCACCTTGGCACGCAAATACCTGAAATGGAATCCGGACAAGGAGGACTCAACCCCATGAAATCACTCAGCTTGGCTCTGGCCTTCGCGGTACTTGTCGCCGGTTGCGACGCCGGCAAACAGGCCGACGCCGCAGCGGCGAACCTACGCGAAAAAGCCTGCATCGGCGTCGTTTCGGATATCGAGCGCTTGGCCTGCTTCGACACCGCCGCCGGAACGCCGCCGGCACCGACGTCTCCCACCCCGGCAGCGGTAGCACCGTCCGACAGTAGCAACGCGTTTGTACGCGTGCCGGAGATTGTCGGCCTGGTCCGTCTCAATGAGTCCAGCCGCCAGGCAGGAGAAACCGGATTTCGCCTGTCTCGCGAGGAGGAGCCGATCACCGAGCGGTGGAACGTGGTGATTTCCGCTCCGGCCATGGACGGCTCGGCAGCCCCGCCTGTCCTGGCGATCAGTTGCCTGTCGAACATCTCTCGGCTGCAGTTGCTAACCCAGCATCCTGTTGATCCCAATCGAATGAACATCCGCCTGCTGGTGGACGGCAGGCCTATCTCGCCGCCTGTCTCATGGCAAGTGCTTGCAGACGGCACGGTGGTCGACGCGGGGCGTGGCCTGGTCGCCATTGAGCAACTGCGCCATCTGGTAGGCGCAGGCGCTCGCTTGCAGGTGGAAAGCGACTATGCGCCGGTATCGGGGCTGCAGTTCGATGCGACATACCTGCACACCTTGATGAAACAGCAGCGCGAGGCATGTCACTGGTGATCAACCTGCCCCCTCTGGATCTCGAGCGGTTGCTGGTGGATATAGATCCCAAGCAGCCGAGCGGCATCTTCGATGAAGAAGACGAGACGTTCCAAGACATCGAACATGAAATGGTCAAACTCGGCGGCCTGCAGTCTGCGAGTATTGATCGGGCATACGTGGACGAAGCGTCCGTCAGTACCTGACCTCGCAGTGCAAGCATTTGCGCGTGGTCGGGCACCTGATGACTGCCCGACTCACGCACGTAATTGGCGCAACTGGAGCGAGGCAACCGCGCTGCTGGCGGGATTCGTCGTGCGGTACCGGGAGACAGCGGAACCCAAGCCCGGCCCGCGTGGATACCTGAGCAAACGCAAACTGGTCGCGGTGCTGGCTCATCCTTTTTTGGCTGGGGCTGCCCACTCGCCCTTGGCGGGTGGAAGCCAGGGGCTCTACCCGCCTCCGGCTCGCACATCGCTCCACCTGCTTTCAGGGAAGGCCCCTCGGCAGCGGAGTGCGCTGTGCCAGTTCCATCGGAGCGCGACCTGGAGCGGCAGCGCGTTTGCCTGTGGCATTGCCCTGTACGCCATCCTGCAACAGCGTCTGCGGCAAGGCGAAGCCCTTGAACAGCGACTGGGTGAAGGGGTTGTTGGCCTTCTCGGTACTGATGCGGTAGCGCATGCCGCCATCCGGCGCGGCGAAACTGAGATCGACGCTGGTGCTGGTGGCGCCGTTCAGCCTGGCCTGGCTCAGCAGGCGGTACAGCGACCAGGGGCCGCGGTACACCAGGCCGCTGCTGCTACCGCCGGCGTGGACCAGGGCCATGCGGCTTTCGTTGCTGGGCGCCAGGGTGTTCGGCCAGATCAGCGCCGTGCTGGTGGTGGGTCCATGGTTGTAGGTGACCAATTGCCCTTCCACGCTGAGGGAACTGCTGCGCTTGTTGGGTGCCATGCCCAGCGGTTCGACGTAGAACTGCACGCCGAGCGTGCCACGGCTGTTGAAAAAGGCGTCGCGGATCCTCTCGGCCGCTTCGAGCTGGGTCAGCACGTCGGTACGCACCAGGTAGCCGCCCAGGCGCTCGGAGTACAGAGCCTCCAGGTTGTCCTCTATGAACAGGTTGAGGTACTTCTCACGGAACTGCTGCAGGCGCCCCTGGGGGCCGAAGAACGCGGTGAAGTCGTCCAGCGCCACTTCCTCGCGGCTGGCGGGGTTAAACGGGTAGCGGTTGGCCAGGCGCTCGCGGTAGAAGCGATAGACGTCGGTGTCCCAGCGGCGCTCGAGCTCGCGCAGCGCTTCCACCAGGATCACCCGGGAGGATTCGTCGGCCAGTTTGCGCACTTGCTGGTTCAATGGCTCAGGCAGCCCGGCGGCGATCCGCTGCAGGTTGCTGATCGGATCCGGCCCCTTCAGGCCGAAGCGTTCGAGCACCACGCTGAGAGCAGTCTTGCCGCGGTCCGGGCTGTCGTGCACGGTGCGCACCTTGTCCTGCACGTTGCCGATAGCGAGCATGGTTTCGTCGAGGTACGACGGGCGATCGCCCTTGGCCTCCAGCAGTTGGCTCATCGGCGCGAACGCGCGGGCGACGCTGAGGATCGGCCCGGCCTCCGTATCGCCGGCCGTCTTCTCCAGCGCGGCGGTGGCTGGCCCAGCTGCGGCGTCCTTGGCAGGGACTGCGGCAGCCGAGAGCGGCCCGGGTTTGGTGCTCAGCTCGCTGTTGTCACGCACGGTTTCCACCAACCGGCGCAACGGCGCCGCCGGACTGGTCACGCTGCCCAGCACGTTGACCGCCTCGGCAAGGTCCTGGAAGTCACGCACCTCGAGCTGGTTGAGGTTGCTCTGCCAGGAATCGATGTAGTCGCGGCTGTAGATGGCCCGGATACGCTCGGCCAGCGCGCGCTTGTCGGCCTCTGAGTAGTCGATGTTGCGCCGCTCGCCCAAGGCCCACTGATCGATCATCGCCAGTTCGGTCAGGTCCTGGCTGTGCGGCGCGAAATAGCTGCGGTAGCCCTTGGCCGTCAGAAGCGCGTCGATACGGCCATCGGCGGCTGGCTTCCCCGTTTCATTTTTACCGGTGCTGTTCGGCTGGTAGACCACGTCGAAGGCCGGGCCGATCTCGTTGCGCAGGTCCAGCGGCGCCCGCAGGGACTCCCACGCCTGGCGCCGCATGGTCATGTACACGCGCTGTGGCAGCGGGATTTGTCGCAGGTCGCGCTGCACCGCGGACACGCGTTGCTGGTACTGGGGCAACCGGGCATCGGCGTACTTCATGGCGTAGTCGAGGTGGCGCATGAGCGCGCGCTGCACCTGATCTTCGCCGGGGAAGGCCTGCGCCCATTGTTCGCCCATCCAGCGCTCGACCACCGGTGGCCGGCGATTGGGCCGATCTTCGATCATGCGGTAGACACGCAGCGCGGCCAATTGCGCGTCGCTATCCACGGCAGTCCCGTCGAGGTGCTCCATTACACCACTGGCCAGCGCCGGCAGGAAGCGTTGCGACAGCAAGGTGAGATAGGCCTGGTCGACCTTCGGGCCAATCTGCCGGCCCTGGTATAGACCCAGGTCCGCTACCACCGGCCAGGCTTCGCGGTAATCGCCGTAAACCGCCACCGCACTACTGATCTGATCCAGCGGCTGCAGCAGGTTGCGGCCGGTTGGGTCGAGCTTGCCGTCGATGGCGTGGGCACTGTAGGCGCGGCTGCGATCCAGTACGTTCAGGGCCTTGTCCCGGTTCACTGCATAGTAGTGGTACCAGCCACCGATGAGGACCACGCTGCCCAGTGAAGCAATGCCGAAGCGCAGGGCCAGTGCGCGCTTCTTGTCGGCCAGCACGCGCGGGTTGTCGCCCGCCAGGCCGGACTCGGGGTAGATCACCCGCTGGAACAGTTGCTGGGCGAAGTAGACCATAGCCCGTCCGCTGGGGTGCATGGTCGGCACGGGCTCCCGGATGTCGTAGTTCTGCGAGGCGGATGCCACAAAGGCATTGGTCAGCACGCCTTGCTGGTAGACCGACGACAGGAACACGCCGCGCGGCAGCGCCGGGGTGATGTAACGATCGCTACCCAGGATATCGGTCAGGAATTCCAGCAGCAACGGGCGCATGCCGGCCAACTGCCGCACCAGGGAATAGAGGGCTTCGCGCTGGGGTAGTTCGCTGACGTCGGCCAGGGCATCGAACACCTGCTCGTTCAGGCGCTTGAGGAATTCGTCGTAGCGCGCGCCAAGCTCATCGCGCCAGGCGTCGTAGCGCTGCAGCGACTCGAGGGTGAAGGTAAAGCCGAAGATGTCTTCACGCACGGACTTGGGCAGCCGTGAAAACAGCGGCTCGAATCCTTCGAGCAAATCGAACTTGCTCAGGACGACGTACAGGGGCGGTCGCGTGCCGAGCTGACGGCTGAGTTCCGTCATCCGGGCGCGCAGCAATGAGGCAAGCGCCTTTCGGTCGCTGGGTTGCTGGTTGAGCAAGGTGACCAGGCTGACGATCAGCACCACGCCGTTGAGCGGGCGACGGCTGCGGTTGCGCCCCAGCCAGCCGACAAAGCTGTCCCACAGGCGCGGGTGCAAATCCTCCGGCAGAGAGGGTTGTGCCGTGGCGTGCCGGAACGCCCGCTGTTCGTCGTCGCCGCTGGAGGCATCCGATTCAACATAGGTCGGCACCCGCGGCTGGCTGATCAGTTCGCCCGGCGGGTCGATGAGCACGGCCTGGTCGCCCATCCACCAGTCAATGCGGTAGATCCTGTCGGGGTCTTCCTCCAGGCGCCGGCTACCCGCCTTGACTTCGCCGGTGAGTGGAAAGCTCTGGCTGGAGCGGTTGACGAAGCTGGTCTTACCCGCATTCTCCTGGCCCAGCACCAAGTACCAGGGCAGTTGATACAGCGCGTTGCGCCCCTTGAGGTTGGCCTGGAGCACGCCCAGGCTTCTGTCCAGGTCGCGCTCCTGGGCTTGTACGTAGCGTAGGCAGGGGTCCAACTGTTGCTCCTGCCCCTGGCTGCGCTCGGCCTCCAGCGTCCGGTTGCGCTTGCGCAGCCGGATGGCCCAGACCAACAAGGGCAGCACGAGGAGTACCAAAGTGGCGAGCACGCGCGCGGCGAGGCTGGCCAGAGGCTGATGCTCGCCCCAGGTCCATTTAGGCCCCAGCCACCAGATGCCCGCTAGGGCAAGTATCAGAACCAGCAGCAGCGCCAGCGGCATGCCTTGCTTGGCCCAACCCAGGACGGGCCGGCCATAGCACTTCAGGTTCGACCATATCTTAAACATGAGGTAGCTCCTAGTTCTTGTGTTCCATTGCTGGGTGCACATGCTGCTCAAGCAGACCGAAGAGGGCCGGCTCCCACTCTGGCGCAGACGCGTCCCGCATCATCTGATGCGCGCGGGCGTACAAGCCGTCAGCGAGCCAGGCAAGCCCCCGCGCGCCGAGCAGCTCGGCGGCGATCGTCATGACATGGCAGCCATGACGAGGGTCGGCCGACGCCTGCTGGGTGGTTTCAAGGCGCTTGAGCATGGCTTCTACGCCGGAGGTCTCCAGGGTCTCGCGTAGCTCGTCGCGTAATGCGGGGTACTCCTGCCCGGCGCCGAGCTTCGCGGAGCCTTTATCTGCGCCGCTGATCCAGGATTGCGTTTCGCCGTCGACAAAGGGTCGCCCGTCGGCAAACTGCAGCTTCACCAGCGCTGGCAGTCTCGAGACAAATCGCTCGGTCGCCAGGCGAATCGCCTCTGCCACGTTCGGCATTTCCAGGCGCCGGGCGATGCCGGCAGCGAGGTAGCTGCCGCGAAGCCAGTAAGGAGAAGACGTGACGCTCTTCTCAACCCGCTGCAGCAGGACGGGATCGACCGTATTTGCCTTCAGCAAGTCCCAGTAGGCTTCAGCGGTTTCGGCAGGAACCGCCATCAACTCGGTCCGCTGGGTGTCCTTGCGGGTCGACGGGGCAACGCTCAGGTGCGCCCACAGAGCAAAACGGCGCAGCAGGTAGCCCGTCGGGTCATAGGCATCTTGTTGATTGATGATGTCGGCCACGTTGAGCAGGGAGCGGCGCGTCCCGCGCTCGTTGCCTGGCTCCATGGCGACGGGCGTGAAAAAGGCCTCGGTCACTGCCGTGGAGCGAGGGCCAAGGTCGAGCTGCGCCTCGGCCAGCTC
This sequence comes from Burkholderia sp. FERM BP-3421, assembly GCF_028657905.1. Lineage (NCBI taxonomy): Bacteria > Pseudomonadati > Pseudomonadota > Betaproteobacteria > Burkholderiales > Burkholderiaceae > Burkholderia > Burkholderia sp. FERM BP-3421. The sequence continues at coordinate 351,201 of NZ_CP117782.1, read as the reverse complement.
CGGTGCCCGATTGGCTTCGGCTCTTTGCCGAAGCTGGCCTTCCAGCCGATTCAAGGCCGAGGTATCGAGCCGGGTTTCGGCTGCGATGCTTTGCAGTTTGTCCAGCGCCCGTTGCCCCGCCTTGTAGTACTCCTCAGCGTATCCCTTGCCGTCGAGCTTGGCCAGCGCTTCGCCCAGACGCTCCAACTGCTGGTCCATCAGCCGCCGCTTGGCGGTCAGTCCCGAGGCACCGGGCTTGGGAAAGCTACTGTCCCAGTGCTGAGTCAGCATGCCGGCGAGTACCCCCGCCGCCTCGGCCCAGCCGCGCCAGCCTCCCGCGCGCATGCGCGCGGCCGCCAGGTGAGCGGCGATACGCAGGTGCTTGCACTGGGTTTGCAGATACTGGCGTGCCGCCGAGTCCACATAGCTCCAGTCGATGGTCGCCTCCTGCAGACCACCGAGCTTCAGCATCTCGGTATCGATCCCCTGATAGGCGTTGTCTTCCTCGTCGAAATCGCCGGCAGGACGCTGCGGCGATATCGGAGACAGGATAGTGTCGAGGTCCAATGGAGGCAAAGTGTTCACCAATGGCAAGCCTCGCGTTGTTGCCCCATCAGGTCGTGCAGCGCGGAGGCGTCGAACGACAGCCCGTCGAAGGGCGCATGGTCGCTCTCCAGTTGCAGTTGCTGGGCGGGACGGGTCAGGTGGCGGAGTTGCTCGATGGCGACCAGACCGCGGCCGGCATCCGTCACCGTGCCATCCTCCAGCACCTGCCAGGGCCGGCTGGTGGAAATCGGCCGGCCGTCCACCAGCATGCGAATACTCACGCGGTTCACGTCGAGCGGTTGTGCAGTCAGCAATTGCAGACGCGAGATGTTCTGCAGGCAACTGATCGCCAGTAACGGCCTGGGTTCAGCTCCACCCACCGCAGGTGCGGAGATCACCACCTTGGATTGACCCGGCAATGCATCCTCCACGCGCAGAAGCAGCATTCCAGTCTGTTCGCTCTTGCGACGCGACTCATTGCGTCGAACCAGGGAGACGATGTCAGGGACGCGGGTAGCAGCAGGCGGCGCGATTTGCGGAGCTGGAGGCTTGGCGGCTGGCGTAGGTGATCAACTAGCGCTAACCGCTGAGCGCGACGTTCGCCACTATGTGGAACTTCGCTTCCAGTACCCGCATGAGTTCTTCGCCAAGGATGCTGCATTGCGTGACATCTTTTTAAAAAGACAGGTGCAAGGGAAACAGCGGTTGCTTGACGCCGAAGCGCGGCTGACGGCACTCGCCACCGCAAGAGCTTGAAGGAACCCATATGACGACGCCCCATAAAAATGCCCTGGGCCCCAACCGCCCCAACGAGAAGCAACTGGCCGCTGCAATCTCGCCACTACCGTGTGAGCGGTGTGTTCCTGTCTACCCGATGCGCTATGGCATCGCGGATAGAGCCCTCGATAAAAGCATATTCCCCACGCTGAGTACCGAGGGGTATCCCGCTCTCACAGGTACTAACAGGCTGTTGAATTTGGATACGGTGTAAACGGGCCCTGAGGGCGGTGCGTTAGAGATATCGTGTTCATGATCTTGAGCAGGCGAGAGCGATGCGCGGAATGGACGAGATGCAAGAACCGCTGTTCACGACGGTGAAGCTGGAAGACTTCGTGCCGGCCGATCATCCGTTGCGACCGCTTCGGTTGCTGGTCAATCAAGCGCTGAAGCGACTTAACGGATTGTTCGGCACGATTTATGCGGACAGCGGCCGTGCGTCGATTCCCCCCGAGAAGCTGCTGCGTGCGTTGCTGCTGCAGGTGCTGTACTCGGTGCGCAGCGAGCGCATGCTGATGGAGCAGATGCGCTACAACCTGCTGTTCCGCTGGTTCGTCGGACTGGCGATCGAAGACGCCGTCTGGGACCACTCGGTGTTCTCCAAGAACCGGGATCGTCTGCTCGAGCACGAAGTGGTCGAAGCGTTCTTTACCGAAGTCATGAGCTTGGCCGACAAGCAAGGGCTGCTCTCCAGAGAACACTTCTCGGTTGATGGCACGCTGATCCAGGCGTGGGCCAGCCACAAGAGCTTCCGGCCCAAGGACGGTTCGGACGATCCACCGGCCGGCGGTGGCCGCAATGTCGACACCGACTGGAAGGGCAAGCGGCGCAGCAACGACACGCATGAATCGAGCACTGATCCGGATGCGCGCCTGTTCCGAAAGGGGCGGCAAAGCGGAGCCATCCTTTGTTATCAGGGGCACATCCTGATGGAGAACCGCTCGGGCTTGGTGGTGGGCGCAGTGGTCAGTCACGCGGACGGTTTCGGCGAACGCGCGAGTGCATTGCGCCTGCTCGATTGCGTACCGGGTCGTCACGCCAAGACGCTCGGTGCCGACAAGGGTTACGACATGCGCGACTTTGTGCGGGATTGCCGAACGCGCAAAGTGACGCCGCACGTCGCGCGCAACGACACGCATCAAGGCGGCAGCGCGATCGACGGACGGACGTCGCGGCACGCCGGTTATGGCATCAGCCAAGTGATTCGCAAGCGCATCGAAGAGCACTTCGGCTGGGGCAAGACCGTCGGCAGGATTCGGCAGACCGCGTATCGCGGCATCAAGCGGGTCGACCAGCACTTCAAGCTGACGATGCTGGCGAGCAACCTGACTCGAATGGCCCGAATACTGGCAGCGGTGCCGCAAGGAGCCACGCGATGAGCCGCCCGAGCGCAGCAGTTGCGTGGCAACGCGCCGGCCGGTCCGCTCTCCAGCGGCGCATCCGGCACGATCCGTCTGCAACTCAGCGGCCAATCGCATACGAAACCCTTTTAAACCGTGCCCCGATCGCCAAAGCGAGGCGCTTTTCAACAGCCTGCTAAGGCCTATGGTTTGCGCGTGCTGCGCCCAGGCACCTACGTCTACCTCTGCTATTTCGAGAATGACCGTATGTGGACACAACACTATCAAGTTACCGAGGATGTGCGATTTGCCCGTATTTGGTGGGACCGGTCTGATGACAAAGATGCTACACCAGGTCGGCACACCCGGCCCGATACAGCCGGTGCCAAACCCTATCTACTTGCTCCGGAGAGCAAAACCGCAGAGACCGTCTACCTGTTGGTAAGTGACACGCTGCTTACCCATCGCACACTCTGGCAGGTCGAAACCAATAAGGACGGTCTACGCGACACATTGGCCACCAAGTGCATGCCTGCCGGAGGCGCCGGGCAAAAGCACGTTTTCAATGCAGCACTGCTTGGCAGCTCAACGCTCGAACTGCTCGCGCCCGCCGTTTACGGCGTACCGATGCACTACGGATGGAGCGAAATCCGCTTTACCGAAGGAGCGCCCAACAGCAATAACATCTTGGGCAACATGTACATCGCTTTGCAACCGCGCATGGAAATCACGCCTCTGGCGGTCACGTTGCAAGATCCGATCGGGATTGCAAGTGAGTTGCACTATCTGGTCACGGAGGCGGTCGCGAGCAAGACCAAGTATGCCGGGCAAAATGCACACAAGTTGCAGAGTGGGATTCTCATTACCAACTATTTTGAGGCCATGAAGAAGCAGGCGGCCAGTTCCCCAGATTCGGCCAAAGCCCTAGCCAAGCAACGCAATCTTGTGAACTATGCCGGCGCGACATTGTTTCCCGAGACCTACTCCAAGAAGATCAAAGAGTTTGAGAAAACCATTGCCACAGCGGTGAACGATTCTATCGCCTGGGTGCAACTCATCGACCAAGAGAAGCTGTTGGGCAAAGCACTGAGGTGTTTTGATCTTACCGTGATCCACAACGCACGCGACTATGAGAATGCAGTCTTCCAGTGTATTGGCGGCTTGGTTCACACCAAGGAGGGCGGCAAGGTGATGGATGACCTGATCGCCAAGCCTGCGGACAAAAGCCCCTATTGGCTGGCACTTGCCAATGGCAGCGAAATCCTGTTGGCTCGGTTGAAGTCCAGCACCGGCGATATTGCCAAAAACATGTTTGATGTAATGGACAAGTTTATGGAAGAGCATGTTATCGCTCCCGCCACCAATGCGCTGATTGGATTGTTGCAGGTGCTACCGGAAGCAAAGCAAGCAGACGTCCTGGTACGACGTCTGCGACATGTGATGGAGATCAGAGCCAACGCAACCATCGTTGTATATGATGTCCGCTTGGTGGATCTGCAGCGTGCCGCCTATGAATTCCAAGGTTACCAAACGCTCGGTGCCGAGCGCTCGCGCGGCTGGAAAATGCCACCGCCGAAAATCAACCAGGTCGATGTACTTACTCGTGTTCTGGTGTACGACTGGGTCAAGGTTGGTGAAACCACATACCGCGAACTTGACCGCGCGCCGGCAGAGCGGCCTGCGCTGCCACCGGCACGGGCTATTCATATGGAAGGCAATCCGTTCATTAACGCGATGAATCGGATACGTGGCCCCGGAGGGCACTTCTTCACTGGATTAGGAGGCTTCCTTGCGCTTAAGGGAATGAATAATTCACTAAAAGCGTGGAATTCGACGGAAAATAAGGCGGCAAATACTGCGGCAGTTGCTGGAGCCCTTTACTCTCTTGTTGGCGCTGGAATAGAAACTAGCGCAGCCGTCACTGTTATATCAGCTAAAGCGCGTGGCAATACCGCTTTAGCGAATAGCATGAAGATACTTGCCGCCAAACGTGGGGTAGCTATCTTCGGTGCTGGGGGAGTCGGCATCACAGCAGTTGCGGATGCAATTAGGGCGGCCGCTGCATTTGGTGAAAGTAACCCAGAACAAGGTTGGATGTTGGTCAGCTCAGCCATGGCCGGCGGCCTGCTGACGGTTGCGACCTGGGCAGGAGGCACAGCCACCGCCTTGACTGTTTCAGGTGGTGGAGCAGCCGCTATAGTGCTTGGCCTGACTCCGGGGGGCTGGGCCGTTGTTGCGGGTATCGCCGTCGTACTTGTTATTGGGTTTGCGTTTGGGGCAGACATGACCAAACATGGCCCTGTGGAGAGATGGCTTAAGCACAGCGCGTGGGGGATTGACAGCCGCCATTACAACAATCATGAGGAGTTGGATGCTGTACATAGTTTGTACTATCGCCCGCGCCTGACGCCTGAGTGGGACAAAGCCCCCGGATACTCAGTGGGTACACTTCGCATCAGTTGCCAACTCCCCGGAACAAACGATGTGCCAGGAGATAAATTCCAAACAAGGTTAGCCTTCAGTCTGCGCGGCAACAAGCTTTCCCGAGTCAATGGGCCCATTATCCACTCCGCTGAAAGCAGCCCTATAGACTACCGTCGTGAGTGTTTGGTTACACCGTTAGGTGGCACTGGAAAGGAATGTGGCTGGTCGATTCAAATGCATGAGGATGCCAAGGTGGACTTGGAATATCTGTACTTTCCGGATCCGGAGCAACAACCCGGTTTGGCATTGTTGCAACCTGACGCGCCGACACCGTTGGTATTCACATCGGGGGGATGGTTTACCGATCCGATTGACTCTTCCAAGCTTGAACCCGTTGGAGCACCAAATGACAACTGAAATTAAACGTCTTCCAAGAAGCCTACGCCTCGGTGGAACGCCTCTATATAAAGCTCCCCCCTCTGGAGAATTGCCACAACCCGATGGAGTGCGGCGGGTCAGCAAACAGTGTATCGAACTTGAGACCTACGCTAACTTTACGCAGAGCAGTATCGCTGGTCATATTGGAATGTCCATTCTCGTGACCGCATCCGCTCTGCTACTGATATTGGCAGTTGCGGATAGAGATAAGATAACTGAACAAACACTTCTAACCTTCGCACTTATTGCTCCGGTTTTACCTTCTATAGTTCTCTTTTTTTACTTCGCAAGTGGTGCCCATCGGAGTCGTGGAGGCTATATTCGCATCCATAGAGAAACTCGAAAGGCTTACTTCATTTACCCCCGGCAGACACACCTCCACGTACTCGACTGGGATAGCATCGAGGCCTTAGCTGGGTATATCCCGACCTTTACCGGCAGCATTAATACTTCCCGACATCCACTGTATTTGATCGGCATCGACTACGCTATGGATCCGCCCGCCGAGATCTGTGCGGCCTGTGGCAACCTCGGTATGTTCGATGGTGACCGGTCAGCCAGGGCGCTCTGGTCTTATCTGCAAGCCTTCATGGAGCGAGGTCCTGAGGGCCTACCCAAGCCCGCGCCGCTCCAGCCACGACGAAGCCGGTGGCAAGAGACGCAGCAACCCTACCGAGACTGGTATACGGGGCTGCGAGGTAGGTTGGCAAAGCCCTACGGCCTGCTCAAGGCCCCCATCACCATTCCGCTCTGGTTGGGCTGGCTGCTCATCAACGCATTTCCGGACAGCGTCGAAGCCTTCATCCAGTACAACGTGCCGTACACGCAGTTTCCCAAGGAGATCGACCGGCTATGCGGTTTCGACGAGAAGCGCACGCCGGTTATCCGCGTGAACGGGGAGCGCATTGAGCCATGAAGTGTTGCCGTGGATAGGACAGCCAATCTGATCAAGCGTCTACCAAACAGCCTGCGCGTTGGTGGAACGCCACTGTATCGAGATCGGCTACGGAAGAAACCCCTCAACCCGATGGGGTGCGACGGATTAACGATAGGTGTATCGAACTTGAAACTTATGCAAATTGCACGCAAAGCGGAGCTGCCGGCCTCATTGGAATGTCCGTCGTTGTTTTCATCTTCGCAGTTGTATTGGGCATATTCGCCCTCGGCCCCGCAAGCATAGAGCCAGATACAATCTTGGTTATGCTCTCCGGGCTACCAGTATCGATTGGCATGGCCTTTATTTTTTACTTAGCCAGCGGGGCTCATCGGAGTCGCGGCGCCTTTATTCGCATTCATCGAGGCACCCGAAAACTCTACTTCATATACCCGCGGCAGAAGCGTCTCCACGTACTCGACTGGAATCACCTCGAAGCCGTGGCAGGGTACGTTCCCATTGTGTCTGCAAGTGGCTACGCAAGCCGGCACCCGCTGTATCTCATCGGCGTGGACCACAGCATGGATCCGCCGACCGAGATCTGTGCGGCTTGCGGAAATCTCGGTCTATTTGACGGAGATCGGTCAGCCAAGTCCCTCTGGTCCTATCTTCAAGTTTTCATGGAACGAGGTCTTGAAAATCTGCCTAAACCCGCGCAGGTGCCGCCACGACGATGCCGTTGGCAAGAGACAGCAACCTTACCGAGACTGGTATGCGGGGCTTCGACGTAGGTTGGCGAAGCCCTACGGCCTGTTCAAGGCCCCCCCATCACCATCCCGCTCTGGCTGGGCTGGCTGCTGATCAACGCGTTCCCGGGCAGCGTCGAAGCCTTCATTCAGTACAACGTGCCGTCCACGCAGTTCCTCAAGGAGATAGACCGGTTGTGCGGCTTCAACGAAAAACGCAAGCCGGTGATTCGTGTCAACGGGGAGCGTATTGATTCGTGATGACTTGAAAAAGCTGATGCCGTTCTAAACCCAAGGAGTTTGAAATGAAACCAATCGTCCTCGTTGGTCATAAACACAGTTGCCCCATCCACGGGAGCGGTACAGTCGTCAGTGGCGCAAGCAGTGCCGAGATCAACGGCCGCGCCGTCGCGCGCGTTGGTGATCGGATCAGTTGCGGTGCCGTCATCCAGACAGGTTCGCCAGGCACCAGCGTGGAAGGCCAGCCGGTGGCTCGTGAGGGAGACAGCACCAGCCATGGCGGCAAACTGGTGGAAGGTGAAGCGGACTGGCTGGTCGAGTAAGACAGTGCTGAGCATCTGCGTGCGCCGTGGCTTTGCGCAGGTGCTCAGCAGAGCGCGGCCACTCACGTGTTGCCCGTATCAGAGGTCCAGCTCGCGGAATAGGTTTGCGGCAGCAGGCTCAAGCGGCCCACCAGCTTTTCCACCCGCTCATCTTCCTGTTGTGTGGAGTAGACGATCGTGTGCACTTCCGAACGTCCGCCATCGCGCTGCCGGCTTTCGACTCCCCGCAGTCGCAAATTGTGCGCGCCGATGGCGTTGAGCAATTCGGCCCGCATCACCGCCTCATCCGAGGACGCGCAGGTCAGTGCGATGTTGTAGTAGCGCTCTTCGGCTTCGGCCTCAGGTACATGGCGGTCGACCAGCTTGGCGCGCTGGCGGAGCAGCAGGTTCGTCACCAGGATCAAACCGGTGACCGTACTGGCCTCGGTCAGAAAACCGTAGCCCGCCACGCGCCGGTGGCCCAAATGGTGGCTGCTGCGCTCAGGCCTTGAATGGTAAGCCCGTTGCGGAGAGTGCCATGTTCAACTCCTCTGTACCTGGGTTCATTCAGGAACAGATGGTCGACATATCGCCCGCTACCGCCCAGCAACAATACGCTCCAGCCCGCGTCCGTATAGATGGGCTGAAAAGTGCTGGCTGCTGCTGGATTCCGGTAGACCTCACCGGAATGAAAAAAGGGGCTTTCGCCCCTTTTTCAACGACTTACAGAATTCCGTGGAACGCTGAAGATCAAAATTTGGAGCGGGAGACGAGTCTCGAACTCGCGACCTCAACCTTGGCAAGGTTGCGCTCTACCAACTGAGCTACTCCCGCATGTCCTGCATCGGACGTCCTGCTGCTTCACTACTCACAAAACGCCGCTTCGAATTGGAGCGGGAGACGAGTCTCGAACTCGCGACCTCAACCTTGGCAAGGTTGCGCTCTACCAACTGAGCTACTCCCGCGTTTTGCTGCTTCCCGCTGCGCTTACTGCTTGCCGTGCAGCGGAGAAACGAGATTATGTAGAAACCAGTTTCGGGTGTCAACACTTTTTCGCACCCTTTTTTCTTTTGCACACGCTCGCGCGCGTCAGGCCGCCCCGCCCCGCTCGCGAATCTGCGGCCACGCGAGCTTCATGTAGTAGAGCATCGACCAGATCGTCAGCACGGCGGCGAGATAGATCAGCCACTGCCCCCACACGCGCGTATCGAGCTCGAACACGCCGAGCGGCAGACGCCCATAGAACAGCAGCATCGGGATCGCGATCATCTGGCAGGCCGTCTTGAACTTGCCGAGCGAATTCACGGCGACGCTCTTCGATGCGCCGATCTGCGCCATCCATTCGCGCAGCGCCGAAATCGCGATCTCGCGGCCGACGATCACGAGCGCGATCGCCGCGTCGATCCGCGTGAGCTGCACGAGCACCAGCAGCGCGGCCGTCACCATCAGCTTGTCGGCGACCGGATCGAGGAACGCGCCGAAGGCCGAGGTCTGGTTCCACTTGCGCGCCAGGAAGCCGTCGAACCAGTCGGTCAGCGCGGCCAGGATGAACACGACCGCCGCCGCCAGGTTGCGGTGATCGCCGCTCATCACCGTGTCCGGCAGATAGAACACGCCGACCACGAGCGGAATCAGCACGATTCGCACCCACGTCAGGAAAATCGGAAAATTGAACGGCATGGCAGGCGACATGGGTAAAGGAGCTGCAATTGTGCCGTGTCACCCGCCCCGCTACAAGCCGGCGGCCCGGCGCGACGCGGCTAATGCAGCTGCCGGTAGATCTGTTCGGCGAGCGCGTGCGAGATGCCCTCGACGCTCGCCAGCTCCTCGACGCTCGCCGCCACCACCCCACGCAATCCGCCGAAGCGCGCGAGCAGGCGCTGGCGCCGCTTCGCGCCGACGCCCTCCAGCTCCTCCAGCCGCGAGGTCTGGCGCGCCTTCGCACGCTTCGCGCGCATCCCTGTGATCGCGAAACGGTGGGCCTCGTCGCGGATCTGCGCAACCAGCATCAGCGCCGCGCTTTCCTTGCCGAGCTCGAGCGGCGCGCGGCCGTCGGCGAACACCAGCGTCTCGAGGCCCACCTTGCGCCCCTCGCCCTTCGCGACTCCGACCAGCATCGAGCAATCGAGCCCCAGCTCGGTAAAGACCTGGCGGGCCATCTCGACCTGACCCTTGCCGCCGTCGATCAGCACGAGGTTCGGCAGCAGCGCGCCGGCTGCGGCTTCGCGCGTCGTGTCCGCGTCGATGCCCGCCTCCGCGTCGGCCGAGGCCGCCTCGGCCGCCTGCTCGACCATTTTCTCGTAGCGCCGCGTGAGCACCTGGCGCATCGCCGCGTAATCGTCGCCCGGCGTGATGCCGGTGATGTTGTAGCGCCGGTATTCGCCCGACTGCATCTTGTGATGGTGATAGACGACGCACGACGCCTGGGTCGCCTCGCCCATCGTATGACTGATGTCGAAACACTCGATCCGCAGCTGCGCGAGATCCTCGCTGTCGTAGCCGAGCACGTCCGCGAGCGCGCGCGTGCGCGCCTGCTGCGAACCCTGTTCTGACAACAGCCGCGCGAGCGCGAGCCGCGCATTCTGCTCGGCCATCGTCAGCCACGCGCGCCGCTGTCCTTGCGGCTGACGCAGCAGCGTCACCTTGTGCCCCGCCTGCTCGGTCAGGATGTCGATCAGCTCGCGGTTCGCGGGCGCATGGCTCACCACCAGCACCGGCGGCACCCGGTTGCCGAGGTAGTGCTGCGCGATGAAGGCCTCGAGCACCTCGCGCTCGAGCGCCGCCGCGCCGGCCGTCGCGCCCTCCGTCGCGAGGTCGTCTGCCGCAGGATCGCCCGCAGCAAGGTCTCCCGCCGCGGGACCGCCCTCCGCGGGACCGCCCGCCGCCCGATCATCAGCCTCCGCATCGCCCGCGCCGCCTTCCGCGAGGGTCAGCGCGCTCTCCACATGCGCGGGGAAGTAGGCCTTGTCGCCCAGATGCCGGCCGCCGCGCACCATCGCGAGATTCACGCACACGCGCCCCCCCTGCGCGACCACGGCCAGGATGTCGACGTCGCTGTCGCCGCCGACGTCGATCGCCTGCTGGTGCAGCACGGTCGCGAGCGAGCTCATCTGGTTGCGCACCTGCGCCGCCTGCTCGAACTTCAGTTCGGCGGCAAACGCATGCATCTTCTGCTCGAGCTCGCCCATCACCTCGTTCTGGCGGCCCAGCAGGAAACGCGACGCGTTCGACACGTCGCGCGCGTAGTCGTCGTCGCCGATCGCGCCGACGCACGGCGCGCTGCAACGGCCGATCTGGTGCAGCAGGCAGGGCCGGGTGCGGTTGTTGAACACCGAATCCTCGCAGGTCCGCAGCTGGAACACCCGCTGCAGGATCTGGATGCTCTCGCGCACCGCCCAAGCGCTCGGGAACGGCCCGAAATACTGGTTCTTCTTGTCGACCGCGCCGCGGTAATACGCCATGCGCGGGAAGCGATGGCCGGTGAGCTTCAGGTACGGGTACGACTTGTCGTCGCGAAACAGGATGTTGTAGCGCGGCGCGAGCGCCTTGATCAGGTTGTTTTCGAGCAGCAGCGCCTCGGCTTCCGAGCGCGTGACCGTGGTCTCGATCCGCGCGATGCGCGTGACCATCATCGCGATGCGCGGCGACAGCTGGGTCTTGTTGAAATAGCTCGACACGCGCTTCTTCAGGTCGCGCGCCTTGCCGACGTACAGCACCGCGCCGTCGGCATCGTAGTAGCGGTAGACGCCCGGCATGTGCGGCAACTGCGCGAGGATCTTCTTGGGCTCGAAAACGGTTTCGGGTGTCTCGGGGGATGTCATGCGTGATTCGACGCGGCGCGCGCGCGAACAGGTCATTTAGAATCGCCAGTTTAGAGCATTCCCGCCCCGCTTCCGATGCCGTCCTTTCCCCTGATCCCGTCCGCGCACGCCGCCGTCGTCGACGCCGCGCCCGCCGTCCGCCGCATCGCCTGCGACCTGTTCTGCGCGGTGATCGACAATTTCGGCGACATCGGCGTCTGCTGGCGCCTCGCGCGCCAACTCGCCGACGAACACGGCTGGCAGGTGCGCCTCTTCGTCGACGACCTGCACCCGTTCGCGCGGCTGCGGCCCGACGCGCGCGTCGACGCCGCGCGCCAGACGCTCGACGGGATCGTCGTCGAGCACTGGCGCGGGCCGGCCCACGCGGGCGACACGCTCGCGATCGCCGACGTCGTGATCGAGGCGTTCGCATGCGAGCTGCCGCCCGAGTACGTCGCGGCGATGGCCCGCCGCGCACGCGCGCCGGTGTGGATCAACCTCGAATACCTGAGCGCCGAGGACTGGGTCGGCGACTTTCATCTGCGGCCCTCGCCGCACCCGCGCTATCCGCTCACCAAGACCTTCTTCTTCCCCGGGCTCGGCGCGGGCACGGGCGGCGTGCTCAAGGAGCGCGACCTCGATGCGCGCCGCGACGCCTTCGACGCCGCGGCGCGCGACGCCTGGTGGCAGGCCGCGACGGGCGGCCCCGCGCCGGCCGCCGGCACGCTGGTCGCGTCGCTGTTCGCGTACGAAAATCCGGCGCTCGACGCGCTGCTCGAACAATGGCGCGACGGCGACCAGCCGGTCGCCCTGCTGGCGCCGGAAGGCCGGGTGTCGGCCGGGCTCGGCCGCTTCTTCGGCACGGGCCAGCTCGCGGCCGGCAGCCGGGCGGCGCGCGGCAACCTGTGCGCACACGGGCTCGCGTTCGTCGCGCAGCCCGCCTACGACCCGCTGCTGTGGGTCAGCGACATCAACTTCGTCCGCGGCGAGGATTCGTTCGTGCGCGCGCAATGGGCCCGGCGGCCATTCGTCTGGCAAATCTACCCGCAGGCCGACGACGCGCACCTGCCGAAGCTCGACGCCGCGCTCGCGCACCTGGGGGACGGCCTCGACGCCCCGGCCGGCGCCGCGCTCGCGCGTTTCTGGCATGCCTGGAACGGCCAGGGCGCGCCGGACTGGGCCGATTTCTGGAGACATCGCACGGCGCTGCGCACCCGCGCGGCCGCCTGGGCGGACGAACTGGCGTCGCGCGGCGATCTCGCCGGAAATCTGGCCGAATTCTCAAAATCTCAGTTAAAATAAGCGGTTATCCAACGGCAGACTGCGCAAGCGCGTACGTTTTCGGCGTCCGTGGCCCGCAGCGCGCGGCCCGGCCGGAACGGCCCCCGCGCGACCCGCCGGAATGAACCCGCTTGCGGCGTCCGCCGTTGCGCAACGCCCGGGCAATTTTTTCGTACAGGACAGTTTTATGATGAAAACCGCACAGGAACTCCGCGTAGGCAACGTCGTGATGATCGGCAGCGAAGCGATGGTGATCTCGAAGGCCGAATACAACAAGTCGGGCCGCAACTCCGCCGTCGTGAAGATGAAGATGAAGAACCTGCTGACGGGCGCGGGCCAGGAATCGGTCTACAAGGCCGACGACAAGTTCGACGTCGTCGTGCTGGAGCGCAAGGAAGTGTCGTATTCGTACTTCGCCGATCCGATGTACGTGTTCATGGACGCCGACTACAACCAGTATGAAGTCGAGGCGGAAATGATGGGCGACGCGCTCAACTACCTCGAAGACGGCATGGCCTGCGAAGTCGTGTTCTACAACGAGAAGGCGATCTCGGTCGAACTGCCGACGGTCCTGGTCCGCGAAATCACCTACACGGAACCGGCCGTCAAGGGCGACACGTCGTCGGGCAAGGTGCTGAAGAACGCGAAGATCTCGACCGGCTACGAGCTGCAAGTGCCGCTGTTCTGCAACACCGGCGACAAGATCGAAATCGACACGCGTACCAACGAGTATCGCAGCCGCGCGTAAGCGAAGCGCCCCTTGCGAAGCACGCCGAATCAAGCGCCCTCCGGGGCGCTTTTTCGTTGGCGGACAGCCCCCGGACACCCAGCACGAAATGCGCGCTGTAAGGCAAATCAAAGATATCCAATTTGTATCTTCGGTAACCGTTTTATATCGGCTGACAAATACCGTACGCTAAAAGCGCGGCGCGGCATAAAATCCATTTCTAATCTCAAAATGAGGCTGCCGCACGCTGCCCGCCCATTTGAATATTCGCGTACACCATGCCACACGCCCTGATTGTCGAAGACGATCCCAATAGCCTGTCCGGGCTCACCGCGCTGCTCGGCGCGGACGGATTTTCCGTCGATACCGCGACCTCGCTCGCCGAAGCCCGGACGGCGCTGGCCCGCTCGATCCCGGACGTGGTGCTCGTCGACCTGAACCTGCCCGACGGCAGCGGCTTCGACCTGCTGCAGAACCTGCCGCAGCAGCAGCCGAACGGATCGCTGCCGGTGATCGTGCTGACCGGCAATGCGACGGTCGAGAGCGCGATCGAGGGCTTGCGGCACGGCATCTGGGACTATCTGCTGAAGCCGATCAACATTCCGCGCCTGCGCAGCCTGCTCGCGCGGATTCCGCGGCCGTACGAGCTGATCGACGAGGTCCAGTCGCTGCGCGCCACGCTGCGCAGGCTCGGCCGGTTCGGCGCGCTGGTCGGGCGCAGCGACGCGATCCAGCACGTGTACGACATGCTCGAGCACAACGCGCGCACCGAGACCGCGGTGCTGCTTTGGGGCGAGCCCGGCACCGGCAAGGAGATCGCCGCGCGCACGCTGCACGAGCTGAGCCGGCGCCGCAAGGGACCGTTCATCACGTTCGACTGCCGCGCGGCCGCCGTGTCGCCGCGCAATCTCGAAACCGACGGCACCGCGCTCGAGGGCATGCTGTTCGGCCGCGAGCGCGGCAGCTACACCGGCCCGGAGCGCCGCGAACCGGGGCTGTTCGAACAAGCGAGCGGCGGCACGCTGCTGCTCGACGAGATCACCGCGCTGCCGCTGGCCCTGCAGGAAGCGCTGCTGCGCACGCTCGACTCGCAGAACTTCATGCGCATCGGCGGCAGCAGCGAGATTTCGAGCGATTTCCGGCTGATCACGACCACGCGCCGCCCGGCCCGCGAGGCGGTCGCGAACGGGACGCTGCGCGAGGATCTGTGGCTGCGCCTCGACGCCGCATCGGTCGGCCTGCCGCCGCTGCGCGAGCGCGACGACGACGTGATCCAGATCGCCGAGGCGCTGGTCGACGATCTGAACCGCGAGACCCGCGCGGCGGGCCTTGGTGCGACCGACAAGCGGCTCGCGCCGGGCTTCGTGCGCGAATGCCGCGCCTACGATTGGCCCGGCAACGTCCGGGAGCTGCACGAGCGGGTCCGGCTCGCGTACGACGCCTCGGGCGATTTCATCGACACCCTGCACGCGGGCGAGCCAAGCCTCACGGCCGGCACGTCGCTGAACGGCAGCAGCGTGCAGGTGCGGGTCGGCACCCCGCTCGCGGACGTCGAGGATCTGCTGATCCGCGCGACGCTCGACGCGGTGGGCGGCACCCGGCACCGCGCCGCGACACTGCTCGGCATCAGCCCGAAGACGCTCTACAACAAGCTGCAGCGGATGAAGGAAGAAGACTGAGCGACGGCGGGCCGGGCCTGAGCGCCCGCCCCGCCGCGCCGGATCAGGCGAACAGCGTGTGCAGCAGCGCCTGGGCGCGCACGTAGGCCGGTTCGCGCATCAGCTTGTCCCACTTGAGCGCCTTGCCGCGCGGCCGCAGCCGCTTCAGGCGGCGGCTCGATTCGCGCGAGGGCATCGTCCGCAATTCATTGAGCACCTGCTCGGCCGCCTCGGGCTGGTTGCACACGAGCACCATGTCGCAGCCGGCCGCGAGCGCCGCCTCGGCCGCCTCGGTCAACGTCCCGCCCTCGCGCGCCGCCTCCATCGACAGATCGTCGCTGAACACCGCCCCTTCAAAACCCAGCTGGCCGCGCAGGATGTCCTGCAGCCAGATCCGCGAGAAGCCCGCGGGCCGCGCATCGACCTGCGTATAGATCACATGGGCCGGGATCACCGCCGCGAGCGACAGGCCGAGCCAGTCGTAAGGCGCGACGTCGGCCGTGAGGATCGCGTCGAGCGGCCGGTCGTCGGTCGGCAGCGCGACGTGCGAATCCGCCTCCGCGAAGCCGTGGCCGGGGAAATGCTTGCCGCAGTTGGCCATGCCCGCGAGCGCCAGCCCGTGATTGAGACTCTTCGCGAGCAGCGCGACGACGCGCGGATCGCTGTGGAACGCGCGATCGCCGATCACCTTCGAGTGGCCGTAGTCGAGATCGAGCACCGGCGTGAAGCTCATGTCGATGCCGCACGCGCGCAGTTCGGCCGCGAGCACGTAGCCGACGGCCGTCGCCGCCTCGGTCGCGCGCAGTACGTCACGGTCCCACAGCTCGCCCAGGCGGCGCATCGCGGGCAGCACCGTGAAGCCGTCGGTGCGGAAGCGCTGCACGCGGCCGCCCTCGTGATCGACCGCAATCAGGATGTCCTCGCGCACCGCGCGGATCGCCTCGGTCAGCGCGACCAGCTGCGCGCGGTCCTGGAAGTGGCGGGCGAACAGAATCACGCCGCCCGTCTGCGGGTGCGCGAGACGGCGCGCATCGTCACGGGTCAGCGCGGTGCCGACGACGTCGAGCATCACCGGGCCGGGAGTCAGTTTCATCGAATCAGGATCCTTCGGTAAGAAATCAGGCGGCGTCGCGGCCGGCGGCCGGGTCGGGCGTCTCGGCGACCACGAACGAGACCGCGTAGTCGCGCTCGTCGCTGACGGTGACGCGCGCCGTGATGCCGCGCGCGCCGAGCCAGGCCGCCAGCTCGCCCGACGCGACCACGAAGGGCTGCCCGCTCGGCTCGTTGAGCACCTGCAGCGCGCGCCACGTCATGGGCCAGCGCATCCCGAGGCCGATCGCCTTCGAGAACGCCTCTTTCGCGGAGAAACGGGTCGCGAGGAACGCGATGCCGCGCACTTCGGAGCGCGCGCGCCGCGCCTGGAACACGCGCAGCTCGTCCGGACCGAGCACCTTCTCGGCGAACCGCCCGCCCGTGCGTTCGAGCACGGCCGCGATGCGGCTCACCTGGACGACGTCGGTGCCGATGCCGTAGATCGCCATCGGCGTTCAGCGCGCGCCGTGCAGCGCCGCGACGCGCGCGGCGACCATGATCGCCTTCATCTCGCGCACCGCGTTGTCCCAACCGACGAAGATCGCGTGCGCGACGATCGCATGGCCGATGTTCAATTCGACGATGCCGTCGATCGCCGCGATCGGCTGTACGTTCGTGTAATGCAGGCCGTGGCCCGCGTTGACCTTCAGGCCGAGCCGTGCGCCCGCCTCCACGCCGGCGGCGATCCGCTCGTATTCGCGCTGCTGCTCCGCCTCATCGTGCGCATCCGCGTAGCGGCCCGTGTGCAGTTCGACGACCGGCGCGCCCGCCTCGTGCGCGGCGCGGATCTGGGTTTCGTCCGGATCGATGAACAGCGACACCCGCACGCCCGCATCCGCGAGCTGCCGGCACGCGGCGCGCACCGCTTCGAAGCGGCCCGCGACGTCGAGCCCGCCCTCGGTGGTCAGCTCCTCGCGCTTCTCCGGAACGAGGCAGGCATCGTGCGGACGGATCTCGCAGGCGATGTCGAGCATCTCCGTCGTCACCGCGCATTCGAGGTTCATGCGCGTCGTCAAGAGCGGCCGCAGCGTGCGCACGTCGGCGTCGACGATGTGGCGGCGGTCTTCGCGCAGATGCAGCGTGATCGCGTCCGCGCCGGCGGCTTCGGCGGCCAGCGCGGCGCGGATCGGATCGGGATAGGCGGTGCCGCGCGCGTTGCGCAGCGTGGCGACGTGGTCGATGTTGACGCCGAGGTCGATGGCGGTGGGCGTGGTGAGAAAGAAGCTCATAGATTTTGCAGGTCGATCAGGATCTGGCGCGTGGCGAGCGGCGTGCCGCCCAGGTAGGTGTTCAGCAGGAAGCGCATCAGCGTCTTGCTTTGCGCGACGGTCAGAGCCCGATGGTAATCGTCCTCCTCCATGTCGAGCAACGTCTGCCCGGACACGACCGGCCAATGCGACGGCACGCTGTCGTCGGCGTCGCGCACGCCGCGCTCCGGATCGAACACGTAGCGGCCGTCCGGCTGCACCGCGCGTCGCGCGACCGTGCGGCCGAGCGACATCGCGTAGCCGGTCTCGCGCAGCAGCACGCGCTCGAACGAGCGCAGCACCTGCACCGGCGCTTCGCCATGCGCAAGCCGCGTGAGCGTGACGAGGTAGTGCTTGAACAGCGGCGGATGCGGATCCTCGCGCGCGCAGAACTTGACCAGCAGCTCGTTCACGTAGAAACCGCACAGCAGCGCGTCGCCGGCGAGCGGCAGCATGCCGCCCACCCATTCCGCGCCCGTCAGCGTGCGCAGCTCGGACTTGCCGGACCAGGACAGCGCAAGCGGCTGGAAGGTCTGCAACACGCCGCGCAATGCCGAATGCGGGCGCTTCGCGCCTTTCGCGACGAGCGCGAGGCGGCCGTGGTCGCGCGTGAGCACGTCGATGATCAGGCTCGTCTCGCGATACGGGTAGCTATGCAGCACGAAGCCCGGCTGCTCGGCCACCCGGAACTCGGATGTGCGCGCGCCGCCGCGGCGCGCCTTGCGGGGCGGCTCGGGCGGCGGCGCGTCGGCGGGCGCGGCAGGCTCGGAAGCCGCCTCGCCCTCCGCGGGCATCATCCACGCGTCATTCGTACCCATAGGCGCGAAGCCCTGCTTCGTTGTCGGCCCAGCCGCTGCGCACCTTGACAAAGGTTTCCAGATACACCGGACCGTCGAACAGCTTCTCCATGTCCATGCGCGCCTCGGTGCTGATCTGCTTGAGTTTCGCGCCCTTCTTGCCGATCACCATCGCCTTGTGCGAATCACGCTCGACCAGGATCGTCGCGAACACGCGCTTCAGGCGCCCTTCCTCCTCGAACTTGTCGATCACCACGGTGCTCGTGTACGGCAATTCGTCGCCGGTCCAGCGGAACACCTTCTCGCGCAGGATTTCCGCCGCGAGGAAGCGGGAGCTGCGATCGGTCAGGTCGTCCTCGCCGTAGATCGGCTCGCCCTCGGGCAGGTACGGCTTGATCGTGTCCGTCAAGCGGCGGATGTCCTCCGGCCGCATCGCGGACAGCGGCACGATCTCGGCAAACTCGCGCAGCGCGCCCATCTGCTGCATGAACGGATACAGGGTGTCCTTGTCATTCACGCGGTCGAGCTTGTTTGCGATCAGCAGCGTCGGCGTGCCGGGCGGGATCAGGTCGAGCACCCGCTGGTCGTCCGGGCCGAAACGGCCGGCTTCGATCACGAACAGGATCGCGTCGACCGACGTCAGCGTCGAGGTCACCGCGCGATTCAGCGAGCGGTTCAGCGCCGTGCTGTGGCGGGTCTGGAAGCCCGGCGTATCGACGAAGATGTACTGCGCGTCGTCGAGCGTGTGGATGCCGGTGATGCGATGGCGGGTCGTCTGCGCCTTGCGCGACGTGATGCTGATTTTCTGGCCGACCAGCGCGTTCATCAGCGTCGACTTGCCGACATTCGGCCGGCCGACGATCGCGATCATGCCGCAGCGGAAACCAGTGGGAGCGGGAGCGTTCATATCAGGATGCAGCGGGTTCGGAACCGGCGCGCGGGTTGGGCGCGACCGGTATCGTGTTCGGGATCAATGGCCGGCATCGGCAGCGCGCACGGGGGCGGCCGCCATGCCGGGCTCGGCTTCGGAGGACAGCGCGGGCGTCGCGTCACGGGGACGGGGCGGCTTGTCGACCAGGCCGGCCGCCGCGCGCGGCGCCGCGTCGGTTTTCTCCGCCGGTTTGTCGGCGGCGGCGGTTTTGTCGGCGGCGCGGGCGGACCGCTCGGCCGGCTCGGCGTGCGCGCCGCGGATCACCGCGATCGGCCCGGCGGGCGCAACCGGCTCCGCCGCGGGCCGGGCTTCGGCCGGGCCGCCCGCCGCGCGGGCCGGCGCACGTTCCTTGCGGTCCGGCGCACGCAGGTCGAGTGCTTCCTGCACGCCCTTCACGCCCGGCACGATCTCCGGTTCCGCATGCTTCGCGGCCCGCGCGCCCTTCGAGCGCTTCGGCTTCGCGCCGAGCAACGGCGCGGCGGCCATCACCTCGTCGAGCGCCTTCTTCGCGGCGGCCTGCTCGGCCGCGCGCCGGCTCGCGCCGGACCCGGACACCTTGACGTCGAGCTTCGGCACCGTGCACTCGACCTCGAACTGCTGATTGTGCGCCGCACCATGCGTCGCCACGACGGTATAGGTCGGCAGCGCGATCTTGTGACCCTGCAGGTATTCCTGCAGCAGCGTCTTCGCGTCCTTGCCGAGGGTGCGCGGATCGATGTGATCGAGGATCGGAATGTAGAGGCGCTTGATCACCCCTTGGGCGGCTTCGAAGCCGCCATCGAGGAACACCGCCCCGATGATGGCTTCGAATGCGTCCGCGAGGATCGAGGGGCGCCGGAACCCACCGCTGCGCAACTCGCCCTCGCCCAGGCGCAGCCCGTCGGAAATATTAAGGGCCTGAGCGATTTCGTACAGCGACTGCTGTTTGACGAGATTCGCCCGGACGCGCGACAAATCGCCTTCGTCCAACTTACCGAAACGTTGGAACAAAAGGGCGGCCACCGCGCAATTGAGAACGGAGTCGCCGAGAAACTCGAGCCGTTCGTTGTGCGTGGCACTGTGACTGCGATGGGTCAAAGCCTGGCGCAACAATTCCGCATTGCGAAATTCGTAGCGCAGCCGGCTTTCCAACTGGGATAGGGGCATGTGCAGGAGTATAACGCGGGCGCCAACTCCGTCGAACGGACGGGGCCGGGCACGAAAAGGCGTGACGAAGCGGTGTTACCGAGGGTTCTTAAAGTAGTTCGGCAACACGTCGTGCGACGTGTTGCCGAACGGCGCGTTGCTCAGTTGAACGAGCCGATGCGTTTCAGGTTGCTGAAATTCATCCAGATGAAGAACGCGCGACCGACGATGTTCTTGTCGGGCACGAAGCCCCAGTAGCGGCTGTCCGCGCTGTTGTCGCGGTTGTCGCCCATCATGAAGTAGTGACCCGGCGGCACCTTGCAGATCACGCCGCGGCTGTTGTATTCGCAGTTGTCGCGATATGGGTAGTCGTACGCGCCCATCACGAACGGCGGCACGCCGGGATTGTTCAAGATCGCGTTCTTGCGGGTGCCCAGCGTTTCCTCGAACTGCTTCGCGTAGTTCATGCGCTCTTCGTCGAAGTAGTCGGCCATCGGCGTTTCGGGCACCGGCTGACCGTTGATCGTCAGCTGCTTGTCCTGATACGCGACGGTGTCGCCCGGCAGGCCGATCACGCGCTTGATGTAGTCGACCGACTCATCCTTCGGGTAGCGGAACACCACCACATCGCCGCGTTCGAGCGGCCGCCCCGCCGTGATCTTGGTATTGACGACAGGCAGCCGCAGCCCGTAGTCGTACTTGTTGACGAGGATGAAATCGCCGACCAGCAGCGTCGGCACCATCGAGCCCGACGGAATCTTGAACGGCTCGACGATGAACGAACGAACCACGAACACGACGAGGATCACCGGGAAGAAGCTCGCCGTGTACTCGAGCCACCACGGCTGGCGCAGCTTGTCGTCGCGCAGCCGCGCACGCGTCTGCGGCGCGTTCTCGTCGGCGAAGCGCTCGCCGACGCGCGCCTGCTGGCGATCGAACTCCTCGACCGCCGCATCCGCCGCCCGACGCCGCTGCGGCAGGAACACCAGCTTGTCCAGCACCCACGCGATGCCCGTCAAAACGACGAGCACAAAAAGGATCAGCGCAAAATTCATAAAGGATCAGTCCTGTTATTTGTCTTCGACGCGCAAGATCGCCAGGAATGCCTCCTGCGGGATCTCGACCGAACCCACCTGCTTCATCCGCTTCTTACCTTCCTTCTGCTTCTCCAGCAGTTTCTTCTTGCGCGAGATGTCGCCGCCGTAGCACTTCGCCAGCACGTTCTTGCGCAGCGCCTTGATGTTCTCGCGCGCGATGATGTGCACGCCGATCGCGGCCTGGATCGCCACGTCGTACATCTGGCGCGGGATGATCTCGCGCATCTTCGCCGCGACTTCGCGGCCGCGATACTGCGACTGCGAACGGTGCACGATGATCGACAGTGCGTCGACCTTGTCGCCGTTGATCAGCATGTCGACCTTCACGACGTCCGACGCGCGGTATTCCTTGAACTCGTAGTCCATCGACGCGTAGCCGCGCGACACCGACTTCAGCCGGTCGAAGAAGTCGAGCACGATCTCGGCCATCGGGATCTCGTAGGTGAGCTGCACCTGGCGGCCGTGGTACTGCATGTTGATCTGCATGCCGCGCTTCTGCTCGCACAGCGTGATCACCGAACCCACGTATTCCTGCGGCATGTACAGGTTCACGGTCACGATCGGCTCGCGGATCTCGCCGATCCGGCTCGGCTCCGGCATCTTCGCCGGATTCTCGACCGTGATCGTCGCGCCGTCGCTCTTCACGACCTCGTAGACGACGGTCGGCGCGGTCGTGATCAGGTCCATGTCGAACTCGCGCTCGAGCCGTTCCTGCACGATCTCCATGTGCAGCAGGCCGAGGAAGCCGCAGCGGAAGCCGAAGCCGAGCGCCTGCGACACTTCCGGCTCGTACTGCAGCGACGCATCGTTCAGCTTGAGCTTCTCGAGCGACTCGCGCAGCGCGTCGTACTGGTTCGCCTCGACCGGATAGAGGCCCGCGAACACCTGCGGCTTCACTTCCTTGAAGCCCGGCAGCGGCGCGAGCGCCGACTTGGTCGCATGCGTGACCGTATCGCCGACCTTGGCGGCCGTCAGTTCCTTGATGCCGGCGATGATGAAGCCCACCTGCCCGGCCGACAGCGATTCGAGATTGCGCGACTTCGGCGTGAACACGCCGACGTGCTCGACCGGGAACTGCGCGTCCGTCGCCATCAGCTTGATCTTTTCCTTCGGACGCAGCGTGCCGTTGACGATCCGCACCAGCATCACGACGCCGACGTAGTTGTCGAACCAGGAATCGATGATGAGCGCCTGCAGCGGCGCGGCGGGATCGCCCTTCGGCGGCGGCACCTTGGCGATCAGCGACTCGAGCACGTCCTCGACGCCGAGCCCCGTCTTCGCGCTGCAATGGGTCGCGTCGGTCGCGTCGATGCCGATCACGTCCTCGATCTCCGCGATCGCGTTCTCCGGGTTCGCGGCGGGCAGGTCGATCTTGTTGAGCACCGGCACGACCTCGACGCCGAGCTCGATCGCCGTGTAGCAATTCGCGACCGTCTGCGCCTCGACGCCCTGGCTCGCGTCCACCACGAGCAGCGCGCCTTCGCACGCGGACAGCGAACGGCTCACCTCGTACGAGAAATCGACGTGCCCCGGGGTGTCGATCAGGTTCAGGTTGTAAACCTTGCCGTCGCGCGCCCGATACGACAGCGCGGCGGTCTGCGCCTTGATCGTGATGCCGCGCTCGCGCTCGAGATCCATCGAGTCGAGCACCTGCGATTCCATTTCGCGGTCGGACAAGCCGCCGCATACCTGAATGATGCGATCCGCGAGCGTCGACTTGCCATGGTCGATGTGCGCGATGATCGAAAAGTTGCGAATATGATCCATTCCGTCCGATCAAGCGAAAAAGGCGCGCTCGACGATCGCAGAGCACGCCTTGTGTAAGTCGGTGAAAAAACAGCCTATTTTAGCCGAAAAGCCCTGCCAGGGGCGGCCTTTGCGTGGAACCCGCGGCTAACCGCGCCGCACGGCCCGCTGCAGCGCTTCCGTCACCCGCGCCGCGTCGAAACGATGCCGGCAGACTTCGACGCCGTCGAGCAGCAGCACCGGCACGTCCTCGTCGTAGCGCGCGACCAGCGCGGGGTCCGCATCGATGTCGACCACCTCGACGCGCGCGCCGAACTCGGCCGCGACGGGCGCCAGCGCGTCGCGCATGTCGTCGCACAAATGGCACCAGCCGCGGCCGTACAGCGTGAAGATCACGATTCGCCTACTTCTGGCGCGGACGGATCGGGATGAACTGCGTGTTGTCGCCGCGCCGCACCAGCACCGCCACCACCTTCTGCGGATCGAGCTGCGCGGTCAGGTCGACGAACTGCTTCGCGCTCGTGATGTCGGTGTCGCCGACCCGCAGCACGATGTCGCCGCGCCGCAGGCCCGCGCGCGCGGCCGGACCGTCGACATTGACGATCTGCACGCCGCCGCGCAGCTTGAGCGCCTTCAGCTGGTCGGCCGGCACATCGTTCACCGTCAGCCCGAGCGAGTTGCTCTGGCGCGGTTTCGGCTGGCTCTGGCCCGCGTCCGCCTTGGCGTTCTTGTCGACGGGCACCTCGGTGATCGTGATCGGCAGGTCGCGCGCCTGGCCCTTGCGCCAGATCGTGACCGTCGCGCGCGTGCCGGGCTTCGTGTCGCCGACCATGCGCGGCAGGTCGGTGGCCGTATCGACCGGGCGATTGTTGAACTTCAGGATGATGTCGCCCGGCTGGATGCCCGCCTTGTCGGCCGGGCCGCCCGGCTCGACGCTGCTGACCAGCGCGCCTTCCGCCTTCGGCAGGCCGATCGAGTCGGCGACGTCCTTCGTGACCTCGCCGATCGCCACCGCGATGCGGCCGCGCACCACCTTGCCCGAGGCCTTCAGCTGGTCGGCCACCCGCATCGCCTCGTCGATCGGAATCGCGAACGAGATGCCCATGAACCCGCCGGTGCGGCTGTAGATCTGCGAGTTGATGCCGATCACCTCGCCCGACATGTTGATCAGCGGACCGCCCGAGTTGCCCGGGTTGACCGCGACATCGGTCTGGATGAACGGCAGGTAGTCGCCGGTATTGCGGCCCTTCGCGCTGACGATGCCGGCCGTGACGGTGTTGTCGAGCCCGAACGGCGAACCGATCGCGACCACCCATTCGCCGACGCGGACCCGGTTGGAATCGCCGATCGCAACGCTCGGCAGGCTGGTCGCGTTGATCTTCACGACCGCCACGTCGGTGCGCTCGTCAACGCCGATCAGCTTCGCCTTGAACTCGCGCTTGTCGGTCAGCGTCACGTAGATCGTGTCCGCATCGTCGACCACGTGCGCATTGGTCATCACGTAGCCGTCCGACGACAGGATGAAGCCGGAGCCGACGCCGCGGTTCTGCTCGGCGTCCGGCGCATCGGGCGGGTTCGGCTGCGCGCCCTTCGGATTGCCCGGCGCCTGCGGCAACGGGATGCCGAAGAAGCGACGGAAGAATTCCGACATGTCGCCGTTGTCCATCCCCGGCGGCATCATGCCGCGCGTGTCGGTCGGCACGTTCGCCGTGGTGCGGATGTTGACGACTGCCGGCCCGACCTTCTCGACGAGATCGGCGAAATCGGGCAGCCCTGCGCGCGCCGGCGCCACGGGCGTGCTCGCGCCGGCGGCGCTCGCCGCGGGCGCCGCCGATGCGTGGGGGACGAACGGAACCCAGGCAGCCACCACCGCGGCGGCCAGCCAGTTGCGCAGCGAAAGTTTCTTCATGTCGGACCGGAGGAAGGTTACTTGGAAGCCTTGTATTCTATGGCAGACGTAAACTGCTGCAAGGTCGCCGGCGGCACCTCGCCCAGCGCGGTGATCCAGTAGTCGCCGCGGCGCTTGACGAGCACGTGGGTCGCGCCGGTGCTGCCCGCGCCTTCCTTGCGGACATTCTTCTCGGCCGGTTCGATGAATACGGAGATGGTGGCGAGGCCGTCGGTATAGACCGCCTGGTCGACCGGGATCGGCGGATCGCCGGCATCGCGCGACGCCATCGGACGGCGCACTTCGCGAATCTTGCGGAAGCCGGCGACGGTCGGCGCGATCAGCCAGCCCTGCGCCTCGATGTCGACGGGAGCGACAGGCGGCCGCACCACGGTCCAGCCGGTCAGGTTGCGCATGCCTGCCGCGATCGCGCCCTTCTGCGCGGCATTGCCCGCGCCGATCTGCACCTGCGAGAACGCGATCTGCTCGAGCACGCGCTCGTCCGCGTCGAGCGTCTGCGAACGCAGCAGCAGCCCGGTGCGCGCGTCGGTCCAGAGCTTGTAGGCGAAGCGGTAGGCGTCCTTCGGCATCAGTTCGACGACCTGCGCGTCGAGCCCCGCGACCCGGTCCTGGCCGAGCAGCTTCGGCTCGTAGACGGCCAGCACCTGCTCGCCGCTCGCGCCGAGCAGCGCCGGGAAGGAATCCTTGTTCTGGCGCCGTTCGACGACGCACAGGCGCCGCTCGGGCACGAACGTGTAGAGATCGTCGTTATGGCGCAGCAGCTTGCGCGGCTTGCCATCGAGCGTCTCGATCTGCTCGTACTCGCCGTCGCCCTTCACCGCCACATGGACGATGCGTGACGACTGCACATAGGTGCCGCGCTGGTAGACGAAGGTGCCTTCGTAGCTTTGCTGCTGCGCGGCCTGCTGGATCCGGTCGAGCCAGTCCGCCGCGGCGCGCCGCGTGGCGACGAGATCGTCGGGCTGCTGCGCGACGGCGTGGGATTGAACGGACAACAGCGCGGCCGCGCAAAGCAACAGCGCCGGCAGCCGCTTCCAGCCGGGAATGGCGTGCTTCACCTGCAATGTCCGCATCGGGTTTATTGGCCTTGCGTGGTCACGGCGGCGCGAATGAGCGGCATCGAGCCCGTCACGACCGGTTGCTGCGCGAACTGCTGGTGC